>PLKU01000332.1 GCA_003140705.1 Acidobacteriaceae bacterium
CCTTCCCTATCTGCTGCCATTTCAGAATCCGCCGCTTCCACCGGGCATCCAGCTTCCGTACGTGCAGAATCCAAATCTTCTTTTGCAGGCGGCGATACTGGGCCAGGAAATTATCCACACGACGGTGCTGGTCATTTCCACGGCATCGGTCAACGTAACCGCTCCAGCAACCGCGATACCGCCCGGAGCGGAGCCCGGGGCAACGATCGCAATTCCCGCCCCGAGCGGCAACATCGGCAACATTCCCTTTGTCGTGAACAACGCCAACGCGACTACACTCAACGCGATCTTTTGGATCGAGACGGTGCAGAACCCGGATGGCAGCACGTTTCTGCAGTGCAGTACACCCAAACGGTCATTCTTCACTTCCTTGGAATTGACTGGCCGCATATTTCAGTTGCAACCCTGACCAAGCAGTAAGCTGAACGGCAGTGCAGATCTTATTTCTATGGCACGTGGTGTTGCGCCTGATATGTATTCGCCCGCAAACGATAGGTCCATATTGAGAGTGCTCTGGAGAAGGCCCAAGGCTCGATTTGAACGCTTTGCCGGGCAACCCAAGTATGGATCTATCGTTTCGGACGATCCATGGATTGCGGTCTGCGAAGCTCGTAATCCGCCTTGAAGTCAAACCTGCCGATTTGTTTCGAACACGATTGCCTGGGCCACTCTGCACAGGACGTGACTGACGCTTCGATCGCGCTATCCGGAGGACTCATGAAGCTCTCTTGCCTCAGTTTGCTCATCTGTACATGTCTTCTTGCGGCCTCAGGGAACTGCTGGGCTCAAACGACCATGGTGCCATGGCTGACTCGCGCCGCGGACAATTCGAGAAGCGGCTGGAACCAAAATGAGACGCAGCTATCTCAGGCGTCCGTAACGACAAAGGGAATTGTCCGGGCGACGATCGTTCCGGTGATCGGAGATGCGCGGGGCATGGAAGCACAGCCGCTCATTCTGCCGAATGTGACAACGACGCTCGGTATCCACGATGTGATGGAGCTGCCATCGATGGCCGATGTAGTGCGCGGAGTGGACGCACATGATGGCTCCGGCATCTGGCAGCTGACGCTGGGAACCCCAATCAATGGATCTACGACAATCGATTCCCATAACATCAATCAACATTGGGGCTGTCTTTCTACGGGCGTGATCGACGCGGACACGCAGCGTCTGTACCAGGTCTGCTGGGTCTCGCCGGACAAAACGGGAAACCCGCAAACGGCGCGGTACTTCATGTTTGTGCTGAATGTGGCGGATGGGAGCCAGGTGGTTCCGCCGGTGCTTGTACAGGAACCGAGTGGAAACTTGGTGTTCAATTCCCAGATGCGCAAACAGCGATCGTCGTTGGTTGAGACAAACATCAACGGCGTAAAGACCGTATTCGGCTGTTCGGGCACGATCTTCGAAACGGGCACAGGCGCCTCTGGATTTTGCTTCGCCTTCGATGTGGCCAGCAACACGATGAGTGCGATGCTAGCAATGACGGCCGGCGAGGGTGCCGGTGTCTGGATGGCTGGGCAGGGCGCGGCCGCCGATGCGCAAGGGTTCCTCTATGTCCTGACCGGCAATGGGGATTTCGACGGCGTGAGCCAGTGGGGCGAATCGTTCCTGAAACTGAAGTACACGCCTTCAGCGGGAGGAGTTCCGGCCACCCTGCAGGTGGTGGATCACTGGACACCCTGGACTGACCTGGCCAGAAGCGGACAGACAGCCGCTCCGGCCGCAAGGTTGGCTGGGATGAGCGCGTCCACTGCAACTCTCACTCCGGTTGGCGGCGGCATGAACATGCCGCTGAAGAATGCAAGATTGGAGGCGAAGGTCAATGACCAGGGCATCCCAACTCTGCTTGTCTTTCCGCAGATGGCTTCTGGCGCCTGGGCGGACGAAGACTGGGGATCGGCTGGTCCAGCCTGCATTTTTTCCATCGGTGTTTGCGTGGCCACCGGAAAGGACGGAATCGCTTATCCCATCAAAACAGCGAGCCTGGGCGGAACGACTCTTGCGGACCTTGCAAATCCAAAGACGAACTGCAAGAAACTGGCAGCGCCCCCTGTATGGCTGACCATGAGTCCCGGGCCGGTTGATCCCTGCCCCGCCAACCAGACGACTCTAAACTTCTTTCCATGGGGCGATACGGCACATCTGCACATGACCCCGGTGCAGTTCTTTGACCCGGTGCTGCAATCGTGGACCATCTTTGCCTGGGGTGAAAATGCGCAACTGCATAGATGGGCAGTGAGTTCAACTGGGGCTTTAACCTACATCGCCGAGAGCAACGAATATGCGAGCGCGGATGTGCGGGGAAATCCTCCGGGCGGCATGCCAGGCGGATTCTGCTCCGGGTCGAGCAACGGGGCTGATCCTAACTCAGCGATCCTGGTGTGCACAGTTCCATACGGCAACGCCAACGCGAACGTGGTAAACGGCCGCCTGCTGGTCTATGATCCAGTACACCTCGCTGGGGATGGGTCGCTGAAGGTTCTGTGGGACTCGCAACAGTTTGGCGTCCAGTTTCTGTTCAACAAGTTTGATCCTCCGGTCATTGACGGTGGCCAGATCTACGTGCCGAATTACAACGGTGGCGTTGATCTTTACCGGCTGGTGCAATAGTTAAGGTCTTTCCGGCTGGCGGTGTGCGGCAGGTACGTTTACATCGCTCCGGGAAGTTCGATTATCATTCGGAGTCATCGAGTAGATGTCTCGGACTAGAGTTCGGTCAAAAAGGAGGCCAGTCATGGCGAAGTCCCCCACCACCAAATCCCCGTCGGCCCAAACAACGAAGTTTGCGGAGCAGGAACGCGTCGTTCTACCCGGTAGCGAGAAAGCTGCTGCTGCCAACGCAGTCCGGCTCAAGGCTACGCCGGCCAAATCGAAAATGACGGTGTCAGTGATTGTGAAACGCAAGGAACCGCTGAAGATCAACCGGCGCGGCGGCCGGGCAAGCGGGCCTGTCCGTGTGAGCCGAACTGAGTTTAAAGAGCACCACGGTGGCGATCCTTCAGCGATCAAACTGATTCGGGCGTTCGCTCGGGAGTTTCATCTGAAGGTTGAACCCGATCCCACTTCAGCGGTGCGGCGCACTTTGCAGCTTACCGGCACTTGCGCGGACATCCAAAAAGCATTTGGCGTGGTGCTGCAACAGAAGACAATTGATGGAGTTGAGTACCGGCTGCGCGAGGGCGGGATTCAACTGCCTGCCTCGCTGACGGGCATGGTGGAGGCTGTACTGGGCCTGGACAACCGACCCCAGGCAAAGCCCCACTTTCGCGTGCACAAACCCAAGCCCAAGCCATCTCAGGCGCCCAGCAGTTACACGCCGCCCCAGGTAGCCGAGGCCTATCAATTCCCTGCGAACGCCAGCGGAGCAGGACAGACAATCGGCATCATTGAACTTGGCGGCGGTTACAGGCAGACTGACCTGACCGCCTACTTCAAGACGCTCAGCGTGGCCGCGCCTGGCATCACTGCCGTGAGCGTCGACAATGGGAAGAATGCCCCGTCGACGGTCAGCAGCTCGGATGGTGAGGTAATGCTGGACATAGAAGTGGCGGGATCGGTGGCGCCTGGCGTGAAAATCGCCGTGTACTTTGCGCCCAACACAGACCAGGGATTTATCGACGCGATTACCACCGCAGTGCATGACGCGACCAACAAGCCAAGCGTGATATCGATCAGTTGGGGCGGGCCGGAATCTACCTGGACGCAGCAGTCGTTGACCGCATTGGACGCTGCCTGCCAGTCAGCCGCGGCGCTGGGCATTACCGTCACGGTTGCGGCCGGCGATGACGGATCGACGGATGGCTTGACGGGAAACAACGTCGACTTTCCTGCGTCGAGTCCGCACGTGCTGGCTTGCGGGGGAACGAAACTGGATGCAACCGGAGCAACCATCGCTTCTGAGGTGGTGTGGAACGAGTTGGCCAACAACGAGGGCGCGACCGGCGGTGGCGTAAGCACGGCGTTCGCCCTTCCGACCTGGCAGGCGAATGCAAAAGTACCAGCCCCGAGCACAAGTACAGGCGGGCGCGGTGTGCCGGACGTGGGCGGCGATGCCGATCCGACCACCGGGTATACAGTACGTGTGGATGGAAGCACGAGCGTGATCGGTGGGACCAGCGCGGTGGCTCCTCTATGGGCCGGTCTTGTGGCAGTAGCCAACCAGCAGCTCGGAACCCAGGCTGGGTTCATTCAGCCGGCCATCTATGCCGCAAAAGCTGCCTCAGCGTTCAACGATATTACCCAAGGGAACAACGGAGCTTTCTCGGCAGGGCCAAGATGGGATGCCTGCACCGGTCTTGGGTCGCCGATGGCAGGCAAGCTGATTCCGTTGCTGGCAACGACCAGTACGAGCGCCAAAGGCTCCTCGAAGCCGACAAGCAAGGCGGTCAAAAAGGGCGGGAAGGCAGCGAAAAAGAGGCAGGCTATCAAGAAGAAGACCCGGGAGTGAGATTTCGAGCGCTCTTTTGTTTGCTCCCCTGCATAGGGTCAGGAGCAGCTTAGAGCCTGCCGATGCGCCGCTTGCGAAGCATTGTTCACTGGCCGATCTCTTCGATTCCTGTGAATTGCAGGGCCGGGTTGCAGGTCACGTTCGCTGCATAATTTGATAGGATTCTGGTCTCACTCTCTCATTCGGTTTAACGTTTCAGGAAAGTCGAGGTGCCGCAATGCCCGACCCACACAGGATCAAGGGCGAGTTACAGGCTGTGCTGTCGCGCCCCGAATTCTCCTCCATGTTTTTCCATCGCAAGCAATTCGCGAAGCCGGGCAGCACCGCCGACACTCCCGAGACGATTTCCACCCAAACTGCCAACTATCTCTGGGAGAAGAAGCCTCTGCTCGACCCCGTGGAGGTTGTTGTTCTTAGAGGTCCGTTGGAACTTTATCGCGCCTATGACGGAGGCGTTCGCAAGGGATCAGCGGGAACATTGGGCCGGTCATGGTTTGAACGATCGGTGGCCGAAGCGATTTGGAAGGCGACTGACAAGTACAAAAATGACGATCGGCAAAAGTGGTACATGGAGTTCCTGCGCACTGCCAACTTTGTGCTTCCCGAATGGAACGATATGCGGGAGATTGCCTACATGGCTGTTCCTTCCGGGACGAGCGTGGTCGTTGTACGGGGCCGGGGCAATTGGAGGGCAATGCGCACGCCGCCAGGCAAGGCGCGGCCTGGCGGGGCTCCGAGCATCGCTTCTGCGTCTGACGTGATGGCGGGCGTTGGAATGATGCCGATTCCCGGAACTGTGCAATGCATTGTTCCGCTCTTTAATGACATGTGGATCAACCAGCTATCGAGGGTTTCGCCCAAGTGGCCCTTTCTTACCTAGCGGTGCTTTCGCCGATGGGATATCCATTGTTGAGATTTCGCTGTGCGTTCCTCGGCAAAGCTGCAACGAGATTCACAGCCGGGTTCGCTGCATGCTTCATTGCAGGATTCGCCCCGGTACCTGGTGTTTCTGGAGGTCCGCACCGGGGAGAAACATTGGCTGCTATGATTCGGCCATGTCAGACATGACCAGCCGTCCTGACTCTGCACTTGAATCCCCGGCATCGCGATCCAGCGAGATCCTTCGAGACTCTCATCCTGAAGAAGCAGAGGGGGGGATCGTTGGATGCGGTCTTCTCCACAATCGCAAACGATATTTTGGACTCGTCTTGCTCATGCTCATTTATTACGGAGCATTATTGGCGATGTCATGGAGGATCAACGGAAGCGACCGAATCAGGCTGACCTTCAACAGCATGCTCGAGCATCTTCTACGCGGTCAATTTGACGTCGATCCGCAGGTGGTGGGAGACGATGGCTATCTGCGCAATGGCCATGTTTATGCGTATTGGGGGATATGGTGCGCCCTATTGCGTCTCCCGCTATGGCTGGTAGGAAAAATGCAGACGGACATTACCTTCTGGTCCTGCCTTGCCGCGGCTTGCATCTCCACAGTTACGAAAGTCCGTGCCGTGTTGCTGGTGTGCCGCTCGGCCGCCGCGAATGCCGCCAAATTGTGGCCAGTTGGAATTGTGATGTCGTACTTTGTTTTTGCGGGCGGGGCGACAGCGTATCTGAAGGACGAGATATGGACCGAAGTGATGCTTTGGGCCTATTGCTTCGCATCCATTTTCGTCTACTTCGCCGTCAAGGGAATCGTAAGCCGCCGATTTGATCTGTCTTCCCTATTCTGGATGTCGGTCTGTGCAGGTTTGGCCCTGCTTACGCGCGCCTCCACGGGTATCGGCCTCACGTTGACTTTATTGCTGCTGCTTTCTGTGCTCGCGTTCGAGCCCCTTTCGGCCGGAGACCCGGGGCCAGCCGGCGTGATGCGGCGTTGCGACCGAGGCATGGCGCGGCCCAACACCTGGGTCCCTCTCGCAGTGCTTGCCGTCTTCATCTCGGCTTCTGGTGCAGTCAACTACTTTCGCTGGGGAAATCCGGCTACCTTTGCGAATTATGACCTCTACTTGAATCGAGATGCGTGGCCCAATTTTGTATCGAGTCTGAGCACTTACGGTGTGTTTAATCTCAAACGCATCCCATTCGGCCTGATTTACTATTTCTTCCCAATCTGGGTGTTTCACGGGAGCAATGGCGAGCTCCTCCTTACGAGCACACAAGCTCAATTCTTTGGAGATACCGAGCTTCCTCCGAGCAGTTTTCTGCTCACAGATGTGATCCCATTCTGCTTCATCGTTGTTCTGGGTTTTGCGTTGCGCAAATGCGGCCTGGCCGCTTTTTCGCGCACGGGGCGATCGACGGCGGCCGTAGCTGCTGGTCTTCTGTCCCCCTGCTTTCTTATGCTTTCCCTTGCATGGATGACATATCGATATCGAATTGAGTTTTACCCTGAACTCGACTTTCTCACGCTTTTGGGCTTGTATGTATTCTTGACTCAAGAGACGGCATGTACGAAATCAGCGGCGATCCGGATCGTATTCAACACGGCCCTGGCGATCAGCATCTTAACCAGCACCGCCGCATTGATGCTTCATGACATCTCTGACGAAGGAGCTGTGCCGGGAGAAATCCTCAGCCCTGGTGTTGTGCGGTATTACCATGACACAATCCGCTACTACGTTTACGAACGGAAGATATTCCGCCTCTGATTCCGCCCGCAGTGCGGACAACTGCTCGCGACCATTGTTCCTATGAGACACAAGAGTGCTATTCTGGCACGTCGTCTGATAGGCACGAGGAGGATGACTTGAGAAAAGGCTTCGTATTGGCAATCGGCGGATTGGCGCTTTTGGCGGGCTGCGGAAACCAGCCGGAGAAGGCCGTGAACGTTCCTGTTACGCCCAAATGGCCCGGGGCGGCCTACCACATCTCGTTTGACACGAAGGCAGCAAAACCGAACCCGGCAGGCATCACCATTCCGATCATCAAGTACACGGCGAATCCTGAAGCGCTGGAGAGAAGAGCCACCCTTGTGGTGCGATTCGACACTGCGGGAGCCAAGAAACAAGGGCCGATCATGAACCAGATGATTATGGCCCCGGTGGATATCTCTGGCACCGACGGCGCTCTTCCCGCGGACTACATGAATGTAGCGGATAAGGAGCTGGCGAGGATTCTTGGGGCTTACTGCCTCAAGGGAAAAATCAAGCTAACCGTGGCGATTGCCAGGTCGTCGCTTAGCAACCAGGCCGGAGATGCCGAATTAGACGAGAAGCGCTTGTCAGACTGGGTGCCGATCGAGGTTGTCTTCAAAAACCCCCATCCAGGCTGCTAGCTCTGCGCCGCTGACTGGGGATTCATTGATAGCTGGAGAGAATGCCGCTTACGGGTACGCGGAAGCGTCGCAAAGAGAATGCTTGCGACCAAGACTGGTAGTATTTGCCCATCGTCAATCGGCAATCTTTACCCATTTGTTCGGCGATTGAATCTGTCCCGTGTGGCGATCGCAATGGGATCGTCACGGGATTACGCCCAATATGAAACAGTGTTGGGAACGCTTTCTGATAGGGAGTGTTCGTTCTGCGTTCTCTGACCGTCCTGGTTCTGACGATTGTCCTGTCCCCGGTAGGCTTCACCTTCACTCAGTCTTACCACAGAGTCTGCACCGTCATACTCACCTGCCAGTGCCGAGGCGAAGTTCCGCAGTTTCTTTCTTGTACGCTCAGCTTCCCTTTGAGCTTCAGCCTTCGCCGCTGCGTAAAGAGCACTCATCTGGATGTTGGGATCGAATTGGTTGCCGTGCACGTGCATGCCTTATCTCCTTTGTAGGAAACTTGAAGAGCATAACCAAAGCTTGCATGGCGCAGGTCAGTTCCAAAGTATTGGTCACACGTTCGGGACCGTCATTGAATTGTGGCGATTGGCACGCCAAAACCCATCTGGGCCAGAAGGCGACGTCAGGCGCCCGTGTCAGGCCAGGAGGTTCTTGGGATGCTCACGATCGGTGGACTGGAATTCGTACATTGTCGACGGCATACCCCAAAACGCGGCTCATCGAACGTCAGGCTGAAATGCCATTCTGAGCAACGCTGTATCTAATCCCTTCAAATCGGTAAGCCTCGCGGCCTTCAGGCCTTATCCCCGAATTAGAACAAGATGAGAGGGTACGCGATCCCCGCATTTCTACCGGCTTTAAGCTGTGTCCGGATTCGCCTTGAACTAAAACTCCCAACTCATAGTTATCGTTGCCGTTAAGGCCTGAGGGCGACGTGTGGGGAACTCGGAGCCTGCAACTCTAAAGAACCGCGAAGATGGACCCCCGATTGCAATTACACATGTGGCGAGCGCTGTTCGTCTTTGCGCCTCTCATGTGGGTAGGTTCTCAAAGGAGTTGGATAGCGATCCGATATGAGTGAAAATGGCTTGGCAAGCGAACAGTCCAGTTTTAAGACAGTGCCGACAACGACATCGCTCGATCCCGTGAATTGGGGTGATTTTCGCGTGCAGGCTCACCGCATGCTCGACGACATGCTCGGTGCGATGGAAGATCTCCCCCAACGTCCAGCGTGGTAGGTGATCCCGGACAACGTGCCTTCGCGCTTTTATCAAGGTCTTCCGGAAGAACCCACATCCCTGGCGAGTGTTCATGAGGAGTTCATGACCTCGATTTTGCCATTTACAGCTCGGAACGCACACCCCGGCTTTTTGGGCTGGGTACAAGGTGGGGGCACCCCGGTAGGGATGCTGGCAGAGATGCTTGCCGCCGGCTTGAACGCCAACCTGGGTGGCCGCGACCAGATTCCTCTCCAGGTGGAAGATCAGATTACCGAGTGGATGCGCTCCCTGTTTGGATTTNNGTCGGCAACCGGGCTCTTCGTGACTGGCACATCCATGGCAAACTTTCTGGCTGTGGTGGTGGCACGTGATGCCAGGCTCGGCTGCGACGTGCGGCGGCAAGGCGTTGCGGCATGCACAGGGAAACTGACGGCATACGCGTCGTCGGCGGTGCATGGTTGCGTCGGGCGCGCGCTCGATTTCGCAGGTTTGGGGAGCGATGCGCTGCGACTGATTCCCGTAAACGGCCGGCAGCAAATGGACCTCGAAGCACTGGAGCATACGATTCCAGCGGATCTCGCGGCAGGCTCGACGCCGTTCCTGGTCGTCGAACAGCCGGTTGGAGACGAGCGGTGGGATTACCGGCGTGTGGCAGTGGAGCGGATACATATCGCCGTTCGCAATCTGTTGATGACCAGCGCCGGCGCTCGCCCATCTCGTACCGGGCACCCGGACTCGAATGCTGCAGGTGATTTCGCTGGTAGCAATGCGGGCATCGTCCCACTCCCTGATCCTGATGCGCTGACGGGGCTGATCTACGGTCATGAGCAGTTTTATACCCGTTAGCCAGACTTGATTTGGTATGGCACAATACTCTGTCTGCGAATGCGTGCCTGATCTCTGCGCGAACGCATGGATAGGGCCGGGTGGGGTGGTATTGTCTGCGGTGCCGCTCGCCGGAACGAATGCCATGAAATGACAACGAGTCGGATTCCTTGCGAATCTGTTCGATCAGCTGGAATGAAATAAAAGTGAGGGAAAAGGATGCTCGTCGCGGGTGTGGATCTTGGTGGAACCGCAGTTAACTATACGTTGCTCAACGATCGGGAAGAGTTTCTCANNTCTCATCGAGGGTTTGTGTGAGCATCCAGCTCGCTCGACCGAGGGGCCGGCAATCTGTCTAAAGCAGATTGCAGACGATCTCAAAATGGCGGTGGACAAGGCGGGGTGTTCCCTTGCGGATGTGGCAGTGGTTGGCCTCGACACGCCGGGCCCGGCCAGCGCGACGGGAGTGCTCAGCGCAAAAGGCTCGACGAATTTTGTTCATGCCGATTGGGCGAGTTTCGACATGTGCGGCAATCTCTCCCAGGTCCTGGAAAAGCCCGTGGTGTACCTGAACGACGCGAACGCCGCTGCCGTCTGGGGACATTTTGCTTTGTTCGGCACGAGTAGCGGGACCACCTCGATATCGTGCGTCGTTGGCACGGGCCATGGAGGCGGAATCATCATGGATGGCTCTGTGATCAAGGGCCGGAAAGGGTTCGGCGGAGAACTAGGCCACGTCCTCATTCCGTATCAGATGATTCCAGGCACCGAAGGACTGAACCCGGAGTGTAATTGTGGCCGCTTGGGAGACCTGGAATCGCTGTGTTCTCTCACTTCGATTCGGAGACATCTGCTGCCGCATTTCCTGAAGAAATATCCCGATCACGAACTGGGCAAAATCGAAGATCCTCACAAGGCGGCCTATCGCGTTCGTGGAATGGCGGAGAAGGGCGACCCTATGTGCCAGGAGATCTTCCGGGTCGAGGCGCGGGCACTCGGACTGTTTTTTGATCAAATGATCAACACCTTTGACCCTGACGCCCTGATCGTGGGCGGCGGCGTGGTAGAGACTGGCCCGGAATTTCAACGCTGGTTCATGGATGAGATTCGCATCGGAATGGGAGTTCAGCGAGAAGAGCAGGCCGACATCCCGATTCACGTGATGCCGAATGGCGACACCGCGGGCGCTCGTGGTGCAGCTCTCGAGGCGCTGAAATTTGCCCGCGAAACCGATCTCCGGGCTGGCTCCAAATGAAGTTCCGGTGACTGGATTGAATGCACCATCTTCATATGGATGCGCACCTTTTGAAGTCCACAAATCATCGACGAAATGGCATGCAACGGCCCTGCAGCGCATTCATGCAGTTCCAAGCGGCTGTGGAAGCCTGCACGCGAGCGCTGCAGGCTCAGGTTGGACTTTCCGCAAGGAAGAGTCGCGAGCGTTTCTTCCGGGTCTCAGCACTGTTCCGTCCGGATGACTGGCTCACTGGAAGTACTTTCACTTGGCGAGAGCAGGGCCCTCCATGAACTGCTTCCTAAACTGCCCGGCGCTTCCCTAGATGCGCAGAAAGATCTTCTTGCGATACATCCAGAACAGCATCAGCCAGTAGGTAGCGAGCGTGAGGATGCCGAGGAAAAGAGGCTCAATCGCGGTCCCGAACAGGTTGAGTGTGGGCATTCCAAGGTGGATGCGGAAGCTGCTCAGGACGAAGTCCTCGCAGATATAGGAGATGAGGTAAGCGGCAATG
Source organism: Acidobacteriaceae bacterium (assembly GCA_003140705.1). GTDB lineage: Bacteria > Acidobacteriota > Terriglobia > Terriglobales > Acidobacteriaceae > Telmatobacter. The sequence goes on from PLKU01000332.1 coordinate 11,521, forward strand.
GAGTTCATGCCGACAACGACCAGGGGGAACACAAGTGCGCGCCGCTGTTTCAGATCAACGACCCAGGAGAAGGCGGCGAGACAGAGAAAGCAGACGCCACCGCTCCACAGTGTCCACGAGGGGGTCCAGATCCGCTTGACGATGGGGCAGATGCCTGTGAAGTGTAAGAAGAGGCCTCCGGCCATGAAGGCGATGGCGGCGACCAGGAACTTGCGGATCGGAATCTTGGGTGCGGAGTCAAGCGACCAGCGGCCCGCGGCCAAGCCCAACATCATGGTGCCGAGCGTGGGGATGAAGCTGAGCGTGAGGTAGCCCCCGGCGTTATCGATGAAGCGGCTGGGACGGGGAAGCGAATTGAGGAACCAGACATCAAAGGCCTGGCCAAGATTGCTGTTCTTGTTCCAGTGCGCGGCAAAGCCGGTATAGATGTGACTCCAGTTTGGGTTCACACCGACTGAGGCCCAGGGGAAGTTGGGGCCGGGCGCGGGATAGAGGGCCCAGGCGAGCCAGTAGAAGAAGAGGATGGCGCCGGTTGCGGTCCATTGCCAGCGCGGGCGGGCAAAAAACAGGAGGAAGGCGAAGGTGTAGCCAAGGCCGATCTGGGTGAGCGTGTCCTCAAACGTGAAGTTGGCCATGGGGCTTGCCATGGAGCGAAGAAAGATGCCCAGGGCTACGAGAACAAGACTGCGCCAGATGGTATGCAGAAGCATGTGGCGGAAGCTCTGGCCCTTGCGCTGGCGGCTTCGGAGGGAGTACGGCAGAGCCACGCCGACAAGAAAAGTGAAGGAGGGCTGGATGGTGTCGTGGAGGCTCATGCCCGACCACTCGACGTGGGTCTGGTTGTATGCGAGGAACTGCCAGATGGGGCTTCCAGGGAAAGAGCGAGCGACCTCGGAGAAACGCAAGACTTCTGCCATCATGAGCAACATCACCAGGCCGCGGTAGGCGTCCACGGCAAGGTTGCGGGGTTGCGGGTTCTCCAGAATGGGAGCGGTTTCGCGCACGAGACAACCTCAGTGGGGATTGTAGTTTCTGCAACCTGGGCCGGGCCAACTGGATTTGCCGGGCGCGCACCTTGGACCCGGCCCGAGAGTTGCCGTGCCCCGTGCCCCTGCTCACGTTCATCGCCCCAAACGTTCAGAACAGGCCGGACCGCGCTTTGTTTTCCTGGATGGAATACCGGTGTGAAGAGCCGCAGGGAGTTGCTTCCGAACCAAATCGCCTCTTTACCGCCAATTATGTGCAGTATTGCCCATCCAGGGATAGTGAAGCGCCTAGTTTGAGACAAACAGGGGTCTGTGCGCTTCGGCGGGCGGTCGCTCCGTGCGCAGAGCCGTCATTTGCGTCGGATGTAATCCGGGTGGCTCCTTTATGGGTCCGCCCGCAATCGAGGCTATGAAATGATGGAACAGATTCGAGAAGTGTCGCACCCCAGGGCCAGAATGACCGGCGCCCTTTATCTGCTGTACTTCCTGACGGCAATCCTAGGTATGTTGCTGGTGAGTCGCGGCTTTGCTATCTCTGGTTAATGTCACCAACGTCTTCTCGACTGTGTGTTATTTCGTTGTGACGCTTCTCTTCTATGGCCTGTTAAAGCCGGTGGGCGGCATTCTCTCGTTGCTGGCGGCGCTCTGTAGCCTCGGTGGATGTATCGTTATGTCCCTTGGCCTCTTTCATCTCGACTCACCAGTCAGCCCCCTGCTGTTTTTCGGCCCGTTCTGTCTACTGATCGGTTATCTCATTTTCAAGTCGAACTTCCTCCCTCGCATTCTGGGCGTGGCGATGGCCATTGCCGGTTTGGGTTGGCTGGCCTTTTTGCTCCCGGCCGTCCCAAACTCTCTCTCCATCGCCATTAAGATCTTCGGCTTCCTCGCGGAACTCTCGCTTTGCCTGTGGCTTCTTGTGATGGGAGTGAACGTTGAACGATGGAAGAGACTGGCTAACCCTGCTGTGAAGTCAATCCCAACATCAGAGCCGTTGTCTCACCAGATAGATTGAGCATCCCAGCGAATCGTTGAGCAAGAGAGCTCAATCATTATTATGTCGGGCGAAGAACCTTCAATCTCAAAGCAACCCCGCTCCTCCGGGGAATCCGGGTTCTGGTCGGCGAGCTGGATCAATGGCTTTCTAGCCTATGCGCCGATCCAGATGGAGAATGCATTTTGCGTTATCGGAGGCAACTTTGATCCGTTCATTCTCTGAGATCCTCGCAAGCTCGATGAACTGAACCACCACTTCTCTCTTTTCAAACGGATAGTCGACAGAGAACATCACATTGCCTTCCCCCATGGCGTCCAGCGCGCAGCGCAGCGGGGCACCGGCGCAGACTCCCGATGTCGTGATCGCGATGTTTCGCTTGATATAGAAAGACGGCATCTGGGGAAGAGTCCGCGAACCCCGATTGCAGACCACCCAGCGGCTGTCGAACCGCCATAGATTGAGAGGCAGCGTCTCGCCCATGTGACCGAGCACCAGTCTGGCTTTTGGATAGCGGTCGAATACACCGGCAAGTACCAATCGCAATGCGTGAGCCGCAGTCTCGAAAGCCCGACTGCAGACTGGGCCCCAAAGCTCGGTGTGACCGGCATAGGTCGCGGGATAATCGACGGGATTCGCAGGGTGAAGATAAATCGGAGCTTCCAGGGCGGCGACGCGCTCCCAGAAGACCGAATACTTGTCCCGATCGAGATACTCGCCGTTGGTCTGGCCGTTGATCATGGCTCCCTGGAACTTGAGATCATGCATGCAACGTTCGAGTTCGTCGGCCGCTTCGACGGGATTGTGCATGGCCAAATGGGCGAATCCACCGTATCGACTGGGAAGTTTCTGAATCTCCCTGGCCAGAAAATCATTCGCCGATTATGATTTCCTCAGCGCAATGGCAACGTCCTTTTCAACCTGAACACCGGGCCCGGCAAGAGACAGGACCACGAAGTCAATCCCGTTCTGGTCCATGATTGCGATTCGCTTATCCCCGAGATCGGGCAGAACTCCCAGGCCAAGTTTTGCAATCTCAGGACTGATGTTTGGGTATGTTTCCGCGAAGTACTCGACGAAATCAGGGACCATGAAGTGTTCTTCGAGCGCGATCTTCCCGAGCGGCTTTCCCTTGGTCGTGTCTGGCGCAGGTTGCTCCTGAGGCGACGTCGCGAACGCCGCAGCTGCATTTGCTCCAGCAAGAAGCGTTGCACCTTTTAGAAAATCCCTTCGCTTCATGGCCTGTTTCTCGTTGAAACACTGGCAAAAGGCGGTGAACCCTATCGTTCACTCCGGAGGGCCGGACCTATGGAAGGACAATACGATCTGGAACGTGCTTTCACCCTGTCGTTTTGGAATATCTAATTGCAGTTCGCTTCGTGCGTGGCGAACCATGCCTGTGTGCGTTCTTGTACGCGGGAGATATCGGCTGCCGTCAGATGCGCTGCGGCGGCGTCTCGCTCTTTAGTAACATCCTCACGCTTCACTCCGTCGATCTTTACCGATGCGGCAAGGTTCAACCAGAAGTAGGCTTCCGCATAATTCTGTGGCAGGCCGTGGCCAACTTCGTACACTTTGGCGAGACTCCGTTGCGCCGGCGCATTGCCCTGATCGGCTGCTTTACGATACCAGATCGCAGCTTGAGCAAGGTCCTGCGGAACGCCTTCCCCGGTTTCGTATAAATGCCCGAGCAGGTTTTGCGCGTCGGCATTTCCCTGCTGGGCAGCTTTGCGATACCACATAACTGCCTCAGCATGGTCCTGTTGCACGCCCCGGCCTTTGCTATAAGCCATCCCAAGGTTGATTTGTGCCGGCGCATACCCCTGATCTGCCGCCTTGCGATACCAACTTACGGCCTCATCAAAGTCCTGGGGCACCCCATTCCCGAGTTCGCACATCACGCCGAGTTCGGATTGAGCCTTTGCATAGCCTTGCTCCGCCGCCTTGTGATCCCAGAATGCCACCTTCGCGAAGTCCAGCGGCGTGTGCTGGGTACTCTTCGACAGGTCCAACGGTAATTCAGCATTTATGCAGGACCCCTTGCATCTTTCAAACAATTCCAGACCGAGGCGAGAAGGAGTGATATCAATGCTTTCCACGGGAAGATAAGACGTGAAGTTGAAATTTTTTTCAAGGATTCCCAGGTTGAATATATAAGCAACATCCCTGCCAATCCTCGTAACATCGTACACACCCGTGAGCTGAATCATCTGTTCGAGCGTAAGGATGATTCGAGTGGAGGAAGGAGGCTCAGCTGCCGACATGAGCTGCAATGNNGCATGCGGCAATGAAGATCCGGCTCTGCGTATGTGTAACATTGACGAGCAGGTCGACAAAGACACTATTGGATTGGTCGGTTCCTTCCATAGTGCAGGATGTGGCCAGGAGGCCTGCCCACAATTCCTTTGTCAAATCATCGGCCCATGACCCATTTTTCATGATGCTTGCCACCAGTTGTGGATGAGCACGCATCCTGTCAGCATCCGGCTCTGAAGCCAGGAGCTTTTCCGCACCATGTGCAACCTCCATGGCTCTCTCAGTTCTCGGCAGGTCCAGTTCTCCGCCCAGCGCCATAATGGCTTCGCGAGCTTCGGCGTGACAAAGCCGGCACAAGAACAGGACCGTTCGGAGCATCTTGAGCGTGTAGACGATGTCTTTGGGATCAGTCAGAACGACTGCATTGCGCAGCAGAACGTCCCAGAGGTTTGCGTCGAGGCCTTCGGGGAGAACAAACGATAATCCGATGCCATCGTCGGCGTGGCGAACAACCCGCGCCTGCACGGCGACCTGCGGCTCGGAACTGTCTCCCGACACCCGCTCCACTCCCACGGTCAATGGGATCAGCTCTCCGAGGGGCCAGCGTTCATCTGTCAGGATATGGAGTCCGGACGAGCTAATATCTAGAATGGTGGCCGGTTTTGAAGCGGCGCTGTTCTGCCGCCGAGCGGCGAACCCAGACGGGATTCGCCTTTCAGCCCGCAGCTTCACGGGATACCCTAACTTCCGGATCCAGGCTTTCCATTCATTCGGCGTGGTCATTTTCTTAACCGGAATCTCCGTTTTCGGCACCGATTTCATCGAATTGTATCGCTCCTGAGGCAGGTTGCGAGATCAAAAGAACATTTGCGGTCTAGAAGGAAGACATATTGAAGGCCATATTGCCTGTTTCGAAGACGTTTAGAGAGAGTACTGCCCAGTAGAACATTCCTAGCGTGGCTAAAATCGCAAGAAAGACGCCCCAGCATAGAGCCTTGGCCAACGATCGCTCCAGAGTCACGCCAAAATATTCGAACACGAAGAGACCCCCAATCCCTACAGGGACGAATACCCACGTTAGTTGCGCAAAACCCGCCAAGACAAGAACAACGAGGAGAGCTAGACCGAGTGCGAAAACTCCATTTCGCGTGAGCGAATTGCGCGGCAGCTTGCCAGCCGGATCGGGGTCACGCATGGCTGATGTTTTCCTTTCCAAGCAATTGTACGCAGTTCGGGATTTTCTTCTACGTTCTTCGCGGTCTTATTCAACACGGGACAGACAGTATGCACTATTGCCGCTTCGAAGAAGTCTCCAGTATGAGCGATTGCAGGTTCGCTACGTCCCACAGAATGTTTGAAGGACAGACTCCTCGGGGCGGGCGGGCATCGCGTACCGCTCCAGATCTTGCCTGTCCTCATATGGTTGAGAAAGGACTTTCAATAACTCCTCAAATGGCTGGAAATCCTGCCGCCGGCTTGCGGCATCGAGGGCTTCTTCAACAAGGTGGTTGCGAGGGATGAATAGCGGATTCACACGCCGCATCGCCGTGGCGCGCGCTTGCTGATCTGCAGGCTCTTTTTGCAGACGCTCACGCCATTCAGCAGCCCAGGTGTCAAATGCCGCAGGGTCGGCGAACCGCGTGCGGATGCCAGCGTCGCCTTCCGCTCCGGCTGCAGCATCGCACAGCCGTCGGAACGTCAATGTAAAGTCCGCGCGATTGTCGGCCATGCATTGCAGCAGGCTCTCAGCCAAAGCTGAGTCTCCCTCGTGCTCCGTACTTAGCCCGAGCTTGAGTCGCAGTCCTGAATAGCGAGCCGCTTCGAATTGTGGCTCGAAGGCGGCGAGGGATTCGTTTGCCGCGGCCACGGCTGCCTCTTCGCTCCCAGCCTCCCCGACCATAACCGGCAGCAATGTCTCAGCAAGCCGCGCCAAATTCCAAAGCGCTGCGCGGGGTTGGTTGCCATAGGCATAACGCCCACCATGATCAATTGAGCTGAACACCGTGGCCGGATGGTATGCCTCCATGAATGCGCAGGGACCGTAATCGATGGTTTCTCCGGAAATTGAAGTATTGTCTGTGTTCATCACTCCATGGATGAAACCGAGAAGCATCCATTGCGCAATCAGCCGGGCCTGCCGGGCTATCACGCCGTCCAACAGGGCCTTGTACGGCTGCGTGGCCTGCGCGACTTCAGGGTAGTGCCTGGAGATCGCATAATCGGCCAGTATCCGTGTGGCTTCTGTGTCGCCCCGTATGGCGAAGTATTGGAAAGTGCCTACGCGAAGGTGGCTTGCCGCTACCCGCGTGAGGACAGCTCCAGGCACGGCTGTATCGCGAAGCACGCGTTCCCCCGTGGTGACTGCGGCCAGGGCCCGCGTGGTTGGCACACCCAGCGCCGCCATCGCCTCACTCACGATGTACTCGCGCAAGACCGGACCGAGCGCGGCTCTCCCGTCGCCGCCCCGCGAGAATGGAGTGGGGCCAGAGCCCTTAAGCTGGATGTCGTAACGCACGCCGTCGTGGCCCACCACCTCGCCAAGCAGGTTTGCGCGGCCGTCCCCGAGCCGAGGCACAAAATGTCCGAACTGGTGACCTGAGTAAGCAAGCGCCAAGGGCTCGGCCCCCTCGGCTACTCGATTGCCGGCCAGGATCTCCACGCCCTGCGGACTCGCTAGTTCGTCCGGATCCAGCGCCAGGCTCCGGGCCAATTCCCGGTTAAGCTTGACCAGATGAGGCGCAGCTACCGGAGTCGGGTCTAGTCGGACGTAGAAGTACTCCGGCAACCGCGCAAAGGTGTTTTCGAAGCGGAACCGGACGGGATGGTCTTCAACGTTGGCAGTGGCGGGTACCGCGATCGGGGATGCGTCTGATGAACTCATGTCTTATTCGATGTTTACATACGGTTTTCGTTGCGGCTCAGGTGCCGGACAGCACACAGCCGGCAAATCCTGTGCCAGCTTGTGCATAACCAACTCAAAAGGAATGACGCTGATATGGCGGGAACTTAAGACGATTTCGTGGCAGTCCCTTCCAAAACGCTCATCCAAACACCAGTTTGCGAGGCGATCTCGAATTTGAACGAATTGGATTTGGCGGAGACTGGTTGGACGGTCCAGCTACCTTTGCCAGCTTCCCGTTCGCCATGCGAGCGCGCCTGGGCGGGCGCAGGTTCAAAGCGATCTCTTCTATGANNTATGACTACCGTACAAACGTTGAGGCCTACCCAAAGTGGCAGGCCTGGATGCAGATGACACAACCGAAGCTCATGGTTATCTGAGGCAAGCAAGACCTCTCATTCGAGAGGGCGAGCCCGAACGCTATCGCAAGGACATTCCGACCGCAGAGATCTATATACTGGACGCGGGGCATTTCGCCCTCGATACCAACGCCGATGAAATTGCAGCGCTCGTGCGTGAGTCTATGAAAGCTCAATCGTAAGCGGCGAACTTTTCGCCCACTGGCAATCAGCATTCGGCGACGATACTTCGCCCGACCAGTGCGTTGAGTTCTCGCTGAATCGCACGGCGGAAATTTTGGAAGCGGAGGCAGAATGAATATTGATTTTTCTGGACGCGTGATAGTAGTTGCCGGCGGAACAGGTGGCCTTGGCAGGGCAGTAAGCCTTGCATTTCTCGGAGAGAGCGCAAAGGTGACTGTCACGTATCGCAAAGAAGCAGAATTCCGCGAGTTGAAAGACTCAGCCGGTCAGACAGCGTCTTCTCTCGAAGGACGTGAGATCGACGTTACTGATGAAGATGCCACAGCTGAATTCATCAATGGAATTATCGCGCGGCATGGTTCGCTGGACGTGCTCGTGAATACCGTTGGTGGATACGCCGGCGGAGTGAAATTCTGGGATATGAAGACGAATGTTCTCGACCAAATGCTGGCACTTAATCTCCGTTCAGGCTACGCGCTGGCACGCGCCGCCATGCCCGCTATGTTAAAGGCAGGGCATGGATCCATCGTCAACGTGGCGGCAAAGGCGGCGTTGGATCATGCAGCAGGTGCGGCGGCATATGCAGCGTCAAAATCAGCCGCACTGACGCTCATGGATTCCCTTGCGGCGGATGCCAAGGGCACTGGAGTGCGAGTCAATTCAATTCTTCCGAGCATCATTGACACTGCGGCAAACCGGTTGGCAATGCCAGACTCTGACTTTGCAACATGGCCAAAGCCCCAGGACATCGCGCAGGTCGTTCTATTCTTATGCAGCGATCTCGCCAAGACAATCCATGGCGCGGCCGTACCGGTCTATGGCAACGCCTGATCCTTTCTTGCTCCTCTTGACTTGAGATCCGATCCGGACCCCCGGGAAGTCCTCTCTTTTCCACGGAGAATTTAGACCGCGCTACTCCAACACTCATCTAGGTACTACCGGGCAGTCCATTGTGGAAACGCTGAATGTGGGAAGAATTCAAAGAGACTCCCCCCAATTTCCCTCACACTCGAGTCATTCAGTCAATGAAGGTCATGCCTAAGTTATTGATTTTAAGTGGTAGGCGAGGCGGGGCTTGAACCCACAACCCCCGGCTTAGAAGAACGGTGACCGATCCTTCGCGGGACGGGGATCTATTAAGTCTATCAATAAATCGATTTTCTAGAGCTCCTCCCTTCCGCGTCTCCATTTCGGCCGGTGCTCTATCAGCCATTTGGCCAACAACAGGCGACCGCGAAAGCGACTGCAAGAGCATCCCAAAACGGCTCTCTGGAGGCTGCCTTCAATGACCTCTGCTCGGTATGTCCGTGCTAGCAATCTCAACAGCGGCACTGATTCTGCCGATGAATCAAATGTGACGGTCGATTACACAAACGGGCCCTTCAAGCTCCTGCCGACTAACGTGACCTTCGAGGGCCAAGCCACAGAAGCAATGCATGACATCCGTAGGTGGCGCTCGGACGCTAAATTCTTTGAATTGGCAAAGGCCACGTTCAGCCGCACACGCTATCGCACGATCCAGGCAGACTCCCGTCATTCGCAATTCTCCAGCCGGGTGAAACCGCGTGCGGTTCTATCCAGGGGAGGGCCAGAAGAGCAGTTGCGGAGTCTCTGTTTGAACAGTTCGAGTTTTGCAGATGTTTCCAGCTATCTAGTCGTAAGTTTTCCACTCCTCTCGGATGGCTAAGAAGTTGTAAGCTCGACTCCGTGGAGTTCCTTTCAATGATCCTGTCGCTCCGTGTTTCAAAGGTCTTCCCTGGCGTCCTCAAAAGTGCCTTTCTGGTTGGCTGCGGCCTGCTGATGCTTCCTGCTTTCGGCCAGCAACCGCTGCAAACCCTCCTTGTCGGCGTCGATCGCCGCGCGGTCACAAGTCTTGACGGAGACTGGCACTACCTCGTCGACGCGCCTCCGGCCGGAGCGCTTTACTCGAGCAATGGCCAGATCAACGACCACGGGTACGCATTGAATACCCATCCCAACCTGGTGGGCAGGCACAACCAGGAGTACGATTTTGCCACCGCGCCCACGATCAAGGTTCCCGGCGACTGGAATACGCAGATCCCGCAGCTCTTCGACTTTGAGGGCGTTCTCTGGTACCAGCGCGACTTCGACGCACAACCCCAACCGGGAACGCGCACGTTTCTCCATATCGGCGCAGCCAACTACCGCTCGCATGTGTGGGTGAACCAGAAGCGCGTCTGCGACCACGAGGGCGGATACNNATTGCGAAGTGACCGCGGTGCTGCATCCCGGCTCCAACTTCGTCGTCATTGCTGTCGACTCGACGCGTCTCCTCGATGGCATTCCATCCGTCGGCATCGACTGGTTCAACTATGGCGGCCTTACGCGCGATTTGTCGCTCGTGACCGTGCCGCAGGCCTTCATCGACGATTACGATGTACACCTTGCCCACGGCCCGAGCTTCGATGCCGGCAACACGCAACTGACCGGGTATGTTCACGTGCTCGACGCTCCGACCGGGACCGCTGTCACCGTCGACATACCGGAAGCGGACGCCAAAACCACCGTCAAGACAGACGCGGAAGGCAACGCGCCCTTCAGCGTGAATGCAGCGAAGCTTGTTCTCTGGTCTCCCGATTCGCCCAAGCTTTACAAGGTTCACCTCATCGCAGGCGAGGACAAGCTCACCGATGACATCGGCTTTCGCGATATCCGGGTCGATGGTACCCGCATTCTCCTCAACGGCAAGGCAATCTTTCTTCAAGGCGCCAACATGCACGCGGAAGCGCCGGTCCGCGGCGGTCGCGCGTACTCGCAGGAAGATGCCGATACAATCTTCGGCTTCTTGAAGGAGATGCACGCCAACTTCGTTCGCCTGGCGCACTATCCTCATGACGAACGCATGGAGCGCACCGCCGATCGCGACGGCATCCTGGTGTGGTCGGAGATTCCGAACTGGCAGCACATCTCCTTTGACAAGCCAGAGGTGTACGCCAAGGCCGTCTCGATGCTCAAAGAGATGATCCGGCGCGACCGAAACAAGGCCTCCGTGATTCTGTGGTCCGTCTCCAACGAGACACCCAACAACCCCACGCGCACCAGGTTCCTCTCCGAACTGGTTGCCGAAGCCCGCAAGCTCGATGGCACGCGCCTCATCACGTCCGCCATCATCGGACCACGGGCCAGCGGCAATGAGATGCTGCAGAACGATCCGCTGTGCGACGTGCTCGATGTGGTTGGACAGAACGAGTACGTCGGCTGGTACGACATGACCCCGGAGCAGGCGGACACCATTCACTGGACGCTTCCGCAGAAGCCTGTCCTGATGAGCGAGTTTGGCGCCGAGGCCAAATTTGGAAACCACGGGCCAGTCGACCAGCGCTGGACAGAAGAGCAAGAGGTCTACATCCTGGAGCACCAGTTCGTGATGCTCAGAAACATTCCGCAGCTCCGCGGCACGATTCCGTGGATCCTGATGGATTTCCGGTCGCCCGGGCGCAATATCCCCAAACTGCAGGACGGCTACAACCGCAAAGGGCTCATTTCAGAAAAGGGTGAGAAGAAGCAGGCTTTCACACTCTTTCAAAAGGTCTATGCGGAGCACTCAGTTGGCAGGGCCGATTAAGGGAATCGGCCCATTTCGCAATGACAGCTTGCTGCACTGGACTTGCATACTTACACACGACAGGTGATGGATCATCGCCAGCACACTCATCAGCAAGCTTTTCCAGCCTTCGGTTGAGTTCCGGATGAGCCACTGGCAATTCGGAAATTGGGCGGTCAACTGGCGAAAACTGGGCATTTCACCGATTGTGGGGTCAAGGAACGACTTACAGGTCAAACCAATGCCGCAGCCTCTTAACTCCTCACCATCAGTATTTGACAGCCAGCACCCCTGGGCATACCGTCAGTTCACTGCAGCCCCTTTCCTAGATCGGGAGCCTCTCGGATACTAACGAGGGGCTTTCGTGCGTTTGGTGATTCCCAGTGCCGCTGCGATATCGCACATGAACCACTGGGCCTTTCTCGCTATTGCGTTCCTCTTCTGCACTCTTCTGGCCGGAGCTATCCTATTGGTCATTTGGATCGCCATCAATGATGGAGGCTTTCGGCGCACGCGTTGAAGATCAAAATAATGAGCATCGTCCGTAAAAACTCCGCAACGCACTATCAGGACACGGCTTATCTCAGCAACGCAGTCGTAGGACCCTTTGCAAGGGCGCCAGTTCCTCAAGCTTGGCGTCTTGATTCGCTACTTCCGGTGGCTTGGCTATGACAGCTCGATCTATGCAGGCAGCTTCAGCTTCACCGGCGCCGAGACGCAGAATCCGGCCGCTTCCGCGGGCACCGGCGACGCATTCGCGGACTTTCTGCTTGGATATCCGGCTTCGGTGGCGCGTGCCTATCCTGGAGCTAACTTCGGCGGACACCAATGGTATAAGCAGTTCTTCGGTTAGGATGACATACGCGCCAACGAAAAGCTAACCGTGAACATTGGTCTACGGTATGAATACACGCCATGGCTGGAAGGGTACCTGGGACAACCAGGTACATTCAATCCTGCCCTAGTGCAGCCGATCATCGTGGCGGGCCACACAAATGCGGTAAATCTTACCTCCCAGTATGCCGCTCCCGCCGCATACCAGTTTTTCGGGCAATACATCCAGACCACAAGTGCGGTTGGCCTGCCGTATAACCTCACATATACGGACCTGTTGCAGTTTGGCCCCCGTGTCGGGTTTGCATGGCGGCCTTTCGGCAACAGAACCGTGATTCGCGGCGGCTTCGGCATGTACTATGAGCCGGAGGGAAGCGGCGGGCGCGTGAACCGCAATATTCTCCCATTCCTGCTGTCGGAGACGGTCAACCAGACAGCAAATGTAGTTCCCAATCGCACCCTCGGGAACTTCTTCCTTGGCTCGTTGCTTGGTTCGGCACTTCCTAACCCGACAATTAACCCCACTCTTACCCATCTGAAGATGGGTCAATATAATCATTTCAGCCTGGCGGTGCAGGAAGAGATTACACCAAAGACTCTTTTTGAAGTTGCGTGGGTGGGAAATAATGCACTTCATCTGCAGGCCACCGACGACTTCAACGATCCCACGCCTGGTGCGGGAGCGGTTCAGGGACGGCGTCCTTACCAGCCGTGGGAACAATTTCAATGGAGTCGCAGGATATGGGAGCTACGTATGAGTCGCTTCAGACCAAGCTTGAGCATCGGACCGGAAATGGATTGACCGGACTCGTCTCCTATACCTGGTCAAAGATGGAGCAGGAGGCTCAAACGCCAGCGGTGGGGGGAAATCTGGGCTACGAGCACACCTACTCGCCGTACAACGTTCCGCAGAATCTGGCGATCAGCGGGACGTATGAGATACCAGTTGGCCACGGAAGAGCTTTCCTTAGCAAGAGCAAAGGCTTCGTGGACGCGGTGCTGGGCGGGTGGCAGACACAGACCATCATTGTGCTCCGCAGCGGAGTTCCCTATACGCCAGTGGTGGGTTCGGACGTTGCGAACACGGGGGTAGGATCGCAGCGGCCAAATCTGAATCCGGCAGGAGGATCGCCAACATTCCAAAAGTCGCTGACGAAATGGTTCGACCCGACAGGCTATGTCGCGGCTCCGCAGTACACCTATGGAACGGTGAAGGCCAATACGCTGGAGTCCGATCTGCATCGGCAGTACGATGCATCGTTCTTCAAGAACTTTCACCTTCCGGGCGAGTCGGTTCTGTCATTCCGCGCGGAGGCCTTCAACATTTCGAATACCACCAGCTTCAGCGCGCCAGGAGCTACAATTACTTCCTCTTCATGCTGCGCGGTAACATCCACTTCGGTTCCTTCGCGCGACATACAATTCGCGCTGAAATACGACTTCTAACCAGAATGGACTAGCGACAAATGCGCAAACTTGCTCTGATTTTGATCTGTGCCGCCGCAATGGGTGGGGCGGCACAGATTTCTTCGCCGAATCCCGCGCCCCCCGTTCCCGCGCACCTTCCCGGCAAGGGACTGGCCCAGCACGAATTCATGTGCACCGGCGAATCGCACGACCGCCGCATCTTCATCGTGCGCCACGGGGAGATTGTATGGACTTACGACGACCCCGCGGGGAAAGGCGAAATCAGCGACGCCGTCNNGGCAAAGAGATTCATACCGCGGTGCCGATTGGAAGCGACCATGTGCTGTTCGTCATCAACGGGGATCCCGCAGTTGCACGTGTGGTGAACATCGTCACCGGTGTCACGGAGCGGGAGATTGTGCTTCCCACCAGGCATCCATCCGGCGCGCACGGGCAGTTCCGTCACGTCCGGCTGACCCCGAATGGAACCATGATGATCGCCAACACGCAGCTGAACAAAGTGGTGGAGTACGACTTCGACGGCAACGAGTTGTGGTCGTTCCCGTCCGACGCGCCCTGGGGCGTTACGCCCCTTCTGAACGGCGACATGTTGATCACCGACAGGATCGGTGTGCGCGAAATAACCCGCCGTGGAGATGCGGTGTGGACATTCACTCCGTCCGATGTTCCCGACTACAGGTTCTCGACCTTACAGCAGGCCTGGCGATTGCCGAACGGCAATACAGTAGTCAGTAACTGGGTGAATGAGTGGAACACAAAACCGGAAGAACGCACCGGCACTCTGCAGGCGCTGGAGTTGACGCCATCGAAGGAAGTGGTGTGGGCGCTCGCATCGT
>PLKU01000099.1 GCA_003140705.1 Acidobacteriaceae bacterium
AGTTCACCCTTAACCGCTGTCCCTCCCTTTAGGCCGGACAGATGATGACTCCTGACAGGGAATCCTGTTGCGGAGTCATTTCCCGGCGCGATCCCGAGTACAACTTGAGGAGTAGGAGTCCATGACAAACGCATGGGTTCTGTCTGCGCTGTGGGTGGGTCTCGCTTTGGCTGCAACCCTGGTCGCCATCTGGTTTCGCATTGCAACGGCGCTTTCTGAGATCGTCGTCGGTACCGTCGCCCAACTCATCATTGGTGCCTTTATCGGCACGGGCGGCCTGCAGGGCAATACTCAATGGATCACCTGCCTGGCCGGAACCGGCGCAATCGTCCTCACCTTTCTGGCCGGCGCTGAACTCGACCCCGTAATCTTCAAAACCAAATGGCGCGTAGCGCTGCTGGTGGGAGCGGCCGGATTCATTGGGCCATTTCTCGGCTGCACCCTCGTCGGGCATTACGTCCTGGGATGGAGCATGCGCTCGAGCTGGCTCCGTGGCGTGGCGCTCTCAACAACCTCGGTTGCCGTCGTCTATGCGGTCATGCTGGAGTTGGGATTCAACGTCACCGAATACGGAAAGTCGATCCTTGCCGCCTGGGCTGGAAGTGAAGCCGTCCTCCCCGCCTACATGATCGGCGCTGTGTTGGCTGGGACCGTTGGCAGGGACCACATGCTCGTTCGCCGCTTGCGCACCTTGACCTTCGGCTTGCTCACGCCCTTTTACTTCATCCGCGCCGGATCATTTGTGTCTGTTCCTGCATTGATAGCCGCTCCGGCCACTCTGCTCATCCTGTTCCTCGCCAAAATGGCCAGCAAGACCGCCTTCGTATTTCCAACCGTGCGCGCCCACCAGCACGTCGGTCACGCCGGCACCTACTACACCCTGATGATGTCTACCGGCCTCACCTTCGGCACAATCTCCGCGCTCTTCGGACTCAATCATCAGGTCATCACCCAGGCACAATACTCGTTCCTCGTTGGCCCGGTCATCGCCAGCACTGTGATTCCCACTCTGATTGCGAATACGTTTTTCCTGCCACGCCACCTGCTGCCCCACAAGCGCGCAAGTGCGGCCGTGCCTCAAATCGTCGACAACCCGGCTGCCGTGAGAGAAGAGGCATGAAAACTGATCCCGCCCGCCAATTCTCAATCCACCGTGTACCTTTTCGATCCCGTGAATGAGGATGCGTAAAATGAATCAAAAGCCAACTGCCACCCTGCGCTCGGATGTTTTCACCCCTGTAACCTGAACACAGAGAGAAGATCATTGCAGAAATACTTTTTCATCGCCTTTGGTGGCGCGCTCGGTTCGATTGCCCGGTTCTGGGTCGGTTCAACCATTTCCGGCCGCATGGGAATCAAGTTCCCCTACGGCACGCTGGTCGTCAACCTCACCGCCTGCGTCATCATCGGCTTCACGCTCACCTATCTCGGCAAGCGCGCCGACCTGAATCCTGCATGGAGATTTCTCATTCCAGTAGGCTTCATCGGTGCCTATAGTACGTTCTCCACCTTCGAGTGGGAGACTCTGTCCACCATGCGTTCCGGCGCGTTCTTCCTGGCTGCGCTGTACACAGTCGGCAGCGTAATCCTGGGACTCATTGCCGTGTGGGGTGGCTCCTGGCTCGGCGAAGCGCTTTAGCTCCTGTGTCCGGCGAGCTTGCCAAATCGCCTTCGATGGTGATTCAATCCTTCGTTGCACAATCCTGTGTTTGCGCGTCAATCAGGAGCGCAAAGGAGGAACCATGTTGACTTCAGGAAAAGCCGTCAAGGTCTCAATTTATCTGAGCGATGGAGCCAAGCATCACGGAATTCCGGTCTACACCAGCCTCCTGGACTTCCTCTTCCACAGCGGTGTCTACGGCGCAACGGTCCTCAAGGGCGTCGCCGGTTTCGGCTCCACGCATCGAGTCCATTCCGCCCATATTCTTGAGATCTCTGACCATCTCCCCATCAAGATCGACTTCGTTGAAACCCGCGAAAAAATCGATGCGCTCTTGCCTGAATTAGAGAAGCGCACCTTCGGGGGCCTGATTGAGATTCAGGAGACCACCATCATCATTCCACCCAAAAAGTGAGCTTTCGCACCCTCACTCCGCCGAGTTAAACGGGGATGCAGGAAGCCCCTCGCCATTGAACAAATTGCACTGCGGACTATTGGCCCAGCCGTAGCGCACAACCATCGGTTCGGCCACCGCATCGCTCGACGCCACCACCGTGTGTCCATCGATCGTGGCCGTCGCCGCAACAAACTTNNACAAACTTCCCATCCGCCCCTGCAACCTCAAAGCCCGTCAGTTCCCCGCCCTTCGCCGCGAGCCCCTTGGCGTGATGTTCAAACCACACGCGAATTGCATGGCCCTCGGGTGTTGCCTGCCTGAAGATTGGCCCCGAGTAGCTGACGTCCTCGCCATAACTCAGCGCGCGCGCCGCCAGCGCCATCCGCAAACCAACGTCGACCTTGTCCGTGGGATGTACGTTGTCAGGATTGCCGATGTCGATCGTCACGGCCATCGCTGTGTTGCGCAGCGCCAAAGCCTTCAGCTGCTGTTGACGCAATTCCGCCCAATCCTCGGTGGCGTTCGATTTGAAACTTGAAATCTGCGCAAAGAGAAATGGGAAATCGCCCACGCCCCATTGCTTCCGCCAATCCTCAATCATCGTGCCGAACACGCGGCTGTAAAACGGCGCCCTCGCCAGCGCGCTGTTGCTTTCGCCCTGGTACCAGATCACTCCGCGAATGGGAAACGGCGTCAGCGGCGCAATCATTCCGTTGTACAACATCCCCGGACCCCAGCTCGTCAGTTGAGGATGCCATGGAAATTGCGGCTCCGGCTTCCCCTGCGCCTTGGCTTCCTCGCGCTGCCGTTGTTCCTCTTTGCCCGCCAGCACCGCGTCCGACTGGCGCTCGGTCATCTTGCCCCAGGAAACAAAAAGCGGAGCCAGCGCCGCGTCTGCACCCAATGCGGCCATGCGCGTCCATGCCTCGGCGACCGTACCGCCCCACGTCGAGTCGATTACCCCCACCGGCACATGTTCCCGGCTCTCGATATCCCGCGCAAAGTACCACGCCACTGCTGAAAAGTCCTTCGCCGTCTCCGGCGTCGAAGCCGCCCAACCCTCTGTGTCGACGTCGTCTTGCGGATACTCGATTGCCACCTTCTTCACCACTAGCAGCCGTATGTGCGGATTGGCCGAGTGGGGCAAGTCCTGGTCTGCCGTTGCCGCCTTCCACATCTCAAACTCCATATTCGATTGCCCTGAAGCAACCCAAACATCGCCCACCAGAACATCCTCGAGCTTGATATTCTGTGCCGCCGCGTCGCCACCTCCAGCCGCTGGTTTACCCGTCACCGTCAGCTCAAAGGGCCCACCTGCCGCACCCGGTGAGAGGTAGACGCTCCAGCGTCCCAGCTCCCCGGCCTTTGTCGACCGCGTCTCGCCTCGAAAGCTCACACTCACCGCTTCCCAAGGCGCCGCCAGCCCCCACACGTGTACCGGCAGGTCTCTTTGCACCACCATGTGGCTGGAAAGAATCTTGGGCAGAGTCACTTCTGCCGAGACGTTGACACATGAAAGCAGGGTAAGCAAAAGCAGAAACCGTCTGTTCACGAGAAGCCTCACTGGAAAAGGAATGCCGGAAGACCATCCGCGCTCCCCTGCGCGATAGCCCTCCGGAAAGAGAACGGTATCAGAGTGAACGCACTCTGGTCAGTACCGGGCCTCCGGCGTTTGTGGCCTTTTTAGTCTCCCCCAAACTTTCGTCACGCCGCTGCGCAAGGTACCAGAGGATGAACACTTCCTCAAGATTCAAGCTTCCTTCATTGACATGCCTGTCGTTTCTCACGCAGAATCCGGATAGCCCGGGTATCCAGGCCCCCGGCGCGGCTGCGGTGGCCATCTTGGAATCGCAGGAATTTCAGGAAGTTAACTCTGGTCTGAGAGAAATGAAGGCTACGCATGAGTAACTCGTCCCCTCAAAGTTTCAAGAACCACGCACGCTTCGATCCTCCTTACCACATGGTTCTCTCTGCGGTTCTCGTCGCCAACCTCATCATTACCCTCTGCTATGTCGTCAACCATTTCAGCCTCTTGACCGGATGGATTGTGATCCTCTCGATCGCGGCATTCCTTCCCGTCATCAAGCTTCGCAGCTATCCGCTCAAGGTCCAGGATCGCCTCATCCGGCTGGAAGAGCGGCTTCGGTTGCAGGCCCTGGCGCCTGCCCAGTGGCACGCACAAATCTACCAACTCACTGAGGACCAGTTGATCGGTCTCCGTTTTGCCTCGGATGACGAGGTCGTCGAGCTTGCCAAGCAGGCCCTTGAAGGCAACCTGAACCGCAAGCAGATCAAGGAGCGCATCNNCCGCTTTTTCTTGAGCCGCTTATCTTTGCGGAGACTTAGCTGGAGGCTTAACGCCGCCCTTTGTATCTGTGGCCTCTGTCCCTGATGTCTCGAGATCCCCCAAGGCACCTGTGTCCAATCCGTGCTCCTCTTTGTAGTGCTCCACCGGCATCTTCCCATCCCACCACGCCCAGTTCATCGGGTACACGTCCGGGTCGAAGAACACCTGGTAGAAGTGCCACACCACAATCGCCAACGTGGCCAGGATCGCCTCGTAGAAGTGAATCGAGGTCGCAACATCGATCCACCAGCGCGCCAGCAAGTTGCCCACCCACACTTTCGCCCAGAGCATGATGCCCGTTAGGCCCATCAGCGCCGTGCCCCAGACCAGAGCCCAATACTCTGCCTTCTCCGCGTAATTGAAGCGGCCAAACCGCGGCTTCTTTCTGCTCAGGCCCAGGTAGTAGAGCATCGTGCCCCACGCATCAAAGGCGTCCTTCGGCCTCGGTGCGAAATCGTAGATCAGCCGCCGCCCTTCCCGCGCGGCGACAAGGTAGAAGAGATGGTAGACGCCCGTGCTAATCAAGATCACGCCCGCAACACGGTGAATCAGGCTGCGCAGATGCTCACCCATGCCCAGCACTTCGGCAAACCATGAATTCGGGAACTTCAACGCAAATCCTGTAACCACCAACACAATAAAGCTCGTCAGCAATACCAGGTGCTGCCAGCGCTGGTTGGTCGTCATGCGCACCATGCTCGGGTTCTGCATCCTGCGCCGAGCCAATGCCTTGCTGCGCCAGATGATGAAGTTATGCAGGAACATGGCGCCGATCACGCCAAAGATCAGCACAAGATAGATCCACCTCACCCATCGCACCGCAGTTGACCCGATGTCATTCGAGCCGTCCTGATTCGACCCGTTTTCGTTCAACCGGCTGCCATTCAAGTGCACCTTCGTGAGCGTGAATTTGTGCGTCACGCCCTGGTGGCATTTGCCGCACGTAACATCCAGATTTGCTTTGTTGATCGTTGAGCGCGGATCGCTCGACGGCAGAATGTTGTGCACCCCGTGGCAACTGGCGCAGTTCGCCACCACCACCGAACCACCCTCCGAAGCCAGCCCATGATAACTATCCAGGTAAGTCGAAACGCGGTTTCCTTGCACGCCAAACTCCTCCGAGAGCCGCACCCCCTCGTGACACCGTGCGCAGGTAGTCCGGGCCAGGTTCTGCTGCGAAACAGACGAATTGGGATCGATATGTGGCTTGATTGAATGGATTCCATGGCAATCCGTGCACACCGGAGCCAGTCCGTTACCGCGGCTGATGCCCTGCCCGTGAATGCTCTGCATGAATGTCTGTTGCACCGCGGTATGGCACCTGCCGCAGGTCGCGGGAACATTGAACTTGTAGATCGGAGATTTCTGATCGTTGGCCGGAAGAATCTCGTGCGAGCCGTGACAATCGGTGCACACCGCTGCCTTCGTCGATCCCTTTTCCGTGGCCTGTCCATGCACGCTTTCCTGGTAAGACACAAAGGTCTGCGCGCTGTCCCCGTTCTTCTCCACCAGGAACTTCTGCCCATGGCACCTGCCGCAGGTCACAGGAATATTCCCATGACTGACTGGCGATTTGGTATCGTCGGCTGCCAGAATCTCGTGCGCACCTCCGTGACAATCCACGCAAGTCGCAGCCGGTCCCCCGTTCGCCCTCACAGCCTTGGCATGCATGCCGTGCGCATATGCGGTCTGCGCATCCGCATGGCATTGGGCGCAAGTGATCTTCTGCGGCGGAACGTCGTGCACCAGGCTCTTCACGTCCTTGTGGCAGTCAACGCAGCTGAACATGCCACCGTGCACGGAGTGCTTCAGTTTGGCTTGATCCACAAACAGGCTAAGCTTCCCGCCGCTCACATCCTCGCTCATGGTTGCATCGGAGTGGCAGGCCAGACAGTCGGCGTCTTTAAGCTTGTGCTGCGCGGGTGCTGAACAAGGAAAAAGAAACAGCGTCGCAACGGCGATAAGCGTGATACTCGACCCAAGATCTTTCACGCTTACGAGGAGATGCTTCGACAAAAAACACCGCAGTGACTGGAGTCACAGCTCGGCTCCTGGAAAATCAAAAATAGAGAGGGCGCGGCCTCAGCCACGCCTTCACACCAGCCTCACAAAATGTAGAAGTAAACTCAGCTGAAATATGCGCTCAGCGTCAACACCAGCAGAATCAATCCGATCGCGATCGCCGTAAATCCAACGACCTTTGAAAAATTCACCAGCCAGAGCGGCGGAGCAGTTGCAACTCTTTGCTCCAGCTTTCCCTCTTTGGCCAGCCGTTCATATTCCTGCGTACGCTTGTGCTTGAACTCCTCTTCGCTCTCCACTCCGGTAAACACCACCATGTCCATCGGGAAGCTGTCCGGCCGCAGGTGCGTATTGACGAAATGAATCGAGAAGATGAACAGAATCGCCAGCAAGCCTTCTTCGCTATGCACAACCAGCACCGCATTTAACGCCCATCCCGGCAGGAATCGCGCAAAGAACGGCGCAAACCACATGGCATAGCCTGAGAAGCCGATCACCAGCATTCCCCAGAAGACCGCCCAGTAGTCAAACTTCTCCCAATAGGCATAGCGTTCGAACTGCGGCTTCGGGCCCAGGCCTACCATCCAGCGAAGATGTCCAACCAGGTCCTTCACATCCTTCCAGTTCGCCACCATTGAGGTAGACCCCCAGAAGATTCCCTTCTCCCTGTGCAGCACTCCACGCGTGAAGATCTCCTTCAGGTGGATCAAAAAAGCGATGGTCAGCACCACGGCAAACATCTTGTGAAAGAAGATGATCGCCCCAAATCCGCCCACACCGCTTGCGAATCGCCGCGCCCAGGGAGTCTGGGCAAAGCGCATGGGCAACCCTGTCGCTGCCAGGCCTAAAAACGCGGTGAAGAGCACCGCGTGCAGGTATCGCTGCTCCCGCGTAAAGCGCGTGAAGAAGCGCGCCTTCATGCCGCTGACTGCACCGCCGTCATCTGCCACTCGCTCCAGATCAGGCATTCTTTCCTCCTTTGGCCGCCCTTGCTTTCACCTGGTCATATCGCGAGCGGATCAACCAGAGAAGGGTGTGAATCATGAAAAACGTAAGTACGCTCACCAGCAAGAGATTCATGAACAGCGTCACGTAGTACAAAGCCGGATTCAGCTTCCGGCTGTGTGCGTTGGCATGCGGCTGGTATTGAACAAAGCTCGCGTTCGCCCCCGCGTGGCAGCGTCCGCAGGTCTTCACCAGGTTCGCCGGCGCTACAGGTGAGCGCGGATCAGACGCCGGAAGAATCTCGTGAGCTTTATGGCAGTCCCAGCAACGAGCCGTCTCCACATAGCCGCCCAGCGAGCCTAGCTGCGAGTGAAACGTGTCGCGGTACGTGCTGAACTTTTCCTTGTGACAGTTTCCGCAAATAGGTGTGGACTGCATGCGAAACGCCGCAGCGGTTGGCTGCTCAATGGCGTGGGCCGTGTGGCAATCGGAACATACCGGCGCACCTTTCTTGCCTGCCGCCACCGCTTTCCCGTGCACGCCGTTCGAATAATCCGCGGTGATGCCCGCATGACAATTGCCGCAAGTTGCCGGAACGTTTGCTTTGTAGGTTGCGCTCTGCGGATCGGTGTGGCTCAGGATGTGGTGCGATCCATGGCAGCTCTGGCAATTCGCCGCGACAAGCAAGCCTTCGTTGCTTAGCGCAAAGCCGTGAATCGAGTCCAAGTACATGGGATACACATTGTTCAGGCCGTGCTTCTTGGCCATCGCGTCGTTCCCGTGGCACTGCCCGCAGGTGCGCGGAACATTCAGCGGATAAACAGCCGACTTGGGATCGGTCTTGGGATAGATCGAATGCGCATCTCCATGGCAACTGGTGCAGGGATGCTCCGCACGCGAAGCATGCACGCTGCCCACCAGCCCTGCCGCCTCATCTGCGTGGCAGCTCTCACACTTGACCGGTGTGATCTGGTCAGGATGCGGATATTCCTTGATGGTCGTGTGGCATTGGCTGCACTGCAGCACGCCATGAATGCTATCGCCGAACTTGTGCGCGTCGACCCCGACATTTTGCCCGGATCCGTCCTGCATCGTCGTGTCTGCATGACAGCTCAGGCAATCGGTCTGCGCCATCACTGCGCGGGGTGTCGCGAAGAATAACAGCGCACACGCGCCCAAAGTCAATGAAATGGAGGAAACGGTCTTCATGTCAGCTCCGAATACACCCACCGTTTCCAGTCGCGCGGGGCGAAAGGTGTTGGACCTTTCTCCCCTGGCTCGCACAGCACGGTCAGGGTCTTCCTGGCGCGCTCTCTACTTCTGCAGCGTGCGGATAAACGAGATCACGTCCCTGATTTGCGCATCGGTGAGCTTCCCGGTGTACGCGGGCATCTTGCCTTTCCCACTCTTGGTGGAGGCGATGAACTGCGCATCGGTCGCCTTGATCATCGCGGGGTCCTTGAACGACAGAACCTTCAGGTTCTTCGCCATTGGTGTGGCGGCCAGCCCGTCGGCGCCATGGCACATCGCGCATTTTGCCTTGTACGTGTCCGCGCCAGGCGCCTGTGCAAAGATTGGCAATGCAATGGAAGCGGCGAGCACGAGCATGCATGCCGTTCTAAGTCCGTGAATCATCGTTTTGCTCCTTTGCCGGTCCCTTGCCGGTCTAGGGCAAGTTCTCAGTTCTGTCCCAGTCATACAAGCTGGGTTTCAGCTCCGTATGTGACACAGGCCACACATCGAAAAAGCCAATGGTTACGCGGGGTGCGGCGAATCACTCTGTCACTCAAACTCAGGCCACAACGCGGCTTACCCCGCCAACGTGATACAGGTCACATGCCNNAAGCACAATAGCCCCGCTGCCGGAGGTGGATTTCGATGGGCACTGTTGCGTTACCCGATGTGAAGACGATGCTGACTCTCCCTGGCGATGCCGTCCGTCAGATTCAATGGCGCTTTGCCGAGCGATTCGATCTGCAGATGCTCGTCCAGTCCGCCCGCGGCGTGGCACGAGGAACCGTCGCGCGCCTGGTTGCCGCCGGAGAACGCAATACCCATGAGTGGACCTCTGGCAAAGCCGCCATGCTTGAGGCTTTCGATCGTGCCGGCATCACTGCTGCATTCATGGAACCTGAAGAAGGCGGCTTCATCTCCGGCCCCAAGAACCTGGCGCTGGCGTTGTGTGCATTTGAGCTAGCCTGGGTCGATGGAGGTGCGGCCACTGCCAGCCTCGCCAGCTTTCTGGCGCTCTCGCCGATTCACGAGCGTGGAACTCTCCAGCAAGTAGCCCGCTACAAGACGCTCGCCGCTCCCCCGCAGGCCGGTGAAGATCGTAAGCCCTGGCGCGGAGCCTTTGCCCTCACCGAACCAATTCCCTACGTCGGCGTCGACACCGGAATGTTGAGCGGAAGAGTCAGCATTGCCGAATGGAAAGATGGCCAAGAGCCCTGGCTGCAAGTAGAAAAACGCGGCCGCTTCATCACCAACATCGCCTTCGCGAACTTTGTCACCGCCGCAGTCAACTCCAGCGATCCCCGGATCAAGGGGAGTTGCGTTGTGATTATGGAAGACACCGACGAAGGCTCCTTCGATCGCGGGACGCCGACCAGGAAGCTGGTTCACCAGCTTTCC
>PLKU01000031.1 GCA_003140705.1 Acidobacteriaceae bacterium
ACGCACTGTTGATGCCGTTGGCCAGGGTGCACATTCGGCAGTAGAACCGAAAGCAACAAGAACAGCAACCAAATCATATTCGACCAGATCCTGACTCGCCTCGTTGTATTTCAGGTCCTGGACGTCACAAACCGGTTGAAGAGAGATTATTCATCTGTGAAAGGCCTCGCGAAGTGGTTTTCCCAGCTCTATGCCGGGGAGCCCAAACAGACGCATGAGGAGTTCCATTCACGACGTGCGGGTTAGTGATTGTGCCCTTTGCTGGGAGAGATTGTGTTGTTCACCCCGTTTATACGAATCTCTCCCACGGAGGCGCAAAGGTGCTGGAGCAATTTCCTGACGGTGCACTGACAGGAGGTTAGAGGCTGGTTGCCAGTTTCGAGCTGATGGTGTTGAATGCAGCGTTGATGCCGGTGGCGAGAGTGCTCATGCCAGCGGTTGCACCGAAGGCGATAAGAGCAACGACCAAGGCATACTCGACCAGGTCCTGACCTTCTTCGTTGTTCTTCAGGTCCTGGAACTTCACATACAGCTTAAGAAGCATGTTGTTCATTTGGGCTTTCTCCGTAGGTTGAATTACCCAGCCTCGGGCCGGGGCACCCATAGTCTAGCAAGTGAGGGTCCAATCTCGGCAAAGAGTATCCATCTAATAAAATCAGTGAGTTACGAATTGAATGTGTCGAGCAAAATTGAGTAGCCGTGTAAACGTCTGTTTACAGAAAGAGCAATTCAGTCCGGCTTCGTATACATGACCGAAAAGTTTATTACCTATGAATTACCTATGATCTGAGCCTTCAATCTTGCGGAGCTCAGAGGGATCTGCGGGCGCTAGTGAGCCCCGTAGCAGAAAGCGACCCAAACTTTCGCACTAACGACTAAATGCCCCCAAATGGTAACCATAGCAATGAGAGTTGCTGCTGTATTGTATCCATAGATCAGGCTCCATTCGCAACGAAACCTGAACCGGGAGATTCATGTGTCATTATCTGTTGGGCTAACCGAGCGGCTTTTCCGCCAGAGCTTATCGATATTCCCCGGGGCATTCAAATGAGTGCATGAACATGTAGGAGGAAAATGCATGGACGTTGAGAGTGGGGCTGTTGCGCAGGAACGCCACGAGGGCGGATTCTTTCGATGGCCCACCCGGATCCTCGGTCCCATGCCCGATCTGAAAGTGATCAACGTGGCCTGTTGGAGCCTGATTCTTGCGCTCTTCATTACACGGTTTTGCATTCCTCTGTGGATACAGTTCAAAGCTGGAAAGGGATCTATCCCCCTAATGCCAGCCGATTTTATCTATTTTTATGGGATTGGCCACATTGTCAAGGACTACCCAGCACTGCGGCTCTACGATTGGAGCCTCCAAACTAAGGTCTTCAACGACGTCTTCTCCGATCCGAAATTTGTTTATGGTCCGAGCCCTTATCCGCCGTTTGTGGGCCTGTTTTTTAGTATGTTTGCTCGTGTTTCGTTCCGGCTGGCTTTCTTTATCTGGATGTTTGTCTCTCTCGGGCTCTACAGTTTGGGGATTGTTGCTCTATCAAACGACATCTTTCCTGGAGAACGGGTCAAGGTCTCGTTGATCCTCTGTTTTTCGGTTGCGACTTTCCCGTTCTTCTGGGGAATTCTTGTAAGTGGTCAGTTGACCTCTTTGGCAGTTTGTTCGGTTGGGCTTGCGATCCTTCAGGAAAGAAAATCAAGACCATTCTTAAGTGGGCTGGCGCTCTCGATCATGGCTTATAAGCCTACCCTGCTCCTGTTTATTATTCCCATGCTGTTTGTGACCCGACGATTCAAGACGCTGGCGGGATTCATCACCGGCGGTGCGATGTTGATGCTGGTGGCGACGGCGTTCATGGGGGGGCAAATCTGGCCCACATACATTCACTTCCTCAGCTTGTTTGACCGAGTCGTCGGGCTGAGTGGTCATAGAGTATTCGAGTTGTGGAAGTTCATCGAGATTGGGTCTTGCTTGCAAGCGGTCGCGGGAAACCACTTAGAAGCAGTGACCATCATCAAGTATGCGGTAACAATACCGATAGCAACCGGGCTCGCAGTCATGCTATGGAAGTCTGCAACCGGCAGCCGAGCTGCGCAATCGCTTGCCTGGGCAGCTACCCTGACCTGGACTCTGCTCTTGAATGTTTACGTCCCGCTGTATGACGCAGTTCTGGTCGGAATTGCCGTGGTGCTGACTCTTGGTGCTGCAAAGGACCTTGAGTGGCGGGCAGCCAGGCTCTGGATCACAGCATTGTCCTTCTTGATGTTTGCAATCTCCTGGATCACATGCGACGTTGCGAAGAGTTATGGGATCCAACTGATTTCGGTTTCTCTGGCCGCATTCGGGATTTCGCAGCTCTACATGCTGTACTGCGTGATTCAGAATCGACTACCAATGCAAGTATCCGCGGTTGGGTTGGGGTAAACGGTTGGTGCGTATTCTGCTGCCGCTCTTGACGAGCGGCGGTGATGCTGCTCTTGACCCCTCTGGGTGATTTCGCGGGCATCACGTATTTTCTGGCGGCAGAACTAGGATGCTATTCATGGAGAGCACGACTGCCAATTCCGCGGCAAAGAAAGGCCACCTTGGCAACCTGGCAGAACTGTCGATCGCCTTGGTTAGCGGGCTGGCTCTGGCGTTGACCGCCTTGTTCCTTTGTGTTGTGCCGTTGGCGGGCAAGACTTCCGGCGCACGTGATTTCGTTGTCTACTGGGCTACAGGCCAACAACTCGTTCATCATGCCAATCCCTACGATCGAGACGCCATGATGCGGATTGAGCGTTCCGCGGGGCTGGCCGCCGGGTATGGCGCCCTGTTCATGCGGAACCCGCCTTGGGCGCTCCCCCTTTCGCTTCCGCTTGGCTTCGTTGGCTTGCGAATCGGAGGGTTTGTATGGTCTCTCATCCTGCTGGCTTGCCTGCTGGGATCGGTGCGCATGCTGTGGAGCATGCATGGACGCCCGGACAATCAATTGCACTGGCTGGGTTACTCATTTGCGCCGGCGTTGCTTTGCCTGTTGATGGGCCAGACATCTCTGTTCGCGCTGCTTGGATTTGTTCTGTTTCTGCGCCTGCACCAAACGCGCCCGTTCCTAGCCGGAATGTCACTGTGGCTCTGTGCGCTGAAGCCCCACCTGTTTTTGCTATTCGGCGTCGTGTTGCTTGTATGGATTCTGGTTTCCCGGGCCTATAAGCTCCTAGCCGGTGCATTCGTCGCCATGGCCGCCAGTAGCGGAGCGGTGTACTTGATCGATCCGATGGCTTGGACCCAGTACACACAGATGATGCGTACGACGGGAATTGAGAAGGAGTTTATTCCCTGTCTAAGCATCGTGCTGCGGCTTTGGATTAACCCGCAAGCGATGTGGCTCCAGTATCTGCCGCCGGTCCTGGGCTGCGTATGGGCTTTGGCCTACTACTGGCCGCGCCGCCATGCCTGGGATTGGATGAAGCAGGGCGGATTGCTGATGGTGGTTTCCATTTTCCTGGCTCCTTATTGCTGGCTATTCGATCAGGCGCTCGCAGTGCCAGCGCTCGTGCAGGGAGC
>PLKU01000163.1 GCA_003140705.1 Acidobacteriaceae bacterium
TCAACGACGGCAAGATCGATGTGGTCATTAACTGCATTGACCACACACCGGTGCTGCTGCGCAACGTAAACGACGACCACAACCACTGGGTCGGACTGCTGTTGATAGGCGGCCCGAAAAGTCCGCGCGACGCGGTGGGCTCAACCGTATATCTCACGGCGGGCGGCCAGCGCCAGCGCGNNGCCTGGGTGCGAACACGAAAGTGGACAAGGTTGATATTCGTTGGCCGGATGGCAAACTGGAGACAGTCCTGCTACCCAGCGTCGATCGTTACTTCGCAATTGAAGAGGGCAACGGCCTCGTGCCCAGCGTGTATGACTCAATCGCCGCGGAGCGGGCCAAGATCAAATTAGCCGGCGCCCATCTAAGTAAGTGAACGGGATTCGAATCGATCAGAAATCGCTTGGGAACGGCTGAGCGGTAAAAGCAGGAGCTAGCGTGAAACGCTTTGCGAGCACAATGTTGTTTATTGCCGGGCTGTCAGCCGCCGAGTACTGGATCGTTCCCGTCTGTGCGCAACAGAATGAAGCACAGCCAAGTGCACCGCAACAGGATGCGCCGAGTCTGGCTCCCCCACCTCCGTACGCGCTTCCACCGAGAGGAGCCGCGCCAGTTGAGGATACTCCGGCACAGCGTGAGGCGATTGCCAAGTGGAAGGCCAAGGCCGAGCTGGCGGCTGAAGCGGCACGCAAGGAGTACAACGCAACAGTGACGCCTGCCTACAACTTCCACTACGGGCAGAAGAACCCATTCACTCCAGGTAACGTGAAGGTGGTGGGCGAAGGATTCATCCAGCCGGGAGCTTTCCCAAGTGCGGAATACTGCGGGACCTGCCACCAGGAGGCATACAGCCAGTGGCGACAGGCGCTGCACTCGAATGCATTCCGTACGCCGTTCTATCGGACCAGCGTCAACCTCCTGATTCGAGACAAGACGCGCGGAATTTCATTCGCCCGCCATTGCGATAGTTGCCACAACCCGATTGGGGTTCTCGGCGCTGCACTGACTGAGGACTCGAAGGTTGATCGTGGACAAATTGACTCCGACGGGCTCACTTGCGCGACTTGTCATTCGGTCGTCAGTCTGGACTCGACCAACGGTAACGCCAGCGTCAAGATGGGCGTGCCCGCAGTGATCGTGGACGAGAACGGTGAGCGCATCCCGGGCGAGGTTCCCTTCTCCATGATTCTGAGGCATCCTGAGCGGCACTCCAAAGCAGTGATGCACGATTTTCTGCACACGCCGGAATTCTGCGCTGCCTGCCATAAAGCGAACCTGCCGAGTCCCCTCAACGACTATAAGTTCCTTCGCGCCTTCACCGCTTACGACGAGTGGCAACAGTCCAAGTTTTCGCAGCGCAATCCGCTGACCTTCTACACTGCGGACTTTACGACGTGCCAGGGCTGCCACATGAAACGCAACGCCATCACGCTGCCAGACTATGGCGCAAAGAACGGTACCTTTGCCTCCCACCGCTGGCTGGCCGGCAACACCGCCGTTCCTTTCTACTATGGCTTTGACCAGCAACTGAGCAAGACAATCGACTTCCTGCGTGCAGGCAACTATCTCAACGTGGATATTCTTGGCCTTGAGAAGGCAGCGGAAGTGGATGCCACTGGCAACGCCAAGCTGATTGCGCCGTTGGGCAAGGTTTCTTACAACCTTGCACCGAACGATGTAGTCACGGCATTCGTGGTCATCCAGAACAAGAATATCGGACATTCCTTGATTCCCGAGGTGCGCGATCTCTACGAGGCCTGGGTCGAGTTCACGGTGAAGGACGCAAACGGCAAGGAGATTTATCACAGCGGCTTCCTCAAGCCGGATGGCATGCTCGACCCACGCGCCCATAGCTTCACCAACCGTCCGGTTACCGATGAGGGCGAATTTGTCGACAACCACAAGGTGTGGACCATTCACTCGGTTGCCTACGACAACACCGTGCCGGCTGGCCGCTCAGTGTTGGTGCGCTACCAGTTCCGGTTGCCCTCCGATGCAAGCGGCGCTTTCTCGGTTACTGCCAAGGTGAATTACCGTCATCTGCGGCAGAGTTATCTCAACAATATCTTCGGCAAGGATGATCATCCCGCTTATCCAGTGGTTGAGATCGCTTCGCGCACGCGCGTGTTGAAGATTGGCGACAACCAACCGGAAGCGGCAGACCCCGCGGACAACGCTGACTGGATGCGCTGGAACAACCTCGGTATTGCCCTCCTCGACCAGTTCCAATATAAGGAGGCGGTTGATGCTTTCACTGAGGTGGTGAAGCTGCGCCCAACCTACGCCGATGCATACACCAACGTCGGCCTCACCGAGATCGTTTGGGAAAAGTACGGATCAGCGCGCACGGCCATCCGCAAGTCGCTGTCCATTGAACCAAACAATGCGCGGACACTCTACTACGACGGTCTTCTTCAGCGGCGCGCCGGAAATACTGCGCAGGAGATCGCAGACTTCAAAAAAGTGGTCGAGATGTTCTCGCAGTCACGCGATGCGCGGCGCGAACTTGGCATCACCTACTACCAGCAGAATGACAATCCGAACGCACTGGAACAGTTTGAAGCGTTGCAGAAAATCGACCCCGACGATCTGACCGCACACTACAACCTGTCCATCCTTTACCGCCGTATGGGAAAGAAAGCGGAGGCTGCTGAGCAGCAGGCGATGTTTGTCGACAAGAAGGTCGATGACGGTGCCCCGACTTACTCGCTTGACTATCTCCGCATGCATCCTGAGATATCCACTGAAAGCATACCGTGGCACATACACTCCGATCTTGAGGATGGGGCGGGGGGCATGCGGAATGGTAAATAATTGGGCAGGTCTCAAGAAAGCAGTACGCCAGTTCGGCACGATCGCTTTGGGAGCCTGTTTCGTGTGTCTGCCCACGTTATGCCGGGCCGCCAATAACTGTCCCTGGATCAACGAGGCCACTGCCTCTGGCATTCTTGGCGGGGATGCGGTGGGCCAATTCACAGAGGCCGCCCCCGGCCAGGCGCGCGTTTGCGTGTTTACTCAAGAAAACGCAGGTTTCAGGCACACTCTTCTTGTCAGCGTGGAGGTAGCCGCGGATCCCCATGAGAGGCTGGGCATGGTTGCTCAGATTTGCGGCAGTAATGCAGCCCCCTTGAAAGCTATTGGCAACGAGGCAATGACCTGCTCGGCGAGCGATCACAGCTCCGCGATGGGAGAGCATATCGTGGGACGAGTCCGTGACCAGGTTTTCACGATCACCCTCAGCACCACACTCAAGAACGACCCCGTCCTGACTCGCGATGCGCTCAAGATCAGGATCTTCACGGCAGCTGAGCAGGTTTCAGGCAACCTCTTCTGACCCGTTGACTGCGCTGTGGAGATGGTTTAAGAGACACCTTCGCGATTGCCATTTCGTACGCTTTGATTAAATGGCACAGCCTTAGAGTTGACAAATCTAAAGCAGCCCTTATCGCGCAGTATTCTTCGACGCCGGTATGATTGGGAGTGGTTTGACCATTGGTCTTAACCGCTTGCTGCGTTTGGGCGCGGCTTGCGCGTGGGCCTTATGTTTATGATTGTTTGTCTCGGCTATGCTCAACCCTTGTTGATTCGTCTTGTTCGTTGGGAAAGGTTGATTGATTCGCATGTCCAAGTACGGTTTTGATAAGGGCGAGACACTTGTTCTAAAAACGCTCAAAACACCTGAGAAGATCCAGCACTTCCTCGACCACGATATCGCTTACAACAAAGAGCCAGATGGCGAAACGATTCGCTCTCCTCGACGGGTGCTGCGCGATAAGGTGGCCCATTGCCTGGAAGGCGCTCTTTTAGCTGCGGCGGCACTGAGGGTACATGGCTTTCCGCCATTGCTGCTTGATCTCGAGTCTGTGCACGACGATGACCACGTGCTCGCGGTTTTCAGGCTGCAGGGCTGTTGGGGCGCGGTCGCCAAATCGAACTACAGCGGGTTGAGGTTTCGGGAGCCCGTTTACCGTAACCTGCGCGAGCTCGTTATGTCTTATTTCGAGAGCTACTTCAATACTTCCCGCGAGAAGACCCTCCGCAACTACTCCCGGCCGGTGCAATTGTCGCGGTTCGACGGCATGGGCTGGATGACTTCGGAGGCAGATCTCTGGCTGATCAGCGAGCACCTCGCGAGGATTCCTCACGTGCCACTGCTGCGCAACGGGGCCGGACGGCGGTTAACTCGAGTGGATGATCGAATGTTTGCTGCAGGGTCGGCTGGTCGGGCGTAGTAACCCGGCACGCG
Source organism: Acidobacteriaceae bacterium (assembly GCA_003140705.1). Classification (GTDB taxonomy): domain Bacteria; phylum Acidobacteriota; class Terriglobia; order Terriglobales; family Acidobacteriaceae; genus Telmatobacter. The sequence continues at coordinate 4,247 of PLKU01000163.1, forward strand.
CCCTTCACCGAGAATGACAGAAGACCATTTCTTGGATGCCGACTTTCGGGACCTCATCGCCGCTCCTACTGGTTTACAGTCAATCCGGTAATAACTGGTCAGTTGATAGAGACCGGTCATTCAGTATCTTGAGCTGCGACATGCAGGCCTACCGTCGGTTGTTTGCAGCAGCACAAACTATCGACCGGGAAAGAGACCGCGCCGACAAAAAACGATGGAGTACTTAAGGCGCTGGACACTGTGTTGAGCAAACGGTGCGCGGATCCATGGGTGAGGCTTTCCAATTGGGAGGAACTACTGGACTATCTTGCGTTGGACCCTAGCGTCTCCAAAATCCCTCATGCACCTCAGCTGCTTCTTCTTCCAGTAACGGTCCTGCGACCACAATCTGCCTCTGCCCGCGCGCAAAGACCTCGCGGCAAGGCAGGTCAAGAGTCGGGTTCTCTTGATCATTGCCGGTGAATTTCAGCAGGCCAGTCTCGGCTAATGCGTACACCACACGTCCAATCCCAGTCCAGTAGATAGCCCCGGCACACATCGCGCACGGCTCGGTGCTTGTGTACAGCGTGCACCTGGCAAGTTCAGCTTCGGAAAAGAGTCGCGCCGCTTCACCGCAAGCCACCATTTCCGCGTGCTGGGTGGGATCGCCTTTGGGTCGCACCGCATTGTTGCGGGAAGCAACAATGATCTCGCCCGCTTGATTAACAATCAGCGCGCCAAATGGATGGCGTCCATCGTTGCAAGCTTCGCGGGCCAACTCAATCGCGCGCCGCAGGAAAATCAGGTCCTGTTCAGTTACATCTTGTTGGATCATGCGGATTGGCTCTCCGTTTTTTTGGAAAACAACAAGTTGAGAAATACGGCACTCGCAGCGCATAGAAAGATTCCGCTGTTCAAGAAGAGCCGTGCGGCATCGGAAGCGTGCACAAAGAGTTGGGGAGTCGCGATGGGCAGCACGCCAAAACTCAATGAGACTGCAACAATGATCCCGTTGTTCGTTCCCTGGTAGCGTACACGTGTCAGCTCCTCAATGCCGGCCACTGCTGTCATGCCAAACATTACAATCGACGCCCCGCCTAAAACAGGCCGCGGAATGGCTGCGATTACAGAAGCAAGCTTTGGCAAAAACCCAAGCACCACCAGCAGCCCGCCACCAGCCGCGACCGCGTATCGGCTCTTGACCTTGGAAAGCAGCAGCAACCCTGTATTTTGCGAGTACGCGTTGTAGGGAAAACTGTTCATCAATCCGCCCAACATAGTCGACAGCCCATCTGATCGGAAAGCGGCGGTCAGTGTCGCTCGCCCAATCCTACGGCCGGCGATCTCGCCGATCGCCAGGCAGTTTCCGGTTGTTTCGGTCATCACCACGATCATCGCGATGCACATCACCAACGCGGGCAGCAGCGCGAAGCGAGGCCATCCAAACATAAGCGGCCGCGCCATCCCAAACCACGGCGTGCTCCCCACTTGCGTAAAGCTTGCGTGGCCGGCCAATGCGGCAAAAGCAGTCCCCGCGACCATACCAAGCAGGACACTCAGGTTGGCAATCAAGCCGCGGCCGAAGCGTTGGATGAAAACAATTAACGCAATCGTCAGCAACCCCAATCCAAGATGAGCATAACTCCCGAAATCGGCGGCCGAGCTATCGCCACCACCCAGCCAGCCGCCAGCGACAGGCAACAGCGACAGTCCGATCACGGTGATGACCGAGCCAATCACAACAGGCGGAAACAACCGCAGCATGCGGCTAAACAAGGGGCCTGCCAGCATGGTGAAGAGACCGCAACAGATCACCGCACCATACATGGTCGGAATGCCGTATTGACCGCCTATTAAAATCATCGGCGCAACGCAGATAAAAGAGCAGCCCTGAATCAAAGGCAGACGGGCTCCGAACTTCCACCAACCAATCGTCTGCAAAAGGGTCGCCAATCCAGAAGTAAAAAGATCGGCACTGATGAGCGCGATCACCTGCCCAGGAGTCAACCGCAAGGCACTGCCCAGGATCAGCGGCACAGCAACCGTGCCCGCATACATCACGAGCACATGCTGGAATCCGAATGGGAGGAGCCGAGCTAACCCGTTAAACTCGTCGATTGAGTCGACCACTGACTCGTCAATCGCATTGCCCGCGAGCGCAGGCATCGTCGCCGCCTCGGTTGGAGCGGCATTGGCGCGCACTGTGTGCGGCGCCCTGGAATCCTTGTCTGGGCCGGTGGGGAGTGTCACAGAGGTCCATCATAGCCTGAATCCGCGGGAGAACCGCATGATGGATCAAGGAATTGCCCGGTGTAAACTAGCGTCACTGAGAGACAGTTTCCGGTCCACTCATCCCCCTGGGAGGCGATGCGGGCTTATGGCATCCGATGTGGTTCCTTCCCTTGCGCCCCGCCAGGCTTCGCAGCTTGACGACCCGCTACTCAACGGTGAGTGGCTCGCCATCGCATGGTCGCGGGAGATCGAACCGGGAAAGCTGCTGGCGCGCCGCCTGATGGCCACAGATCTTGTTCTTTGGCGGTCGCAAGAGGGACTCCACTGTTGGCGTGATCTGTGCGTTCATCGCGGTGCGCGGCTTTCGCTCGGCGCCATCCGGCCTGCGATGGTTCCTTCCGTTTCAGAGCCTGGTTCAAGCCGCAGCGAATGCCTTGTTTGTCCCTATCATGCCTGGGAATACGCGCCCTCCGGCGCATGCGTGCGTATTCCGGCCCATCCGGAGATGAAGCCGCCTTCGAAGGCACGGGTGGAATCCTTCCAGGTGCGTGAGCGCTATGGGGTCGTATGGGTGGCGATGGGTGAGCCGCGTGGCCCTCTGCCAGACTTCCCTCTTCCCGAGTCTTCAGGATTCCGGACTGTCCTCGCCGGCCCTTACCGGTTTCGCGCCCTCGGACCGCGCGTGATTGAGAATCTTCTCGACGTTGCGCATCTGGGTTTTGTTCATGCCGGATTGCTGGGTGATCCCGAACGCGGACAGGTGGAGGACTACGCTGTCACTGCCGGTTCATCTGGGATGGATTGGCGAGGCCCGGAGGCCCGTGAAATTCGCATATGGCAACCTGACCCCGACGGGACAGGAATGGCTGCGCTCGTCAATTATCGATACTGGGTAGATGGACCGTTGACAGCGGGCTTTGTCAAAACAGAGGGCGTTCGACGCTTTGGGATTCTGGCCCAGGTTGCACCGGTTAATGCGGATAGCTGCGAGTCGCGCCTCATCATGAGCCTGAATTACGGAGACGAGGTTGCCGATGCAGAGCTTTTGGAATTCCAGGATCGTGTAACGGAACAGGACCGGGTTGTGGTTGAATCGCAACGGCCCGAGCTTCTGCCACTGGATCTTCAGGCCGAACTTCACCTCCGCTCCGACCGAATGGCAATTGCCTACCGCAAATGGCTGCGAGAAATCGGATTCACCTACGGGACGGCATGAGCCAGGCCCTCACTCCCATGAACGCGCCACTTCATCATCGCCCTGCGTGGTTCACCTCCGGCGACATTGATGGCTTCTTTGGCCTGTTCTTTTCCGGGTTTCCCGATCTGCTGCTGATTGTGGGGCTGGCTCCTGTTTGCGGTTTTCCGGTGGAATTCGTAACTCACCAGGTGTTGCCTGGGGTAGCCATTTCCATTCTGGTGGGCAACCTGTTGCGCACGCGCCGTAAGCTCGCGGGATTTCTTTAGGCGGCCGAAGTAGGCGTCGGTATCCGACTGCAGGCCAAGTAATACGTCTTCTACTCCGGGCTTAGCCCCGGCGCCGTTCACTAATTGGCGCATCTCCTCCGCGTCCCGGCGCGCAAACGCCAAGCTGTAAAGGTTGACCCAAAGCAATTCTTCATTGAGCTCGCGCGCCTGCACCTGCCGCAACACATCCCGGGCCTCATCAAACCGGCTCAAGTTGATTAAATCGCCCGCAACGTTTGTGTAATTGCGG
>PLKU01000558.1 GCA_003140705.1 Acidobacteriaceae bacterium
TCAGAAAGTGAAATGCCAAGTTATCGACATTTGACTTCCGGTATCATTTTTGGTACACATTATTATGACGACACGGTTGAAACGGTTACCTGCCCGGTTTTATCGCACAGACAGCGGTCGGGAACCAGTTCGTGAGTGGCTGAAGGGCCTTGATGCTTCCGATCGCAAGGTTATCGGCGAGGACATCAAAGATGTCGAGTTTTCGTGGCCAATCGGTATGCCGCTGGTGCGAGCGTTGGACCACGGCATCTGGGAAGTGCGGAGCAGCCTTGCACGCGGTCGTATCGCCCGCGTGCTGTTTTGCGTTGAGCCAGACTGCATGGTGCTCTTGCACGGTTTTATGAAGAAGACGCAGAAAACTCCACAGCAAGAGATCGATCTGGCAATTAAACGCATGAAAGGAGTACGCAGATGAAAAAGAAAAATGTCGGCTCTACGTTCGATAGCTGGCTTAGGGAAGAGGGCATCTACGAAGAAGTGAGTGAAAATGCCATCAAGCGCGTGATCGCCCGCCAGATTGCATCCGCGATGTCTGAAAAGGGCATTACAAAGGCCGAAATGGCTAGGCGAATGAACACCAGCCGTGCTTCTCTGGACCGGCTTCTTAACCCTGAGAATGGCGCAATCACCTTGAGCACGTTGCACAAAGCCGCAATTGTTGTTGGCAGGGGAATTCGCTTAGAACTCATCTGATGCGCTGCGCTGTTCGAACTGGGCATAGGTCATCAGTTTGCGACATGGCATGCGCCGGCTGAATTTGCAGAATGCGTCTTCAGCCAAATAGCTAACCTTCTATGACTGATTGAGAGATATCGCCAAGCTGGCAGCCTTCCATTTCCAACTGAAACTGGCCTCAGAAAGTGAAATGCCAGTAAAGTCGAGGTCTGGCGCGGTTGGTTAGGTGCAGCCTAGCTGTTTCCGGCCCTNNAACGCCGTCTGCAACTTCTGAATACTTTCCAGGGTTTTTTAGGCTCATCGCCAATCTCCCTTTCGTCGTCGCTTGTTGCGTTGACTTCCAACTGAGGCCCCTTTCCTCCACCGGAGTTACCTGGCTTCATCGGTACTACGAGCCTCTCCGCCACCCCAGACGGCCCGGCCTGGCTCTCGCGAGCTACCGGTTGATCCCCAAATTGCGGAGATCACCGAATGGGGCTTCCCGTGTTGCGTCCGGTCCCCTGTGCATGCATGCCATCGCCATTACCCCGGCAAGATCGATGGAACCCATTCGCTCGTACCGTTCCATCAACTGCGGCCTTCCCCTGAAAACTGGAGGGTCGGCTCCTGCGTTAAATGTTTCGAGGCCTGCTCAGCGTTCACTCACGTTATGGCCTGCACGCTCGCCGAATCGCCATCGCGATCCTCTACACCGAAGGCTTCAACGGCTTCGTTGCCTCCGCCGTTGCTTCGATTGCTACCGCGTGGAGCGAACCAGTTCCCGGGCGGGTCTGTCTCCCGCTGTGGACCGGCGCCTTGTCACGGCGCACAGTTTTCAACATTTGACCGACGTTCACGATTGCGACTGTGCGCAATTGTCGATTCCGTTGTGCTGGCAGAAGCAGGTTGCCCGCAGTCCGATTGTTTCACCAGCTATATGTGTAACCAATACTCGATGTCGTGTACCACGGCACGGTGACTACCTTGCTGTAGCTCTCCTGAATCCATATCGAGTTCTTGGAGTTGAAGTGAAGAATTGCTCCCAGCGAAACACTACTATCCAGTCTATTCTGCACACGAGCATTGCCCGTATAGCTCGTGACGCCGCTTTGTAGCCAGGTGTAGCCGGTCCAAGTCTTTGTCTCGGGCAACGAAAAGTTCTTCATCACACCAGCGGACTCGGTGTGTTCGCCAAAGGAAGTGTGCAGGAAGCCGTGACTCCCACTGTTCTCGTATGTATAACCGAAGGTTAACTCGTCCCCAATTGGGTCCTTCTTCAAGAAGCCGAAGGTGTGACCGATGCCGATATTGTAGTTCGCCCGAGGGAGCAGCCCTGGACGGTCGAAGTCGGAGCCGAACATCACAAAGAGATCTGTGCTCGTGCCCGCCGGTTCCTGAGCACCGGCCGATGGGCTCTGCGCCGGGGAGCCTGTTGCCTGAGAGCAGAGGGTATTGGCTGGAAAGCTCAGAAGAACAACCGCAAGGGCTGCCAAGGCCAGCCCGTTTGGCAACAATCGCTGTCTTCCGGTTGCCGTCGTAGATTTGTCCATATGCGCATGTGTCATTCCCGCAACAATCATCGATTTGATCTCCGGTTCAGCCCGAGGCTTGTACAGACTGATTGACTCATAGTGCAGGAATCAACAATGTTCGTGCTGGCAACTTTCGGACACCGTGGCCTATCAACCTCCCATCATGTCCGAAACTTGCCAGTGGCTCTTATACCTTCCTTACAGACTCGGCCCTAGCATTCGTGGCATGGGTTCAATTGTTGCCGGGCAAAGCAGCGAATGAGGCGTGAGGGTTCAGAACCAGTCGAATTGCTGAACAGCACATACCTGCGTGTGATGGAGCGGGAAGATGTCCTTGACCCGCGGATTTGCTGGCAAGCCATCAACAGCCGCGATCCGCGATTCGACGGACGATTCTTTACAGGTGCAACGACCACAGGTCTCTATTGCCGAAACGTCTGTCCGGTTCCCCCAGCGAGGCCAAAGAACATTCTCCTGTTTGCATGCGCCGCCGCCGCTGAGTCAGCGGGCTTCCGTCCTTGCAAACGGTGCCAGCCGCAAGCAGCCCCCGGTACCCCCGCATGGGTCGGCACGTCTGCTGTGGTGTCACGCGCCTTTCGATTGATTATGGAGGGTGCGCTGAACACCGGGAGTGTGGAAGAATTGGCTGACCGGCTAGGACTCGGTTCGCGCCAGTTGCGCCGGTTGTTCGTGCAGCACCTTGGTGCGTCCCCGCTTAAGATCGCAACTACTCATCGAGTGCACCTGGCAAGAAAGCTCATCGATGAATCGGGGCTACCGATGACTCAGGTCTCGTTTGGCTCTGGATTCAAAAGCATCCGTGAGTTCAATCACGCGATTCGTCTGTCAACGGGACAGTCTCCGAGCGAACTGCGTCGCGCCGCGTTGGGGTCACAACCCAAGGCCGGTCCTGGCGGTCTTGAGCTTCGTCTTCCCTATAGACGGCCATTCGATTGGGAGAGCCTGATTGAATTNNAACCGAGGGCGATTCCCGGAGTCGAGTTCGTCACAGAGAACTCGTACCAGCGAACGATTGAGGTCGCCGGAATTCCTGGGTTTCTATCCGTCATCCCAGATGGCGCTGGGGCCCGGCTCGTGGTCCACCTTCAGATGGGCAGCTTTGAAGGATTGGCACGGACGGTAGAAAAGGTCCGTCGGATCTTCGACCTGAGTGCTGATCCGGTACAGATCGCAAGCCATCTATCGCACGATCCGAAGCTGCGGGGGCTCATTAAACTCCATCCGGGACTCAGAGTGCCCGGAGTGTGGGACGGTTTCGAGGCGGCAGTCCTTGCCGTCCTTGGGCAAAGGCTGACGACGTGCGGCCCGAAGCGGCTGGTGGCTCGGTTTGTGCAGATGTTCGGGACCCCCGTGGATTCTCCGATTCGCGGCTTGAAATATCTATTTCCTCGACCGGAAGTCCTTGCCCATGCCGATCTGTCTAAGGCGGGCGTTAGTGATGCCTGCGCCATCACCATTCGCAAGCTCACCTCGTCCTCAATTCGGAGGCATCTTAGTTTTGCAACTTCGAGGACCCTGGAACGGGCCGTCACTCAACTGGGTGTGATCTGTGGCGTTGATGGAAGCACAGCAAACTATATTGCCATGCGAGCTTTTGGCGAGCCTGACGCATTTCCATCAGAGGAGCCGGGGCTCAGGCGCAGACTAACCAAGACCGGGCCAATTTTGCCTGCGGCACAAGCGCTTGCGATGGCGGAACATTGGCGGCCGTGGCGAGCCTACGCAGCCATGCACATCGCACAAAGCCGCTGAAACCGCAATCCTCCCGGACAGAACTGAGCCCCTTTATGCGCCCAACATGGCCATGCTGTACAAATTGGAATCAGGGGCGTTTGTAAATGAGAGGTGCAGGGATCGCGGTGCTGGCCGCTCTGATGTTCGTGGCGAGAGCCTTTGGTCAGGACGTGGAAAAGGAACAAGAGCCGGCTGCAATTATCGAACTCGGCGCTGCCGGGCAATGGGCGTTAACCCATGGCACCCCCAGCTACGGCCCCAATTTTGCTGTCGAAGTGACCCCAATCAAAGATTGGCTCGAAATCGAAGCGGGAGTGACGCCCTCCTTTAGTCGCGGTCAAACGGAGTGGGACACCGATCTCATCTTAAAGAAGCCCTATGACCTATCCAAAACCACCGAGTTCATGTTCGGCGTGGGACCCGAATGGGCTCATTCGATCACGGGGGGCAAGAGTGCCGATTCCATCGCGGGAGAAGCCGCTCTGGATTTCATGTTTTGGCCTTGGCCAAAGCGCAGATTTGGCTGGTATCTGGAGCCAACCTATGGATACAACTTCGGCAGTGGGCATGAGCAATCAATGAGTCTTTCCATAGATCTGCTAATCGCAATTCCAAAGCGTCGTTGAGCCCGCACAAGAAGCGTCCGCTGTCTTCATTCAGCGAATCAACTGTCGATTTGAACTCTCCCACTATCACCAGACAGGCCCACTCACAGCAAATTCCCGAGTCGCCTATTCGGGATTTCCTGGTTGATTTGCATCGGCAAGGTAGTAGCGTTGCGATGCCTCAGGCAATTCGGCCTCAACTTGCGCAAAGCCCAGTCTTCGCCGAGTGACGCGGAACAAACTGGCATTCTGCGCGCGGGAGCAAGGGCTACATTCTGTGCGGATGACACATTCCTCTTGCCTACTGTGCCCTATTGACTTCAGCGAGTACGAGGCGCATACGGCGTAGAATGGTCTACGCCATGAATACTGCGGCAATTCGTACCGATTGGGTAGGACGGGGCATCGACGGAAGATTCACCCTCCTCCAATGGTTAGGCGGCTCTGAATCGGGTGGAGTCTTCCTTACGGAACTCCAGGGATCTCGATCGCAGAAAGCCGCCATCAAGCTCATTCCGGCTGATGCCACGGACGCGGAAGCCCACATCGCTTGCTGGGCGGCGACAACGACCTTGTCTCATCCTCACCTGATGCGCCTGTTTCAAACTGGACGTTGTCAGATCGACACCACCGGGCTGCTCTACGCCGTGACGGAATATGCCGAAGAGGTTCTCTCACAGATTCTTCCAGAGCGGCCACTCACGCCCCCCGAGGCCAGAGAGATGCTCGACCCAGTCCTCGACGCACTCTCCTACCTTCACGGGAAAGGTTTCGTGCATGGTCACCTCAAGCCATCGAACATCATGGTCGTCGACAATCAATTGAAGCTTTCTTCAGACTGCCTTCATGTCGCTGGCGAGCTCGGCAATCACTTTCCTTCGCCAAGTATCTATGACGCACCGGAAACCGCCACCGAGCCTATCTCCCCGGCCGCGGACGTCTGGTCGCTCGGCGTCACCCTGGTCGAAGCCGTGACCCAACATCCGCCCGTTTGGGACAGATCGACACATCGCGAGCCGATTGTGCCGCAATCCATTCCGCAACCCTTCGCCGACATTACGCAAGAATGTCTCCGGTTCGACCCCTCGCGCCGATGGACCCTTAGCGATGTCAAGGCTCGTCTCGAACACGCCCGATCTCTCCCAGAACCGGCCAGCAAAACCCGTAGAGCGGTACCTGCCAAACTCCGCGTGACGGCACTCGTTGCCGCAGTGCTCATTCTGATTGCGGCGGCGATCGCAGCTCTGCTACTGCGATCGCACCGTGTTGAGCCAAAGTTCACAGCCGGGGAAAAACTCGTGCTCAAGATCTCCGCACCTCCCCTTCAATCTCCAGTTCCGGAGACTCAAACCTCCAAAGGTGCGGAGGTGAAGGGTGCGGTCGCTGGGCGAGTTCTGCCCGACGTACTTCGAAGTGCGAGTAAGACCATTCAGGGCAAAGTCGAGGTGAGGATACGGGTCACGGTTGATCCAAGCGGCAATGTTTCGAATGCGGCCTTCGACTCGCCGGGACCAAGTAAATATTTCGCCAAACTGGCCCTGCAAGCCGCGCAGCATTGGAGGTTCAAACCGGCGCAAGTGGATGGACAGGCCGTCTCGAGCGTATGGATCCTGCAATTTCAGTTTACGCAAACCGCAACCCTTGTTGCTCCCGTCCAAGCATCTCCCTAGGCGCCTGTCGGGGACCGTAATTGCTGCGTTGATCGCGAATGCCTCTCCAGAAACGCCGCAGGGTCCATGGACGATGACGGTCACAGTGTGGATGCTTGGCTAAGAGAGCCCCGGTTCAGGTCTCAAATGGTTAGATGGCTTATTTTCGCAAAGTGACATCGGCCTCAGCGCCCTCGTCCGTTCGTCCGAGTCGTATGCCAGACTCAACGAATCCGGGGGCAGCAGATCACCGCGCATCAGAATGCCGAAGGTCAAAGGAGGATGGTGAGTCTCGGCGCAATTGACTTGGAGCGCTTTCGATGAGGCGGCCGCAACATCGACGCCAGCAACTCCCGGCCTCTTCCTCAGCCAGCGCCGGCTTTTTCCGATTAAACATTCTTTTGGCCTCACAGTCTGCCTAGGGAGCGATACAATTCCTTGAAGTCGGTGCCGACGAGGGGTTCTCGGTTAATGAAATGACCACGCGGAATCAATGGAAAACCTGGATCCGGAATCTAGGGTATCCGGTGAAGCCATCGGCTGAAAGGCGAACCCCGTCTGGGTTTGCCGCCCGGCGGCGGAACAGCTCTGCCTCGAAGCCGGCCACCATTAGAGATATTAGCTCGTCCGGACTTCGACTCCTGACAGAAGAACGCTGGCCCCTTGGTGAGTTGATCCCATTGACAGTGGAAGTGGAAGGGTTGTTGAAGGATCCTTCCGAGGCTCAGATTACCGTGCAGGCGCGGGTTGTTCGCCACGCCGAAGATGGAATCGGATTATCGTTTGTTCTTCCGGCAGACCTCGATCCAAACCTTTGGGACGTTCTGCTGCGAAACGCAGTTGTTCTAACGGATCCGAAAGACATCGCGCACACGCTCAGGATGCTCCGAACGATCCTGTTCTTGTGTCGGCTGTGTCAGGATGGAGCCCCCGAACCCATTCTGTTGCTTGGCGGAGAACTGGATCAGCCTAGAACCGAGAAAGCCATGGAGATTGCGCACGGTGCGGAAAAGCTCCTGGATTCAGAACCCGATGCTGACAAGATGCGCGCTCATCCACACCTGGTCGCAAGCATCCTTGAAAATGGGTCATGGGCGGATGATTTGACAAAGCAGCTTTGGGCAGGCCTTCTGGCCACTTCCTGTTCGGTGGAAGGAACGGACCAATCCAATAGCTCCTTCGTCGATTTGCTCGTCAATGTGACACATACTCAGAGCCGGATCTTCGTTGCCGCATGCACCAAGGCATTGGACCTTATGTCGGAAATTGAGTATTCTCCCTCGACACGAATCATCTTTACGCCCGATCAGATGATTCGGCTTACCGGGATATACGATGTTGCCAGGATTGCTACGGATATGGCATATCTATTCAACTCAGGAATCATTGAGAAGAGTTTTGACTTTACGTCTTATCTTCCAATGGATACCTTTGATATCACTCCTGCTCACCTTGGTATGGAACTGTACGAACGGTGCAAAGGGCATTGCATAAAGCCTGATATACCGTTGGACCTGGCGGAGGGTGATCAACCCTTACCGCTGCCTTGAGTCGCGGCGGCAGATCAGCAAGCTCAACCCGCCGCTCCCTGGCCTTGGTTGTTAAGAGCTTTTGCAGACGGGTGCTTCAGAAGTGGATTCTCAGTCTTGTCAGATTGCTCCGCAAGTCGTTTATTGACCGCTCAACTGGTGCGAAGCTCAGTTTTCGCCAACTGACCGCCCGCTCCTGGCTTGTTGCGAATCCTTCACCATTGACTCAACTCCGCAATCAGCGTACGTTTTTCCATTCGCGGGCGTTTTCTAAAAGGAGTCACCATGAAATTCACCACACAAATTCTTTTCGCCTCCGCAGCAGTCTGCCTGTTCGTAGCCGGCGCGCTCTGGGGCAGCCACTCCGTCGTCAACGCGCAATCAAGCGCCGGAAATCCCGTCAAACTGCAAGACGGAACCAACAACACGTATCTCGCCGAAGTAACTTCATTCAAAGCGCTGAAAGTTGATGGCTCCGCGATCACTCAACCGATAGCCGGCCAGGTAACGATTGCCGGTCAGGTAACCACCATCGGCTCTCCAACTTCAGGAAAAAGCGGCACGCTCGTTGTTGGCACAGGAGCTAAATACGGCGTCAGCCCGGATCTCGGATATGCGAAAACTCTCACCGTTTGCGCCCCTGCCAGCGGACTCGCCAGCAATTTCCTTGTTGACCAGTCCATCGACGGCACCACGTGGGTTACAATCACCCAGGTTCCACTTCAGAGTGGACCGAGCTGCATCTCGCTTCCGCCCACAAGATTCGTGCGCCTTTGGGGCGCAGTCGGCACTGGCTTTTACCAGGTGGCGTACTAGCGTGAATTCCGAACCAGTCTTTCAGAGGACGATGCGTGCCTGTTGGATGGTGCTGGACCGCGGTCGCCTATTTGGCATTTACTGTCTGAATAACATCGGCAAGGTGGCAGCGTTGCGATGCCTCAGGCAAGTCGGCCTCAGCTTGTGCAATGCCCATGTTTTCAACAGTTGACCGCCATCAAGAGCGAGCCTTGTAACAGGGCGCGGTCTCAGTCGTGCGAGAAGCCCCACCCAAAAAATCTGGGTATTAGCCCCTGAGATGCGCATTAGCAAACTATTCGATGAGTGAGCGTGGATCGAACAGCCCCAGCCGTACATGCCACGTTGTGCTTTGTCCCGGTTCTAGCGTCACCGTCCCGGTATCCATCGCCCCCCATTCCTTCCCGAACGGATCGACAAAATTGAACTGGGGTTCGACGGCAACCATCGGCACGGCCGGCGGCGCATACATCTGGATGGTCTTGATCGCGGGAGAAAGCGCCTCGACGTTGAGGCCGTAGTTCGCGGCCGGATCGATCACCTGGACGATTGCGTGACCACTCTTCCACTCAAGCTTGCTCCAGTTGTCGTCGTAGAAGTTCCTGCCGAGCGGCACGCCGCCGCGGGCGCGAAAGTCATATTGAGTTCCGTCTACGGGCTTGATCTTGCCTGTGGGGAAACCGTTGTCGTAGTTTTCCACCTCGGCAACGCCTGAGCCCGGGATGTGCACCCGCACCTGTGTGCGGTCTCCCGAGGGCAGCGTGAAGCCGGGGTGCCAGCCAATGGCCATTGGTTCAGCTACATCTCCCACGTTGTGCGCATCCACCATGATGTCGACCGCATCCCCAGTCAGCCGGATCGTGAACTCCAGGTCCGTCTTTGAGAGCCAATGTCCGCCAAAGTCGCCGGCATGGATCACACCAGTCACCTGCTCTCCGTCAGGAATCGACTTCACCTGCACATCGTTGGCCCTGGCCTTGAAGATGAGTCCGTGGACAGCAGGGCGTTCGGCGTCTGGCTTGCCCCAGGGGCTGACTGGCAAGGTAAGGGTGTGCCCTTGCCACTCGGTGGTGATGGACTGCCCATCGGCGGTGAGCTTGCCGCGCACGCGATTCGGGTAAGGGATCAGGAAGGCTGCGCCGATTCCGAGGCTCATCAAGCCATTCGGATCGTCGTGCTGGGCAATCATTTTGGCCGCCGCTGCCGAGCCCGGGGAGGCGAGGACGTTGATACTTCCTTTGCCGGGGAAATTCCCCGTGATCTGCAGAATCTCCATGCCCCGGCCGGGAGCGACTTCGACGCTCGTGAATTCAGGCACGCCTTTGTTGATCACGGGCCGGTGCAGCGTGACCACGCTTTGCCCACCGATCTCGATGGCCGTTTGCGCTTTTGCCAGCGGAGGAAAGAGACACGCCATCACCGGAACCAGTGCCAAAGTACGAAGGAAGAGCTTCATCGCGGACCCATCCCTGGAGATACATCGAACTCTTTGGAAGCGCTAAGCGGGGGATGATTCGAAGGACAGGCGCAAGCGTATTCCGAAGGCGCAATCATTCTACTCCCCTTCTGGCCGCTGCCAACTTTGCGGAAGCCGCGCTTTCCAACTCCGCCCAATTTTCCGCGCTCAGCTCGAGCCCAGCAGCCGCGGTATTCTCTTCAAGGTGAGCCACTTTGGATGTACCGATGTACCCGGAATGGGCAGCATCACCGGAGACCGCTGCAGCCAGCCCAGCGAGAGCTGTGCGATCGACGCGCCATGCCGCGCCGCAATTTCCGCAAGCTTCTTCGCCCTCGGCTGATCCGGCTTCAGCAGTTTCCCCCCTGCAATGGGATACCAGGGCAGGAATACAAGCACAACAAGTCGGAGAGCGCACAATTCTACATTTCGATAATTCGGGTCAGTGTCTGGTTTTGATCAGCTGACAGCCAGAATCCAGTCCTATCATGCCTGCATGGGTAACCTTGATGCCCTATGTGTCCGCTAGGAGG
>PLKU01000148.1:0-4208 GCA_003140705.1 Acidobacteriaceae bacterium
TCGCTCCAATCAGCTTAGATGGCTCCCGGCAGCTCAGAACCCAGCAGTTTTGCCTGCCCTTGCTGTGACGCATCCACAGGCGGCGGTTGAACGGTCGCAGGCGCCTGGGCCGGTTGCGCAGCTGGAGCAGCGGGTTGCGGCGAATCTGATTGCTCATCCGGATTGGCGCCAGGCTGCGATGCCGGTGTCTGTTTGGGGAACTGAACCGGCTTCATCACTCCTGTGCGGCCGCTCGGATCCGATGTGTTCGTTGGCGTACCTACAGGCCCTGTCTCGCCGGGTTTGCGCAGGCTGGGCGGAGCCGTGCCAGCCTGGGTATCGGGATCGCGTTGTACGTCGCCCACTTTGGCCATGCGCGTCCCCGAATCGGTAGGAGGATCGAGCGGCGTTCCATCGGTCCTCATCAGCCCAGCCACTTCGTCCTTGATAAAGATCACCGGCTCTGCGCCAATCTTTGCAATTTCCACGCGAATCACGCGATTCCCGTTGATGCGCACAAACTCCACATCCTTGGGCGGCTTGCCGTACATCCACTCCACAAACGGCATCTGCCCCTCCATCTCGCGCGACTTTCCATCCGGCTGCCCTTTGGCAAACATCACCATGTCCGTGCTCATCCCCACCAGGACCTGGTGATTAAGAATCGCATCCTTCAGCTTGGTTGGAAGCGTGTCTGTATAAGCCTGGACCGGCGTCTTCATGTCGAATGAAATCAGAGGCGAAAGCAGCGCCTTCACTTCAGCGCCAGTCAACTCTGGAACATGGTCCTTGAAGGTAAGTGATAGCCGCGAGCCCACTGGCTTCTGGCCGTCATCCTGCACCACAGGGCCCATGACATCCGGCCCCGTGCCGAGCTGGACGTGTCGCAGGAAGCGGTGTTTCGGGTCCGGGCCGCCGTTCAGATCAATGACGATTCTGGACTTTTCGATTTTAATGTCGCTCAGCACCAGGCGGTCGCCAGGCTTCGCCGCAAGCCCGTTTTCGGTCACCATGTCCAGGTATTCTTCCCCTGCCGGGTCAAGATTGCCATTGGCCACCAGCGTCAGGCCCTTGTGCCCCCCGGGAAACGGACGCATGGCAAACCCCTGCTCCGATTGCAGCACGCGGATCAACTCCAGCCGCGTCTTGGCGTCGAGTTCAGACTTTGAAAGTGGGATCTGGGTCGGCTTGATCTGCTGATAGCGCCGGTCCACTGTGTTGACTGTATTCCCAGTGGATGTGTTGGTCACAGTTCCGGTCTTAGAATTCACGGTGATCTGGGCCGGCGCCTGAGAAACAAGCAGCAGAGCCGCAAGTGCGCAGCAGCTCACCATGAATCGGGTTGCGTTCAACCAGTTGGCGATTTCAGCCGAACATTGCCTCGGCCGTGTTTCATGGGGCGGAACGAAAAGGGTCATGGGGACCTCCCATGCATGCGAACAGCATTCAAGAGAAAGATAGTCCGATTGGTGCAAAAAAGGCAAATTCACGCACAGCTTCTACCATCACGTCTGTCTCGAGCACCATTCGCTACGGAACAACCAGCCCTGTGCGGCTACTGATGGGCGCGCTCTTTCCATTCGCCACGTTGATGAACTCATCCCGGACCGTTTGGTAAGAAGGCTGACCGTCAAAGAATTTGAAGGTGTAGTGCGTTTGAGTTCTTTGACCTTTTTTGTTTAATCCGGCCTCTCGGTAGGCATCCATTGAAAACAGGCGCATTCCCTTTGCTGCTTCATCGGCGTGGTCCTTGGCAAACCCCGGCTGATCGAAGTCGCTGCTTTCAGTTGAGATGCTCAAAAACAGCTTACCGGCGCTGTCGGTCACTTTTCCAAAGGCATATATCTTGTAGATGCCCCAGGGCTCAAGGGACGTTTTGATTGACAAAGTATTGTCGCCCACCTTCACGGTCTCGACGACGTAATCGTTCATTCGCTGCGGCGTCGCGCCCTTCTTATGAAGATCGAGCATATGCGCGATCCCCATGTCCCGGCAGGGTATATCCCCGGATTGGGCGCATGCGTGGGTAAGCAGCGCAGCCGCTTGCCAGTCGTCGGGATCATCTTGGGCAATAGGTTTCAGCAGGCTCAGAGCAAGACCTGCATCTCCGCCCTGGATTGCATCCTCGCCGAGAAACTTCGAGAGGATAGGATCGCCGGGGAAATCCTTGAGCAGAAGCTAGTGGATGACGAGTGAATCCGTAAAACGAGGTTCGGTGAACGCCCTGGCTGCTTCCTCAAACTGCTGCTTCTGCTGCGGATTCAACTTTGCGAGAAGATCCTGCGTAGACTCAGTCCGGATTTCGCGCGGCGCAGAGTTTGCCTCAGCAATCGCTTTCGCAGTCAAAATCACCACAAGCGCCGTAAGCGAAGCCGCGAGTATCGAGGAAACTCCCCGCAACATTGCCTCCCGAGCAGGAACATCCGCTTTGCGGGTGGAACGAAGTCGTAAGAAACTCGCGCCCCAACTGTAACTTAAGCAATATAACGCAATTGAGAACTCGTCGGCGGGATTGCCTGAACCTATTCTGGTGGCTTTGTCGGCGGAGGAGCAGTAACTGGCAGAATCTGCACCAGAGCTTCGCCCGTTGGCTCAGTTGGCCCCATTGCGGCCTCATGCTGACGCCGGGCAGCTGCGTCCAGATCCACCGGAATGCCCGCGGGAACGATTACAGGCGCGTTATACCGGTAATCCAACTCGTGCGTGACCCTGAAAATGACAAATAGCCCGACAACAAGGATGACAAACGCAACCCAACTTCCGTCCAGCCCAAAGCCGCCGCCAGTCACCCAGAACGGCCCCATCGGATCTCCCTGCACCACGGGCGAATGGCTGTTTACGCCGCTCACGGCAAGTCCGAACACGAGAGCTCGGCTCGCCTTCCAGCCGAAATTAAGACCCCAGCTGAGCCAAAGTGCCCTGGTTCGAACATATGCAGTTGAAAGCACCAGGCTGAACAAAACCGATACCGCGATGCTGCTATGGCTCGATCCCGGCAACTGTGCCTGCACGATGGCGTAGAACGCCGCATACCCCAGCGCCGCTCCGAGGGTGCCCACCGCATATTCGAAACGCTGGAATCCATAGCCGCGAAATGCGACCTCTTCCGCCAGAGCGGCAAGGGCAAAGAATGCGGTGTCGGCTATGAGCCAGCCCCACGCAGAAAGCTGCAGATTGAGCACGATGGCGATGCCACCCACCACGACCATCGGAATCACGCACAGCAACGCCAGTGACCAACCGACCGCCAGCCCTAATCCGACTTCGTTTTGCCAGCCTTCACGTCCCGGCAATCCTTGCTCGCTGACTGGGTGATTCTGCCGGTCAAGCCAGAATCCGAACCCTGCATATCCAGCAAGCAGGAGGAAGACAAGCATGGTCTGCTCTACGAGCGGCTCCCATTGTCCGTTCGCCAGCCCTTGCGCCCCGTGCCGGGCCAGCGACCGCGCCATGAAGAAGTAAAGAATCGCAACAATGAATTCCAGGTACGCGCGAAACCGGCCACCCCCAGTCTGCGTTGGACTCATGCGCTTCTCCGCGTCCAGAAACTGCTGACGCCTGCGATGGGTGTCCCGCCGGAGTGTCTCATCGAATTGCCCAACTTGTCATTTCGCTTCAATTCAGCCCGTCTCAATTCAAGCCGCTTGGCCAGCCTATGCACCATTATCTTTCCGTATAGAACTGCGCGATGTTGCGGAACTTCTGTTGTCGCGCGGCCACCAGAACCTCGATAGGGATCGCTTTGAGTTCGGCCAGGTGCTTTTTCAGCGAGGTTCCAAGCAATCCGGCGCCCGCCTCGTGGTCGGCATGCGCTCCCTCTGGCGGCTCAGGAAGAATCTCGTCCACGCAGCCCAGTGCGGCAACCTCCGGCGCTGAGATCTTCATGGCCTCTGCCGCCAGCTGCTTGTGAGCCGCATCTCGCCACATAATTGCCGCGCAGGACTCCGGCGTGATGACAAAGTAAAGTGCGTTCTCAAGAATCATGACTCGGTCGCTGACGGCCAATGCCAGCGCGCCGCCTGACCCGCCTTCCCCTGTGATCACTGAAATGGTGGGTACCTTCAGACGTGACATCTCGAGAATATTCCTGGCGATCGCTTCAGCCTGCCCTCGCTCTTCAGCGCCCAGACCCGGATATGCACCCGGCAAGTCGATCAAGCTGATCACTGGCCGCTCGAATTTCTCAGCAATCCTCATACAACGCAGAGCCTTGCGGTAGCCTTCGGGAT
>PLKU01000148.1:4326-21183 GCA_003140705.1 Acidobacteriaceae bacterium
CCTGTTTCCTGTTCGCTCATCGGTACCTGGTGCCACTCCGGGGAACTTCGCCGTCGGCCCTCTAGTGATTCTACGGGTCCTGCGCGCCTGGGACAAACTCGGCTCCCACCCGCGCGCACTAAGAACCCGAATCTGCTGGCTTTGCCGGTGCCAGATCCGGCGTCTCCAAGCCTTCCTCCTGAGCTTCAACCGAATCGATCTCAGGCGTGCCCGGCACCGCCGGCTGCACCTCAATCTCGGCTTCCGCAGGCACTTCAACCATCGCTTCTTCACGGGTCCCAAGCAGTGCGTCGATTCGATAACCAGCAGCCTCCGCGATGGCCAGAGCCTCTTCGACCGCTTGACTCATCTGCTCGACTGCGGCCCGGCTCGGAGCAGGCACTCCAGCGAGCCGGAGCAAGGCTGGCATCAGCATCCACCAGAGCAGCTCTTCATATGATTCGCGAACCAGGTATGCCTTGCCCTCCGCCTCGTGAACGCCTGTCAACCAACGCACATCCGGATCCAGCCAGAGATCAGGCGACAACACTACCATCTCGTGCGCAACCGCTGCCTTTTCACTTGAAATTGGTTCGGGCTCCGAAGCCGGTATCGCCAGCTCAGCTTCCGCAGCGGTCGATTCATACACATCGACAGGCGCATCAGCAACCGCAGGCGCATTGCGTGGGGCCGCCGCGGATTCCTGCTTTCGGCCGACACCTGCGCCAGTCAGCAGCACCACTTTGATGCGGGCGGCCACTCGCCAGCCTTCCTCACCCTCGAAACCGAGTGCGGTGAATGCCTGCGCGAACGGTTCGCGCAGCCGCAGCCGGTCGAAGAGGTCAAGCGCCACTTTTTCTGCGTTTTCAGCATCAATCGATTCGGCCAGCAACTCTAGGGCGCACCAGCCAAGCAACGGCCCCCACATCGCCGTCGCCGTGAACTGCGGACTTGGGCTGGGAAGCACACGTCGGGCGGCAACTGTCCACGGAGCCGGGAACAACGCTTCGATCGCGGGAATGCGCATGGCCGCACGGAGACGCTCGCGGAAAACCGGGGCTAACGAAGCCGGCTTCTCGCCTTTCTCCGGCTGACCTGCGCTTGTTCTGTGAAGTTCTTGAGCGGTGCGCGAGGCATAGGCCTTTTGCGCCGAAATCAGGAAAGTCTCGCAGCGTGACCATGCCTGCTCAAAGAACTCCACGCGCTCCTGCTCGATCTTCTTGTCCTTCCCGCCACCCACGGTCCGCGGATGCTCCGCAAGGTCGGCAAGCAGCCGCACGATTGACGGATCAAGTTCGAACCGGAGCGCATTGTGCACAGGCCGCAATTCCAGGTTCACCAGTGCGTCGTCCAGGTTGGCAACGCCACCCCCGTTGAGTTGATCGCAAAGCCGGTCCCAGGGTTGTTCCGCAGTTGCGCAAAGCTCCCGCCAATCGAGAAAAACATGGCACTGATAGGCGTGCAAATCGAGCTTGAAACCCCGATCGTTCAATTCGGAGGCCCGTCGCAGATAATTCAATCCGGTCAGTGAGTCGCGGAATGCGACGATGTTGCCGGCAGCCGAGTCGCCGCTCAGTCCCAGGCCCTCTCGTAATCGCTGCTGGCGCAGTTGTCCGGCGCCCTTGTCGGCGTATGCCGCAGAGTAATCTAGAGTTCCGTGCGCGGAACCATAGCGGTTGTTGTAAATCACCAGGGCCCGTTCACCGCCGTTGCGATTCGAATACGCAAAAACGTTCTCGTCAACCAAACCGGAGCCTTGGAAGAAGTCGTAGAGCAGAAAATGCCGGCTCTCGGCGAAGAGTGAACGCCTTTGCAACAGCGGAGCAATTTCCCGCTCGTGGCGTTCCCCCAGCCAGTGATCCGCTGTTTCGTCGTAGCGGGGCCGCTGATATTCCATCCCATATTTCTCGGTGAACCCTTCGATCTGTCCGTGTCCGAACATCGGCAGACCGGGCAGCGTCGCCATCAGCGCCGCCACGCNNTCGGGATTGCTCATGAAGTTGACGTAGCGCTTCATGATGTCAGGATCGAATTCCAGCGTGTTCTTGATGACCGAGCGATACTTTGCGTTTTCCTCGTCGCGCATCATGTTCATGAACGCGCTGTTGTAGACGCGGTGCATGCCCAGAGTGCGAACGAAGTAGCCCTCCATCAGCCAGAAGGCCTCGGCCAGCAATAATGTGCCCGGAACCTCGGCTGCCACGCGATCCACCACCTCGCGCCAGAATTCATGCGGCATGTGCCGATCAAATTCGGCCTGGCTCATCCCATATTCGGCACGCGAAGGAATAGCGCCGCTTGCCCCTGGCCCCGGGAACCAAAGCCGGTGAAAATGCCGCTTTGCCAAAGTCATGGCCGCATCGAAGCGAATGACTGGAAACAGCCGCGCCACATGCAGGATCGTCTGGATCACTTGTTCCCGCACCGCCGGATTCAGGTAGTCAAGCTGCGCTGTATCGTTCCACGGGAAGCTGGTGCCGTCATTGCCGTGGTAAACGTAGCGCGTGTCGCCGGTCGCTGTGTCTCGGCGGCGGAAGACCACCGCGGCGTCCGACTGCTCAAAGTAGTGATCTTCGATCTTGATCTCGACGCGCCCATCGGCAGAGAGGTTGGGTCCATCGAATTTGTAGGCGGGATATGGCGTGTCCTGCCTGGAAATGAACCACTCCGGGTGCTCCACAACCCATGGCGAGTCGATCCCCATGTGGTTCGGCACCATGTCGCTGGCCAGCCGCACGCCTTGCCTGTATGCTCGGTCGCGCAAATTGATATAGGCTGCCTCGCCACCGAGGTCTTCCGCAATTGTGTAATCGAAGAGCGAATAGGCAGAAGCCACGGCATCGCGGTTCCCACAAAGCTGCTTAATCGTCTTCGATGCGCGGCTCCGCTCCCATACGCCGATAAGCCAAAGCGAATTAAGCCCTCGCCGCGCCAGGGTTGCCAGCTCCTCGTCGGGAATCTCATCCAGCCGGGCAATTCTTCGCCCATATTGCTTGCTTAGCTGCGCCAGCCAGACATAAGTGCTCTTGGCAATCAGGACCGTGTTGGGCATCCAGGCGGTATCAGGGCTGAACTTCTCGTATTCGTACGCCGGATCACCGAAAACCGGCACTTCAGAGTGGCTCACAAGCGATGGCCACTGCTGTTGCCCGCTCTGTCTTCGGCGTTCAGCAGCAGCCTGCGCAGCCGCGAGCGCCTGAGCAGCCGGTGGGTTGAACTGCATCCAGATGGCCAGCTCTTCTTCGTGCAATATCTCCGTGGCGATGGCCAGCAGATGCTCCAGGCTCTCGCCCAGCAGCGGTTTCCATATCTTGCGAATCAGCGCCAGTTGCTCACTGAGCGAGCGAGGCGATCCCGTGGCCGGCGCACGCAAAAGCTCCAGCAGGTTGACTGCCTTGGCGCCCTCAAGCGGGATCAGCGGCCGGGTGGCAAAATAATCTGGAAACTGCCGAGTCACTTGGCGATAGACCGTCTTTTCGGCCAGGGTCTTTTCTTCGAACAGCTCCTCGAATGGCCTGAAGGCCTCATTGCGATTGGCGGTCCAGAGCAGCAACAACTCTTCGAGCGCGGCAGCCCGATGCGGAGTTCCTTCTGAGCTGCCCTTCAACCATTGCCTCGGTGTCTCCAGGCCGCGGATCACGCTCGAGCCAGGAAAGTGCTCGACGAATGTCAGGAGCATCGAGTCCAGCGCATCAGCTCCGACGAGGGAAGAAAACCAGTCGAGAGCGCTGGTCATCACCTCGTTATCGAATTGCTGACGATAACGCGCCATCAAGATGTGGCTGGCCTCGTCAATGAGACCCATGGCGTAAAGTGCGCCCGCATGAACAGCACGTTCCGGATGCTTTTCAACATCGCGCACCTGGTTCATGCGGTGCGCGAAGGCGCGGCACGCCGCCATATTGGCAAAAACAACGTTTCCGTTATAGGAGAAAAGGGATTCCGCGAACTGGTAGCGTTCACGTGCAATCCGCGAAATGTGGAATTCCATCATCTAAAGAATAGCTCCCGACCTCTTCCATCGAGCAACAACCGTCCGCCGTATCCCGCGGAACTTCTTCTTCTGTCCGGATCCTACGCCACCCATCCTGCCAGTTCCGCTCGGCGAATCAATGAGGGAGCGGCCAAAAGGTAAATTAACACCAATAGGCGGGGAGCCGCTGGAACCTTTGATTTTAGCCCTTGTCCCGCAAAGCCTGCCGCCCAGCATCCGGAACAGGAGAAAGGTTAAATATGGCACTCAGCCTTGCGACCTCACAATTCCTGGAACCGACTGAATGCCAGCTTCAAGCCCCCGTGGTGACCGTGTCCCGGCGCCCGTCTCCAGTGGCCCAACCCGCTCTCTTGCCTACCTGGTCAGCCAGTACCCTGCCCTTTCAATGGCTTTCGTCGTCCGGGAAGTCCGCGAGCTTCGCAAACTAGGCTTTCGCATCGACACCGCGTCCATCAATCCATCGGATCGCCCATCCGAATCCCTGACGGAAGAAGAACGAGAGGAATTCCGGGGAACCTATTACGTCAAGACCGACGGCCTGTTCGGTGCAGCCAAAGCTCATCTGCAAACCTTGCCGACCAACCCGCGCGGCTACTGCCAGGGACTTGCCCTGTTCCTGCACCTCGGCGGCCTCGACCTCAGGAAACAGTTCCTCAATCTGATGTATTTCACTGAAGCGCTGATGGTTGGCCAATGGATGCGACGCAGGAGCCAAGCCCATCTTCATTGCCACCTCGGGCAGCAGGCGGCAACCGTCGGTCTTTATGTACGCAACGTCTGTCGCCGCGGATTCTCAATCACCGTCCACGGGCCCGACGAGTTCTACGACGTCAAAGGCCAGTATCTTGCCCGGAAAATCGCCGCCGCCGACTTTGTTGTCTGTATCAGCTCTTTTGCACGGAGCCGACTGATGCTCCTGTCGCCGCGCAGTCATTGGGATAAGTTCATTGTGTCCCGCCTCGGTGTCGATCCACAGCTTTTCTCGCCACCTGACCAAAAGCCTTCAAACGATGTCGTCGAAATCCTTTGCGTCGGCCGTCTGGTCCCGTCAAAGGGCCAGCACATTCTGATCGCTGCGGTCGACCGTCTCGTCCAGCAAAGTTGTCCGGTGCGCCTTCGAATCGCTGGCAGCGGACCTGATGAATCGTCTCTCCAGGCGCACGCCGCGCAACTTGCGCAACCATCCTGCGTGTGCTTCGAGGGTGCGGTCGATCAGGATCGCATCCGCACTCTCTACGCGGCGGCTGACATCTTCTGCCTTCCTAGCTTTGCAGAGGGCGTCCCTGTAGCGCTGATGGAAGCTATGTCCATGGGGCTTCCCTGTGTCACCACAAACATCACTGGCATACCCGAACTGATTCGCGATGGGATTGAAGGCCTCCTCGTCTCGCCTTCTGATTTGGATGCATTGGTCGAAGCACTTGCTAAACTGATCGACGACGCAACACTCCGCCAGCGGCTGGCAAACGGCGCCCGCAAACGCATCCTCGAACACTACAACCTGCACCGAAATGTTCAGTTACTCGCCAGCTACTTCGCGGAAAGAGTCGGGCCCTGATCTCTCAGGCCTCCCTCAGTCCAGCGCCTTGTGGAAGCGAAGAATCGCGATCGTAAGCAAGCTGAAGCCCAGGCCAGCCATCGCCGCCATCTGCGGCCACAGAATCTCCATCCCCACACCCTTCAGATAAGTCCCGCGAAGCACAATCAGAAAGTAGCGCAGCGGGATCAGATAGCTCAGGTATTGCATCCACTGGGGCATGGTGCTGATGGGAAATCCGAATCCGGAAAAGCTGACGGCGGGCATGATGAAGAAAAAAGAAGTGACCATCGCTTGCTGTTGCGTTGAGGAGACCGTTGAAATCAGCAGACCCGTGCCCAGCATGCAGAGAAGAAACAAAACAGAGCCTAAGAGCAACACAAGAATGTGGCCACGGAATGGAACTTGAAACCAGAACGTCCCCACAACCGCGATCAGGGAAACATCGAAGAGGCCGATCAGAAAAAAAGGTAGCGTCTTACCCAGAATGAATTCGGCCGGGCGAATGGGAGTCACCATGATCTGTTCGAGCGTGCCAATCTCCCGCTCACGGACCACTGCGAAGGCTGTAAGCGTAATGACCAGCACCAGTGTCAAGCTGCCCACAATTCCCGGGATAAAGAACCACCGGCTACTCAATTCCGGGTTGTACCACGGCCGTTGTTCCAGCTGGACCGACGGAATCGCCTCTGCCAACTGCGGCGCAATCCGGTTGATGTGATCCCTTCCATTGTCCTGGGCAAAGCCGAGCGCGATTTGCGAAATATAACCCGAGGCGATGAGAGCAGTGTTCGAATTCGTTGCATCCACAATCACCTGGAGAGGCGCCGTCTGACCCGTTCGCAGCTTTTGGGCGAATCCTGCATCGATCTCCAGGCCAACCGTAGCCTGTCCCTGATCGATCAGACGGCGGATCTGGTGCGAGTCCGCCAGCTGCCTTTCGACGTCGAAGTATGGGCTCGAAGTAAAGCGCGAAACCAGGTCGCGGCTCTCCTGGCTGTGATCCAGGTCCAGCACAACCGTCGCAACGTGATGGATATCGTAGGTGGCCGCGTATCCAAAGATCAGCATCTGGACGATCGGCGGGCCGAACAGCAGAAAGCGCGTCCGCTTATCGCGGAAAACCTGGATGAATTCCTTGATCAACATCTGCTTCAAACGACCAAACATGGATTCCCTTCCTTAGTCCAGCCGCTTGTGGAATGAGTTTGTGGCCAGCAACGCCAGGATGATCGCAAAGATACCGAGCGGTACCAGGTCTGCGTAGAGCATCTTCGTCGGTGTTCCCTTGAGGAATATCTGCTTCAGCACAGAAACGTAATAACGGGCCGGCAGAACCCGCGTAATCCACTGCAGAGCCATCGGCATCTGGTCAATCGAAAACAGGAAACCTGACAGAAGGAAAGCCGGAAGGAATGTCACCAGCAGCGCCACCTGACTCGCAGCAAACTGGCTCTTCGCCAGCACTGATATGAAAAACCCAAGAGAAAGTACAACCACAAGAAACAGCGCCGAGCTGAAAAGGAGAGTGAGATGCGAGCCGCGAAACGGCACGTGGAACCAGTAAATCGCAATTGCGGCGCAGACAACCACATCGAACATCCCGAGGACGAAGTAGGGCGCCAGCTTGCCCAGCATGATCTCCATCGCGCTCACCGGCGTTGAGATCAACTGTTCCATCGAGCCACGCTCCCACTCACGCGCAATCGTCAGAGAAGTCAAGAATGCACCAATTACCGACATCACCAGGGCCAGCACGCCGGGGACGATGAACGCGCTGCTCTCGAGGTCCTCGTTGTACCAGGTGCGCGTCTCGACGCTGACCGGAGCAGGCTGAATCGACTGCCCATGGCGAAGAAGCCAACTCGTCTGAATCTCCGCGGAATACCCCTGGACGACCGCTTGCGCATACCCAATCGCTACGTTGGCCGTGTTGTCATCCGTTCCGTCGACTAGTGCCTGTACCTGGACCGGACCTCCGCTCCCCACCCGCGCAGAGAAGTCCCACGGAATCACGATCCCCATCTTCGCATGGCCGTCGTCAAGAGCCCGGGTGATAGCTGGATAATTGTCGACCACGCGCTCTACCTTGAAATACTCGCTAGCCTGGAATCGCTTCAGCAGGTCCTGGCTCTGCTGGCTTCCGTCCCGGTCGAACACATAGATTGGCAGCCCCTTCAGATCGAGGTTGACGCCATACCCAAACAGCAGCATGAGCGTCACTGGCATGATCACCACAATTCCCAGGCTGCGAGAATCGCGAAGAATCTGAATCACTTCCTTCCGAGCCACAGCCAGCAAGCGCGTTAAGCTCATGGTGTGCGCTCCTCTTTCGCCTTACCTGCAGAAGTCAGCGAGACAAAAACATCCTCCAGGGTCGGGCGTATTTGTTCTATTCGGCTTACGGCGACTCCCCTGTCTGCAAGGTACTTCTCAATCCGTGGCATGGCTGCAACAGCATCTCGCACAACCAGGTGCAGTGCATTGCCAAACACTGCCGCATCCATCACGTCCGGCGACGATTGCAGCACCTCCACCGCCTTGCCAAGCGGCTCACATTCGATGAGGATCAGGCTGCCCTTCATCGAGTTCCGCTTCAGTTCTGAGGGTGTTCCAAGCGCCACAACCTTGCCGTGAAAGATCAAAGCGAGCCGGTTGCAGTATTCGGCCTCCTCCATATAGTGCGTGGTAACAAAAACCGTCACGCCCTCTTCCGCCATTTGATGAATCAGATCCCAGAACTGACGCCGCGAAATCGGATCGACGCCCGAGGTTGGCTNNGGCTCATCCAGAAACAGAATCTGCGGCTTGTGCAGCACCGCACATCCGAGTGCCAGCCGCTGCTTCCATCCTCCTGGCAGCGTACCGGTAATCAGATTCTCCTGGCCCTTGAGATTGGCCATCGAAAGCGCCCATTCGATCCTCTCGCTAAGCTTTTTGGAGGGCACGCTATAGAGGCCGGCAAACAGACGAAGGTTTTCGATGACCTTGAGATCGTTATAGAGCGGNNAACTTCTGCGACATGTAGCCGATGGTTTGCCGCACCTCTTCCGGTTCGCGCGCCACGTCATGACCCGCAACTTGCGCCCGGCCAGAAGTAGGTTTCAGCAATCCGCACAGCATGCGGATGGTAGTGGACTTACCGGCTCCGTTCGGTCCCAGAAACCCAAAAACCTCTCCCCTCGGAATCTGCAGATTCACACGGTCCACAGCCACAAAGTCACCAAAACGCTTCACCAGGTTCTCCACCACGACCGAGTTCTCTCTCTCAAGAAGTTCAGGCATGAGAGGCCGCCTTCGTATCAACTGCGTCCACAAAAAGATCCTCGATCGATGGCGCCACCTGTTGAATTGAATCGAACGGAACGTGAGCGCCCCTGAGGCGCGCCTCAAACTCGGGAATGCGCCGAGACGCGCTATCCACTACAACATGCAGCCCATCCCCAGTGAGGACCAGGCTCGATATCCCATCGGCGTGTTCTAGTTCGCCCCGCAATCTGCGCGGCTCTGGCGATGCAATCGACAAAACACCTTTACGCATGCTTGCCTTCAGGTTCTTCGGCGTATCACAAAACAACAGCTTGCCATGGTCAAGCAACGCGACTCGGTGGCAGCGCTCGGCTTCATCAAGGTAAGCAGTCGATGTCAGGATCGCCACGCCCTCTGCCACCAGCGCATAGAGGATGCGCCAGAAGTCACGTCGAGACACCGGATCGACGCCGGTAGTTGGCTCATCTAAAAGAATCACTTTTGGCCGATGAATAAGCGCGCAGACCAGCCCAAGCTTCTGCTTCATTCCGCCAGAAAGCTTGCCCGCCATCCGTTTGCGAAACTCGCTCATTCCCGCTGCGAGCAACAATTCTTCTGATCGCGCTTCGCGTTCCGCTCTTTTCACGCCAAACAGATCGGCGTAAAAGCGGATGTTTTCATCCAGGGTCAGATCTTCATAGAGTCCGAACCTCTGCGGCATATAGCTGAGCGTGTGCTTCGCTCCTTCGGGGTCGCGGACGACATCGAATCCGGCGACCGTGGCCTTGCCTGCATCCGGGGACATGATCCCCGCCAGCATGCGCAGTGTGGTTGTCTTCCCTGCCCCGTCCGGTCCCACCAGGCCGAAGATCTCTCCCGGCCGCACATCAAAGCTCAGCGCATTGACGGCGCGCACTCCGGGAAAGCCCTTTGTCAGCCCTTCAGCCACAATTACGGATTGGAGTTCCTCCGTCATTGTTTCTCGGCTGGGCCCGTCGGTGCCTGCGCTCCCGGTCCGGAAGCAGCCAATTCAATATGAGCGTCCGCGGGCATGCCGGGCTTTAGCTCGTGATTTGGGTTATCTAAATCGACCTTGATCCGATAGACAAGCGTCACCCGCTCCGTATTCGTCTGCACGCTCTTCGGGGTAAACTCTGCGTCGGATGCAATGAACGAAATGCGCCCGTGGTATTTCTTCCCCGGGTAAGTATCGGTCGTAACTGTTGCTTCCTGGCCCCAGTGAATGCTGCCTAAATCGGTCTCGGCGATGTATGCGCGCAACCAAAGATGGTCCAGGTCGGCAAGTGTCACTACCGGCGATCCCGGCGTAACCACCTCGCCCAACTCAGCCTGGCGCACCGTGATCACGCCCGTTGAAGGCGCATGCAGGACGGCGTAAGTCAGGTTCACCTGGCTCAGGCCGAGGCTCGCATTGGCCGCGTTCAGGTTGGCTTGCGCAATTGCAATATCTTCCTTGCGACTGCCCTCGACCGCTTCGTTGTAGCGCTGTTGTGCAGCCTTGAAAGCAGCCTCTGCGCGCTTCAGGGCAGTTGCCGCCAAGTCGCGATCCTGGGCGGAGATCTCATCTTTGCTGAACAGTTGAAGCGCGCGATCGTTGTCGAGCTTCTTTTGGTCCAGATCGGCTTGTGCGTCGAGCACGGATTGATGCGAGGCCTTCTGCTCCTGCTCACGGGTTCCTGCCAGAGTCAGCGCAAGGTCAGATTCGCGGACGCGGACCGTAGCCTCGTCAATGCGAACTTTCTGCCTGGAATCGGCGTCTTCCAGGCGCGCGAGCAGGGCGCCTTGCTCAACCTGCTGGCCTTCCTCAACCGGCAACTCCACAATCCGCCCCGGCACCTTGAAACTGACCAGGCTCTCATGCGCTTCAATGTTCCCTGAGAGCGTGAGCTGATTGGCNNGACGCCGGCGGCAACGGCCACAGCCAGCAGAACCAGAACAGGAATCAATCGCTTCATACAATCACACCTCGCCTGCGGAAATCAGGAATGCGGCCCTCATGCGTTGGCTCTTTAAGGATTCCCCATAAATTCCAGAATGTTCTTCTCGGTATCGCCCATGGCGCGGGCCAACGCAAACTTGGCATCCACATGCATTGAAACGGCAAGGATGTAGTTCTCCTGCGCGCGAGCCAGCTCGTCCTGGGCAGTCACCACCTCAACGTTGTTGGTTGTTCCTGACTGAAAGCGATCTTGCGAAAGTTCCAATTCTCGCTGCGCCAGATCCTGGCCTTCCTTGGCAACCGTCACCTGCTGAGTTGAGGAATCGAGATTCAGCAACGCCTCGCTGATATCCTCTTCAATCCCGCGCCGAAGATCGGCAATCTGGTCGTCGATACGTTTCACTCGGCTTAGAAGCTCTTGCGCTTCCCCATTGCGGTCGCGATCGAAGAGCGTAAAGTCGATTTGTCCCTGGATCAATCCGGTGCTCTGCACGCTGCCAATGCTTCGCCCAATCTCGCCGAAATTGCCGTTCAAACTGAGCTTCGGATAGAGCCGCGCATGGTTTGCGTTCTGCTGTTCAACCAACCCCTGACGTTGCCGGTCAAGCGAGAGGTAGTCTGAGCGCGCATGCAGGGCCGCCGCGACAAGCATCTCCGATTGAGGCTGAGACAACGTTTGATAACGAAGGGGTTCTGCGAGTTCGAGCGGCGTTTCAGGACTCATGCCCAGATTCCGCGCCAACGACAGCAGAGATTGCTTGAACTGATTCTCCGCCAACAGCGCGCCCTGCCTGTCGTTGGCAAGCTGCACCTCAGCGCGAAGCACGTCCACACCTGTCGCCGTTCCCGCGTCGTGCTTCTCCTTGGCCAGTTTGAACAACCGAGTTGAGTCGGTCACACGCGACTCGGCCGCCTCCACCCGCGCCCCGGCAGATTGTGCATTCAGGTAAAGGCCGGCAACCAATCGGACAATCAGATCCCGAGCATCCTGTTCGTCCAACTTGCTTGCATCCAAAGCCCGCTCGCTGGCTTTCAACCCGTGAAGACTCTCGAGATCGACAACGTTCTGCTGCGCATAGATCCGGAAATCGTAATTTGAAAACGGGCCGACCACGCTAGGGAGCCCAGGCAGTGAAATTCCGAAGGCGTTGAGGTCGCGATTCTGCACGTTCGCATACACTTGCGCATTCACGCGCGGAAGCAGCGCCGCCGCCAATCGCCGCTGGCGCGTCCCTTCAGCCTCGTCAACCCGAGATCCGGAGACCAGCACATTCAGGTTGGCCTTGAGCGCCTTCTGAATGGCATCCTGCAAAGTAAGCCGATAAGGCGCAGTTTGCGGCGATTGGCAAATTGCGCTTGGCGTTCGGCAAGCAAATGCCCCGGCCACCAGGCTTGCCACCGTGAAAAAAACGACTTTGCGGAACTGGAGTTTCATGTTTCCTACTTCTTGGCGGAGACTGCCACCGATCTCCAAAAATGCTGAAAGCTGTCTTCAACCCACGATTCGAGCGCGGGTTCCCCGCGCAGTGACCACAACAAGATGGTTCCCATCATCGATTGCATGAACTGGATGGCCACTTTTTCCTTGCTCAATTTGGGATTGATCTCGCCTCGCGTCTGTCCGGCCGCCACGACCTCGGAAACGATCTTTCGGCCCTCGGCCATGTTCCGCTCTATGACCGCGCGAACACTCTCACTGGCCAGAAACGATGAGATCATCGCACGCGCAAGGCTGGGGCTGCGCCCCGGTTCCTCGGCAAGATGCAGAACCAGTCTGTGCAGCACGGAATGAATCGACTGTTTGCCTTGCAATGCCAGCACTGCGGCATGGCTTACCTTGCCAAGCTGAATCTCAGCCATAACGCCAAGCACATGGTCCTTGGTCTCGAAATAGTTGAAGAAGGTTCCCTTGCCCACATCCGCAGCCTCGGTAATGTCTTCAACCGTAACGTTGGAAAATCCCCGTTCGGCAAAAAGCTGCAACGCACACCGGAATAGCTTCAGTCGCGTTTCCGCAGCCCGGCGTTCCCGCCGCCCTTTTGCCGGGATGTTGAAAGCATCCCAGGCAAGGATGGCGTCCGCGATGCCGGAACGGGATTCACGACTTATACCCACAGTTGACCTTTCCCCGTTTATGACTATCAGTCATATTTAAACGCCGAAGATCCGGACCTGTCAATATTCTTTTTCTAAATTGATCTGGCTTTTGAAAAGACCGATCGATCAAGGGAAGATATCGGCAACCCGCAGCGCTACCCCGTTCCGATCCTTGTCCGATACGATTGCCTTCTCCGGGGTAATCGGCCAGGGGATGGCCAGTTCCGGATCATTCCACAGAATCGTTCTCTCCCCTTCCGGCGAGTAGTAGTCGGTCACCTTGTAAGCGAACCCGGCAACATCGGTCAATGCAAGAAAACCGTGGCCGAAACCCTCGGGAATCCACAACATTTCACACCGTTCGCCGGTGAGCTCGATTGCAATGTGCTTTGCGAACGTCGGAGAGGAGCGCCGCAGATCCACGACCACGTCCAATACCGCTCCATGAGTCACTCGAACTAGCTTCCCTTGCGGTTGATGGACCTGGTAATGAATGCCGCGCAAAACGTTCTTGCTGGATACTGAAAAGTTGTCCTGCGGCCACAATGAGGGCAAACCCGCCTGCTCCATCGCACGTAGGTTAAAAGTTTCACAAAATGCGCCGCGTTGGTCTCGGTAAATTGCCGGAGTCAACACCAGCACCCCGGGCAGCGCCGTCTTTGTGACTTTCATATGTTCATTTCTCTTGCCGCGAAGTGTGGTTCCCGAAGCAGGACAAGCAGGTATTGGCCATACCCGCTCCTTAAAATCGGCTGAGCAAGAGCCTCTAACTGTTCCGCGTTGATGAAACCCTGGCGATAAGCAATCTCTTCCGGGCAGGCGATGTTCAGCCCCTGGCGCCTCTCTATGGTGTGCACAAACAGCCCGGCTTCAAGCAGCGATTCGTGGGTCCCGGTGTCCAGCCAGGCCATGCCGCGGCTCATGATCTGTACGTTCAAGGTCCCTGCTTCAAGATAGCGCCGATTCAAGTCCGTTATCTCAAGTTCCCCGCGGGCCGATGGCTTCAGTGTCGCCGCAATGCTCGCAACGTCTTTGTCGTAGAAGTACAGCCCGGTCACCGCGTAACGCGACTTGGGGGCCGTTGGTTTTTCCTCGAGGCTGATGGCGCGGCCCTCGCTGTCGAATTCCACAACTCCGTAGCGTTCGGGGTCCTCCACAGGATAAGCAAACACCGTGGCGCCCCGTTTGAGATCCGCGGCCACCTGAAGCTGGCGAGAGAATCCCTGTCCATAAAAGATGTTGTCTCCAAGAATCAGGGCGCTCGCTTCGTCGCCAATAAACTCCCGGCCAATGAGGAAGGCCTGCGCCAGACCTTCCGGGTTTGGCTGGACTGCGTAGCTGATGTTGATGCCCCAATGATGACCATCGCCCAGCAGTTCGGCAAAGCGCCCGGTGTCCTGAGGCGTCGAGATGATCAGGATATCCCGCAAGCCCGCCAGCATCAGGGTGCACAGCGGATAGTAGATCATCGGCTTGTTGTAGACCGGCAGAAGCTGCTTTGACACCACGTGGGTCACTGGATAAAGACGCGTGCCTGATCCTCCCGCAAGAACGATCCCCTTCATATTGCCAGCCTCTCTGTGTAGTTCTGGGCAATCCACTCGAGGTAGGCGCCTGTCTGAACACTCTCAACCCATGAAGAATGGTCAAGATACCATCGAACAGTTTTGCGCAGACCGTTTTCGAACCGTTCCCCAGGCTGCCATCCAAGTTCCCTTTCAAGCTTTGAGGCATCGATGGCATAACGCCTGTCGTGGCCGGGACGATCTTTGACGAAGGTCACCAGGTTCCGGCGCGGTCCGGATGGTAGAGCGGGGCGCATTTCATCCACAAGATCGCAGATCAGCTTGACAACCTCAATATTCGTGCGCTCGCTGTTGCCGCCAATGTTGTAGGTCTCTCCAACCCGGCCGCGCTCCAAAACAGCCCGGATCGCCGCACAATGATCTTCCACGAACAACCAGTCGCGCACGTTCTTCCCATCGCCATACACCGGCAGCGCCTTGCCCTCAAGCGCATTCAAAATCACGAGCGGAATCAGTTTTTCAGGAAACTGAAATGGCCCATAGTTGTTCGAGCAGTTCGTAGTCAAAACTGGCAGGCCCCATGTATGGTGGTAGGCCCTCGCCAAATGGTCTGAAGCAGCCTTTGAAGCCGCATACGGGCTATTGGGTGAGTATGGCGTTGTCTCTGAAAACGCGGGATCATCCGGCCCGAGAGAGCCGTACACCTCGTCGGTCGAGACATGCAGGAATCGAAACATAGCCTGGTCGGCCTCGCTCAGCTTCGACCAGTAGCTCAAAGTCTGATCCAGGAGTACAAATGTCCCCTGCACATTCGTCCGTATAAACGCCCCAGGCGAGGCAATTGAGCGATCTACATGGCTTTCCGCGGCGAAGTGAACAATCGCCCGCGGTTGGTGCTCCCGCAGCAAGGAACTGACGAGGTCTGCATTCGAGATATCGCCGCGCACGAGCTGATAACGAGAATCCCCATCAAGCGAGGACAGGTTGCCTGGGTTTCCGGCGTAGGTAAGCAGATCAAGGTTAACCACTCGCGCGCCCGCGGCTCCTATCCAGCTCAAAATGAAGTTTGAGCCGATAAATCCTGCCCCGCCGGTGACGAGTATCGTGTCGCGCATGTGCTTGCTCCAAGTCAACACTACAGGCCCAAAACTCTGTATACAAGAGCTTACCGCGGCGAAGATGGTTCATTCCAAACGCGGCCGTCGCCTCGGATCACATCACGCTGTGACAAAGCTCAAATGCGGCCGCGACTCGAGCTCATGCGAAACGATGCCATTCAGACTGCAACTGGCTTGCGACAGGGATTAACGCCCTCCTGAAAGGAAGTTCTGCGGTAACGCGAAATTTTCGATAATATAATAGTTGTTCAGCTAAGTCCCAGAAGAGGCCGGGTCTGCTCCGGCAGGCCTTTCAAAGAAAGACCAGGCGGTTTCCATCGACAGGAATCGCGCTGCGTTTGTGTCTTACCGGCCAGGCAATTCATCCTGCACTGAAAAGAATCATTGAAAAGGCTGCCATGAACACATCGGATTGTCATCTCAGCATTCCTCAACCACAGGGCCTCTATCATCCACGGAATGAGCATGATGCCTGCGGTATGGGATTGGTCGCCAGCATTCGGGGCGAGANNTTATCCGCAAGGGCCTGGAGGTCCTCATCAACCTTACGCACCGTGGAGCCGCAGGGTGCGACCCGGAGACCGGCGATGGCGCCGGCATTTTGATTCAGCTCCCCCATGCCTTCTTTGTGCGCGAGTGTGCTGAGCTGGGGATTCAGTTACCAGAGCTTGGCGCCTATGGCGTGGCCATGTGCTTTCTGCCTGTGGAAAAACATAATCGCTTGCAATGCGAGGGCATTTTCGAGCGTATCGCCCAGGAAGAGGGTCTCACCGTACTCGGTTGGCGGGATACGCCTATCAACGGCGACGCCATCGGTCGGGAGGCACGTGCATCGCAGCCTTACATCGAGCAGTTGTTCGTCGGCCGTCCTGCCGGGCTGGAAGAAGACGCATTTGAGCGCCTGCTCTACAGAATCCGCCGCCGCACCGAGAACGAGATCTTGGAATCTGAAATCGAAGACAAGGGCACCTTTTATGTGCCATCGTTCTCATGCCGCACCATCGTCTACAAAGGCCTCATGCTGGCGCCGCAGATTGAGAAGTTTTACTACGAGCTGGCTAATCCTCTTGTAAAGAGCGCACTCTGCCTCGTCCACCAGCGTTTTTCGACCAATACGTTTCCCAGTTGGAAACTCGCGCATCCTTACCGCTACGTGTCGCACAACGGTGAAATCAATACAGTGNNGTGAGCTGGATGAACGCGCGCCAGTCTGTGCTGGAGAGCTCTCTTTATGACGGCCAGATCGAGAAGCTCTACCCCGTCATCACCCCCGGAGGCAGCGACTCTGCATCCCTGGACAACGCCGTAGAGTTCCTCTTCCAATCGGGCCGTTCCCTGCCCCACGTCATGGCCATGCTCATTCCCGAGGCCTGGGCCGGCAATCCCGACATGGACGA
>PLKU01000388.1 GCA_003140705.1 Acidobacteriaceae bacterium
AATCGCCGAGTAACGTATCCAGACGCGCGAGTTCTGGAAACGTGCCTCAGCCTGAAGTCGCCATTCGAGACTATGCCAGCTCAGCGAATGCGGGTCGCTGAACACGGGCCGGTTTCCCGGTAACCAATCCACCATTTGGAAGAAGGTTGGCGGATCGATCAACTCTTATGAACCACCTCGAATGAGTACCCGTCGGGATCCAATACATCGGCCGCGTAATATCCTGGATAGTATTCCAGTCGCGCCCGCGGTGATATGTTGTCCGTCGCTCCAGCTACTATTGCAGCTTGATAAAACTCATCGACTTGAGCGTTATTCTCGGCGTCGAAGCCCCAATGGATCGAACCAGGATCAGGCTTCCCTTGCTTGAGCCAGAAGCATGCCCTCTTTCCATCTCCCAATCCCCACAGGTCGGGA
This sequence comes from Acidobacteriaceae bacterium, assembly GCA_003140705.1. Taxonomy (GTDB): domain Bacteria; phylum Acidobacteriota; class Terriglobia; order Terriglobales; family Acidobacteriaceae; genus Telmatobacter. The sequence continues at coordinate 418 of PLKU01000388.1, forward strand.
TGACCACGTTCGCCTTTGTAGGGAAGGAAAAATCTGATATTCAAGGGTTTCAGTGCCGCGTCGTAGAACACCAGCGAGCGTTCGACATCGCTTACAGTCAAGATGATGTGGTTGATCATATTCTCTCCTTTAGAGTGCAAGGGCTTCGATTGTCTTTTCGCCATCGGGAATCGCGTTGTCGGAAATCCCCGGTATGTTCATACCTTGCGCACGCACAGTCTGCACATCATGAATCCCGATGAAGCCCAGAATTAGGCGCAAATAAGGCTCCACGGTGTCCCACGACTTCCACGGCCCTTCCGAGAAGACTCCGCCGGACGCGAGTACCAGGATTGCTCTCTTCCCTTTGGCTAGCCCTCAACTCCCGCTCCCGCGTAGTTGAATGTCTTTCCGGCGCGCACAATATGGTCGATCCATGCCTTCAAAGAAGAAGGCAGTCCGAAATTCCACATGGGAGATGCAATTACGAGCAGGTCAGAGGACAACAGCTCCTCCGAGAGTTCGTCTGAAAGACGGAGTGCATCCTTTAGGGACTCTGCCTCTGCTTTGTCTTTGGTAGAGATCCCCTTTGCGGTCTGGTAGTCCAGGTGCGGAAGTGGGTCTGTCGCCAAGTCGCGCTCAACGAAACTTGCGTTCGGATATAGAAACCTTAGGCGCTCTTGCAATGTTTCGGTTAGTTGACGGCTCGCAGACTCCGCTCCTCGCGGGCTCGATTCGATGATCAGGATTCGTTTCATTTCAATTTCCTCTCTCTAGTCGTTCATGTGCAATCGCGCAGATCAGTTCCAACCATGCAGCGTCTCGTGTAGAAACCACGTGCGACATTCGGCTTCATTTATCCAAACTTCAAGCAGGCTTGCCATAGCGACATCCTTGAATTCATCACAAACGTCATGAGCTGCAAGCATGAGCTTCGTCAAACAGCGGCTGTCGGCGAACAATTCCTCGAGCAGGCTCTTGGCTGTGGCAGATTGTTCATCGTTGTCGAGCAATCGTTGATGTTGGGCGATGTCGCCGATGGAGCGCAGCGTTGTGCCGCCGATCTTGCGAGCCCTCTCCGCAATCGGGTCCGTCATCGCGAAAATTCCCGCCGCCTGTTCGTCGAGGAGCAGGTGGTAGTCGCGGAAATGAGGTCCACTCATGTGCCAGTGAAAATTCTTTGTCTTCATATAGAGCGCAAAGACGTCTGCGAGCAATTGGCGCAAGGTTTCAGAAATCGCCGCGACAGCCGCCGGCGAAAGATCGGTCGGAATATCAAGACCCACTGCTATTCCTCCCTTGAGGGGCTTTCTCATTTGCCTGGATGTCATTCCTTCTCCTGCAGAGCGCGTCAACTGAGCCTTTATTCGACCTTCGATCATTCCGACCTCCCAGATGATCCTGGTAGATCTAGATGTATTGAGATCGCTGCTCCTCAGTCTTGGATATTCCGGGCACCACTGGCACATTCGGAGCACTCTTCGTCGCGTTGCGAAGGCAAGAACGAGGCGTTTATCATCCAAGACAGAGCTGACCTCCCGAGGAGGGAGAAATGACCGTCAACCGCGACGCAGTCCGAGAGCGATTTGGAGTTCCCGGATTTGTGAGTGAAAATCGCCCCGAATTTGAGAAGGTTCGCTCGGTCTCAAACCGCTCGGAGCGACCACTCTTTTTTGCGCGGTATCGGCACGACAAACCGAATCTCGGTTTGCTCGAACAAACGCCTTTGGCGGATCAGGTCATCGTGTCGGTGGAACTCCGCCCATTCAGACCGATCAACGTGTTTTGCGACGGTCATCACAAGCGGAAACCGGCTTCTGAAGCTGGTGCACTAGCTCTGTACGATATGCGCAGGTCATGGTGTGCAGACATCAGAGATCCTTTCGACACGTTGCAAGTCTTCCTGCCAATTAACAGCTTTCGGGATTTTGCAGCGGAGCGCCGCAGGAGCTTTCTTGACTTTCGCTACGACCTGCAAGAGCCACGTTACGACGCAGTCATGCTGCACTTGATGCAAGCGATGCTGCCTGCACTGGAGCGACCGCAGGAGGTCAGTGCCCTATACCTGGATTCCATATTTCTTGCCGTGCGTGACCACATTGCCGAAGCATACGGCGGTTTCACGACAAGGGCTACGAGCAACAGGCTTGGCCTTACCGCTCGTCAACTTCGTCATGCTCTCGAATACATTGAGGCTAACCTAAGCCAGGATGTCAGCCTTGCCGATGTAGCAAACGCGTCCGCCACCTCAGTGAGTTCACTCACCCGTGGCTTCAAGACCGCCCTGGGCATTTCGCCCCATCGCTGGGTGCTGAACAGGCGAATTGCCCTCGCACAGCGCATCATCTACGAGAGTGCTATGCCTCTCAACGAGGTTGCGATTTCTTGTGGCTTCGTTGATCAGAGCCATCTCACGCGCGTTTTCGTGCGGCATGTTGGTAGCTCTCCCGCTGTTTGGCGGCGGAACGCCCAACGCTGAACAGGTGCGAGGCCGAAGGGAATAAGAAGCCTCATCGCGAGCTTTTTTTGGACGACCTCGGACGAATAATGGTAAGCGACCCTCAAGCTAATTCCCGTAACTCCACGCGGAATGTGCTCAACAAGCATCCGTCGCCGGGCGGATCATTCGCGTTCGCTAGGCTTCGATGCCATCGTCTTTTGGCCACTGACCTTGTCAACGAGCGCATAATCGCCAACTCACTCATTGGAGCGCCGATTGGTACCGATATGTCTTAGTGCAAGTTGGCTTCTCGAACGTGATGTGTGGGTGGCATTTCTACGGGGCGTCCGCTGGTCGACCAGAGAGCAGTGGGCCTATTGATCCAATCCTTTAGCCTCTCCAGCAATCGACCGCGCTCGATGGTCCAGAGTCCGTGACAGAGACGTCACTGAAAGTTCCACTGAAGAGAAATGTATCTCCTCTAAACTTTTTAATTTCAATCGCTTGCAAAACCTCTATCGAGAGTTCGAATGACTCTCCTCCAGCCAGCGAGTCATGTGCTTTAGAATCAATAACTGACATATCGAAAACCACCCCGTTTTCGGACTATTTGCGTACAAATGATCCACCAGAGAATTCTTCTCCGAGTAGCTCATCTCCCTTTGAGTTGCCCTTTTCTCTGGTCTACCAGAGAGCAGTGGAGTTTTTAATTCATCCCTTGGCCACTTCATTGTGCGACGAGCCTACAGTTGCTTGAATCGAAGGTCTTTCAAAGGCCTGGCTAGCCACAAACCAGGCACAGCGGCGTTCCTGGACCCTCCGGCGTTTGTTGAACTATTTCGTAAATCCACGGAACCGGCGGAAATGGTTCGCCGTAGAGGATTCCATGGGACACGATCTGCGCTTCGCCCTGCGTTCGATTCTCACGCATCCCTGGTTTTCNNGTGAACACCATGGTGTTCACGCTGGTGAACGCCGTGCTTCTCAAGCCGTTGGCGGTGCCGCACGGCGATCGGATTGTCGTCCTCAGTAACAGCAATCTCGCTCACAGCGACGATTCAATGCGCATCTCCTATCCGGACTTCCGCGATTACCGGGCGCAAGTGTCTTCGGTGGAATCGATGGAGGCAGC
>PLKU01000144.1 GCA_003140705.1 Acidobacteriaceae bacterium
TACTCTCTGTCAGGAAACACGAAATTGCGCACGTCGCCGGCGTGGAGAGTTACCACTGGGTCGGATGCCAGGTGCGGACATTTTTGGGCAAATGCCTCCGGATCTCGCGTAAGAATCGTCATCTCAGCGCCCAGTCCGAGGAGTCTGTTGATGTAGCAAAAACTCTCCACCAGCCAGCAGCCGAAAAACCCCGTGCCCCCAGTCAGGAAAAGGCTTTGTCCGCGCATTTCGCCCCACAGCGGAGCCGTATGGCTGAGAACTAGTTCCAGATCCAGTGGGCTAACTTTCCTTACCGGCACGCCTAATTCCTCCATTCGAAGATACTGTTCTAGGATGCTCCGAAACCTGCACCTACACGAAGAATATGCGTCTGCCAGGATCGATCTGAATGATCTGCTCGCTGATCGATTCTCTTCCCTCTGACACCGTAACCACAACCGGCCACGGGTGTCGCCGAACGCCGTCCTGGGGCTCTGCAGCCTTGTATTTCCGGTCCCCAATCAAGATTTCGAGCGGTCGACGGTCCAGCACGACCATATTGCGCTCACCGGAGAGCGGACCGCCGTTTTCGAGGGACCGGAAGAAGTTGTCACCCGCACCCCAAACCAGGATGCCGTCAAACGCATTCAATTGCCCCGCGACCGCCTTTGCTCTTTGTTTCTCCTGCACAATATATCGGTTTGTCGCGTCGAGGATGCTCGGCGAGGAGATCCTGACTGCACGTCCTCCTTTTCTGAACAGCATGCCCAGAGCGGGATACCCATTGCCATCTCTATATGGAAACACGTATTCAAAATGGCTGGCATAGCCGAAGCCATGCGCGGTGGNNCGTGCAGTCTATCAAAATAGTAAAGAAACTCCTGACGCTTGCACGTTTCGTACCGGAGCGAATCAGGGACTTCAACATAGAGCAGGCCGTTTTCATTTAATAAGTCGTTCAATAAATGAAACACGTCAAAATCGAGCAAGTGCTCTACGACATGCGATGCAATGACGAGATCATAAGGCCCGCGTTCCATGCACGCCTTAAGGTCGTTAATCGAAAGGTTACGTAAGCCCAGCGCCATTCCCTTTCTTGCGCCGACCTGCGCGGCAGGCCCTGGATCGAATCCGAAGAAGGACGATGACGGGAATTCGCGGGCGAGCTCCACAAGTAGGGCCGCTTCTCCACAACCAAAATCCAGTACTTTCCTCGTCTGGTCAAAGAACCCGTCCAACGCCGACGCCAGTCGTTTCAATTGCACCTTCGAGATCGGCGACCGGAGGTCCCCGCCCGACAGCTCCGTATGGATGGAATCGTTTGCCAGAGATTGGTAATACTGATCGTAATCAGACTGACACCCGTCTGTCACAAAGAGGAAATTGTCAGGTGCACAGTGTCTGATTTCGGGTTCTGTTGGCAGCTTCATCTTTGCGCCGAAACGAAGCTTTAAGACGTGCTCCGTCTCCGATCCACAGAGCGGACATCGCTCATTTCGCATCATGGAATTTCAGCTCCTCGTTTTCCTGTTATGTTGTGAGACTATTCCTCCAGCGGCTTTGACAATCATATTGGCGAGGAATTCCTCGCGAGGGCTGTTCCAGAAAGTAAGCTTGTAGGCCAGATAGATTACTCCCAACACGAAGCTGATCGTAGCTGAGATGAAACCACACCCGATCACGAGGCGTAGCGGCACTTTGGAGAGGTTGGTAATGCCAAGCATGGCCAGATCGTAGAGGGCATAGAAATTGTTCTTGGTTGTACCGCGTTCTCGGCGTCTCTGATTGTAATAGACTTTGGCGGGAGGCAGTCCAAGCTCGGCGATCATCCCGCGAAAGTAAGGGTAAGGGTCACGAAAATTAGCTCGAATCTGCTCCACGATGGAACGGTCATAGAGCCCGAAACCTGTGAAATGCTCCAGGACCTCGACATTCGTCAGGCGGGCTACAAGACGATAGTAAGCTGTACGCACACGGTACATCAGACCGCTTTCGTCGCTTGTGTTCTTGACGGCAGCAACAATAGCATGACCTTGTTCCCATTCGTGAATCATCTCAACGAATAACTCGGGCGGATCCTGCAGATCGGCCGCTACAGATCCCACTGCATCTCCCTCAGCCTGCAGGAACGCATGCATTCCCGAACGGTCGGGACCAAAGTTACGTGCATTGACGATGACCTTGACGCTCGGATCTTCGGCAGCCATCTCGCGCAACACAGCAACGGTGCCGTCCTTTGAGGAGTTGTCGATAAACAGAGCTCGAATCGATACTCGGGCAACTCCGCCGCCATTGCCATCACTCGCCGATGAATCTCGCGGACGTTGAGCTCTTCATTGAAGCAGGGGGTTAGAATGGTGATCAACTTCTTATTCATTCCGCACCCCTCCGGATCGTCCGACAATTCCTGCGCTTTCCAGACGCAAAGTCATAATCCTTTTCATCGATCCAAAGTTTAGCATAGCTTTTGTTGGCCCCCAATGGACGCCGACATAGTCTATCTAATCCCCTATGGACCAATAGTGGTAATTCCTCCGCGTGCACGCGGGAAAGAAGAAGATATAATTCGTGTTATGCTCACCGATGCGCTTATAGTTCCCGATTCTGTTCGAAGAATGGCAGAGAAATCTGTCGGGCTGTTTTTTGAGACTGTTAACAAGATGCCTGCAGAGGTGGCCGCACGAGATCATCTGGGCTTGGGTAGGCCATTGAAGAAGGGGAAACTGCTGGAGAACTTCACTCTCCTGCACGGTAAGAAGCTGCTTGAGATTGGTTCAGGATACGGAACGAACTTGGCGACATGGATCAAGCACTACGAACTGGACGGGTTTGGCACCGAGAGGGACGCAGAGGGATTCGGGAGTTCCTTCAATGCTTCGCGAGAGCTTTTTGCCGCGAACGGACTCAGTCCGGAACGTATTGTCCGGGTGAAAGACGACATCCTGCCATTTGCCGACGCCTCCTTTGACGTCGTGTACGCGAGGAATGTTCTGGAGCACACTGAGGATCCCATCAAGGTGCTGGAGGAGGGAGTGCGCGTCTTGCGCCCGGGGGGCATTCTGCATGCCGAAGTGCCCAATTATCTCTCGTATTACGAAGGACACTACCTTGTGCCGCAACCACCTCTTGTTTGGCGATGGATGCTGCCGCTTTGGGTCCGCCTTCTTGGACGTGATCCGTCGTTCGCACGCACAATGCGCACGGAGATCAATCCAATATGGTGCAGACGCGCGGTGAAAAAGTTAAACAAGAAGTATCCAGTCACGCTGCTTTCGCTCGGAGCCGAATTCTTCTTGGACAGGCTGACGCGACCCTTCGTGTTTGAGTTGGATGAACAACGACTAAACTGAGTAGGTTGATAGGCTTTGTGCAAAGTGTGAATTTTGGCAATTGGCTCGGGTGGTTGATCGTAATTGCTCAGGGACATTACCCTATTTATCTTACGGTGCGCCGCGAAGCGGAGTGAGTCAACGGACTCAGGGAACAACCAAGAAGCTGCCTTGACATCCCTTACTCCTGATTCCACGCCGCAGTGCGTCGAATAGCCTCTTCGAGCGCGGTAAACTCGCGCAGCCCGAGCATTTCCCTGGCCCTACCAATGGAAGGTACATAGCGAGCAGGCTCAGCACCTTGGACAGCCTTTCCCATCATGCGGATCTCCGCTTCCGGGTTGAGAGTTGCGGCCACGGCTTGAGCGAGTTCCAGAATGCTCACGTCCCGTGCCGAACCGACGTTAAACGGCACAAGCGCTGGCGCCTGAAACAGAAGGGTCCATAACCAGATGACGAGGTCGGCGGCATAGAGATACGAACGCCTCGGCGTTCCGTCCCCCAGAATCTGAATGGGACGGCCCGCAAGGACATCTCCAATGAAGTTTCCAACGGCGAAATGCTGATCGAGCGGAAGATGGGGACCGCAAAAGGCCCAGCACCGTGCAATCTTGCATTCCAGGCTGGATTTTTCCTGGTATATCGAGCACAAGAGCTCGGAAATTCGTTTGCCTTCTGCATACACACTCGCCGGGACAAGCGAATCGGGAGCTCCGGCGTAGCTTTCCGGCACGTGCGTCAAACCGGCAGGCTGCCGGCCGTAGACCGCTCCCGAACTGGTCAGCAGGAACTTTTGGGCTCTGTGTGTAGCGGCGAATTCCAGTGTACGCTCTGTGCCGGCAATGATGGTGGAAAGCATATCAAGCGGAGTATCCTCGGCCTCCTTCGTGCGAGCTCCTGTCGCCGCGTGAATGACGTACCCGAATTCTCCGGCAGGAAACACGAAATTACGCACGTCACCGGCGTGGAAAGTTAAAGCTGGATCGGACGCAAGGTGCGGGCACTTTTGGNNGACCGAGGAGCCGATTGACGTAGCAAAAGCTCTCTACAAGCCAGCAGCCAAAAAATCCCGTGCCGCCTGTCAGGAAAAGACGCCGGCCGCGCAGTTCGGCCCACAGTGGAGCCGTATGGGCCAGAATGAGTTCCAGATCCCGGCAATCAACCTCGTTTGCGGACCCTGCTAATCCTCCGAGGGCGAAATGATGATCTCCGAAGGGAATTCCTCGCGCTACAAGAATGAGAACAATTCCACCCTCGGATTCGAGGGGAATCAACCGTCCAGCTTACTTTAGAAGAGCTTGGCATAGTTGAGTTACACCCTGTTCGCAGGGTCGGAAAAGCTGTCCTGCTGCTTCTGTTTTCAAACGGCGGTCCATCCACCATCTACAGTAATTGTCTGGCCTGTCATGAAGCTCGAAGCATCGGAGGCTAGAAACAGCAGGGCACCGGAGAGTTCGTATGGCCTGCCGATTCGTCCCAGGCAAGTGTAGCTTCTGAGACGCTGCAAGAAAGGACTATCCTGATCGACACCGTTGGCCTCGTCAATATCTTCGGTGTTCGAGAACGGACCCGGAAGAATAGCATTTGCGCGAATACCATGCATTCCCCAGAAGGATGCGACGTACCGAGTGAAGCTTAGGAGCGCAGCCTTGGATGCGGAATACCCAGGAGGATTGATAAACTCCGTTCCAGCATACAGCTGTGGCCGGGGAGCAACAATTGCATACATTGTAGAGATGTTAATGATGCTGCCTGCGCCTTGCTTTTTCATTCGTGCGCCGAGTGTTTGAGTAGTCAGCGCTGCCCAGTATACGCCCCCCGTCAGATTGCGCATCCAGGTCTCCATGGTCGCGTTATCCAGTGATCCTTCCGGTACGTTAAAGCCTGTGCCAGGTCCCAGCTCATGCGCGTTGTTTACCAATACATCGATGGATTTCTCTTCGGCTGCGATTTGATCCAGGATTTTACTTAGCGCGGCAATGTCATACATATCAACGCGGTGAATCGAAAGATTGTTTGCGCCGAACTCCCGCGCCCATCCGTCAGCCTCTCGCTGCAGGCGTTCGGAACGTCCAAGCGCAACCACGCGCGCGCCATTGGCCAGCAATGTGCGAGCAAAGGTGCGGCCCAGGAAACCGGAAGCTCCCGTAAGCACNNAACTGAGAACAAAGTCGAACTTTCGAGATCGGACGGCATCAAAGGCAACTGCGGCCTCCATCGATAACGAGATTTGCTCCGGTCATATACGAGGATGCATCTGAACATAGAAAGAGGATTGCTCCCTGGTACTCGTCCCTTTCGGCCATTCGTCCCATCGGAATCAACTCTTTCACCCTGCTCAGGAAAACCTCAGGTTGGTCATTGAAGACGCCTCCTGGAGAAATGGCATTAACCCGAATGTTTGCAGTGCTCCAGTACGTCGCTAAGTATCGTGTCAGTCCAAGGAGAGCCGTTTTGACTACAGAATACGTTATCGGCTTCACGGGCTGCTGGTCCTCGGGTAGTCCGTCAACGCGATAGAGCCGCTGGTCGGGTGCGATGACTGCGAGATCTGATGCCACATTTATGATGACTCCTGACCCGCGCTTCGCCATCTCCGCCCCAAATATTCGACTGCACAGAAATGCACCTGTCAATCCCACGCGGATGTCTGAATCCCAGACTTCGAGCGGAAAGTTTTCCAGTCGCGACCAAGCCGTGTTGCCTTCCTCCACCTTTGGGTTGTTCGCTGCATTGTTGATGAGGATGTCGAAACGGCCGAATTTTTCGAGAATTTGCCCTCGAGCGTCCTCTATGGAAGGCTCGCGGGTGATATCGCAGGTTACGCCCAGCGCTTCTGGACCGAACTCCTCGGTCAACTGCTTCGCACGCGCCTGAGGGTGAGCTGAGGCAAGGTCAAGCAACACGACCTGAGCACCCGCGGCTGCGAGAATTGCGCCGTGATTGTAGCCCAACAGGCCCGCGCCTCCTGTAACGATTGCGACGCGGCCATGCAGATCGAAGAGCGTCGTTGCGCGATTGGTTCTTCCGTCGGTCATAAGTGGCGCTCCCTTCAATTCAGATTCTCCGCGTCTGCCCGCCATCCATGATGTAGCATCCTCCCGTCGCAAAACCGGAGACCGGCGATACCAAATATGCAGCAAAATCTGCAANNACTTGAAACGTAGTGTTCCACTTCCTCTCGGTGGCGTTGGAGATGCCGGTCCCAAGATCCGCCGGGGAAAAACACGTTCCCTGGGGCAAGGCAGTTCACACGAATCTTGCATGGAGCCAGGGCGCGGGATAAGTTCTTGCTGTAATTGAGGAGCGCAGCTTTAGCGGCACTGTATGGAAGAGGAGCAGGCGTTGTCTCCACGGCGGCAATGGATCCTAGAAACAAAATGCTGCCGCCATTCGGTTGCATATATGGGATCGCGACTTGCGCCAGGCGGACGCTGCCGAAGAAATTAACTTTGAATAGGCGCTCCCATTCACTCTCTTCTTGTTGCCATCCCGGCTCGCCAGTGCCGCTTCCGATGTTAGCTACCAAGATGTCCGGACCGCCCCATACACGGTTGACTGCACCGATAGCATCACGGATCGCGGATAGTTCCGTAAGATCTCCAGGAATGGCAAGAACCCTGTCCCCAAAGCTCGCACGCAAGAGTTGGCTCGTCGCATCCAGGGCAACACCATCGCGGCCAGAAATGCAGACCTGGCACCCTTCACGAAGGAGCGCGGATGCAATAGCCCTGCCGATACCTCTCGAGGAACCAGCAACGAACGCAACACGATCAGTCAGTTTAAGATCCATTCTCTTTAGACCCAGTGGCGACGGACAAAGGCGATCTGTTGTTTCGCCCAGTTCACTTCGTCGCCTTCCTCCCCGCGCGCAACCTGTAGTGTGAAACCGCCGGAATAGCCGACATTGCGAATGCTCGCGAAGACATCCTCAAAATCTGCACTGCCCTCCCCCAACGGCTTCGTTATGACAGCACCATTTTGTGTGCGTCGACGATCTTTGATGTGAATGCTGCCGATGCGATCGCCATATGAGGCAAACTCTTCTCGGGCGATATATCCAAGACCAGAACTGTTTCCAATATCGTAATTCACTTTGATCATTGTATGCGGGATGCGTGCCAAGAAGTGTCCGAAGTCGGAGGGGCCTAGATCGGTCTCCAAATGCATCTCCACTCCGGTCTCTTCGGACACCGGAAGAGCGCTTTCCAAGATGCGAAGCGCAATACGCTTCTCTTCCTCTGTTTTGATCGCCGAAGTGTCCACGAATGGCAACACCAGCCGTGAAGCACCGATTTTCCTTCCCCAACCTAGCAGCTGATGGAGAACATGCTCGCGCTTCGCACGTTCTTCGTCCCCGCAGCGCAGGAGCGGAAAGTCCATCAGCCAGTCCCCGCAAATAGCTGGTGTCCCTATACCATACTTTTTCTTGAGTGAGTTTAATTCTGCTATGCCCTCCTCCGCGGTAATGGGATTTGCGGATGAGCCGTAATCGTCATAAATCCACTCAATGTAGTCAAGCCCAGCTTCGCGAGCCCGAACAATTTCTTCTCGCCAAGAATTGCGTGGAAAGGACTGAAATCGGCCATTTTCGGGCGGACTCAGACGCCCTTGCATAATTCCAATCGCGGTCTGTGACAAACCCTCTCCTATTCTGGCAGTGTCTTCACGATCATG
>PLKU01000544.1 GCA_003140705.1 Acidobacteriaceae bacterium
TAACGTGAGCGGATTCGCCGCGCCGAGGTCGGTGTCGCCGGTAAGCTGCACGCTCCCCATGGTCAGCACGCTGTTCAATATGCGAATCGTGTGCCGCCGGATAAATCCGGCGGCGTCGATCTGAGTCCCGTCCATGCGCTGGCCGTTGGGTAACACGAGAGTTGCGGCATCCGCATGCACGCTGTCTGCGCGAATGACGAGCCCGTGTGGCAGGAAGTGCGGATCCGCGCTTGCCGGCTCCTCTTTGTGGGGCTTCACCCAAATGAACGCAGTGTGCGCGGATACCTGTGGAGCATGGATGGTCTGCCACAAGAGCGAACGCAGATCGATGCGTGCGCGCACATCCTCAAAGCGCAGATAAACCCGTTCCTGATCGATTTCCAACCGCTCGATGCGCACGCCGTCGGCCAGCGTGCCGCGTACGTTGACGAACGTCAGGCGCACGCCGGCGATCCTCGCCGGCACTCGATTGACGATGAACTGCAAGCCGCTTTGCGTGAACGCCGCGTAGTAGACCACGGCAGTCGGCACCGCCAGCGCAAGCGCCGTGATGAGGACCGCGATCAGGAGGACGCGACGGCGCATGGGGCTCCTATAGCTTCGTCGAAAAGTCGATGTTGAGGCGCGGTCCGGCGCCTGGACGATTCAGCGGCTGGGCGAGGTCGATGCCAACCGTCAGGACGGGCAGGCGGTAACGCACGCCGAATCCTGCCGCGTATAAAAGCGAATCGCCGAAGTGGTCGAAGGCGTTGCCGTAGTCCGTGAACACTGCGATACCAAAGTTACGCGGCAGATCGCGTTCCACCTCCACGGTGCCGGTCAGAATGTCCTTGCCGCCGATTCTGATGGTTTGTGTCTCGGGCACGCCATTGGGTCCGATCACCGGTTGGCCCGTTTCGCCGAAGACTGGAACGGTCTGCGTCGGTGAGAGCTCCTCATAGGCGAAGCCGCGCACGCTGCGATCGCCGCCTGCGAAGAAGCGCATCGAGCCGGGCTGCCTTGAAGCTGTGTATCACCTCTACTCGATGGCCAAGGGGCACGGGCCGGTGGTGATTCGCATGAAGACAGTCAATCGCACCGACCAGGTGGAATTGCCTTCGCTCACCCCGGTGTGGCGTTCCGCCGAATTTCAGGAGCGCGAGATCTTCGATCTGTTTGGCATTGTGTTCAAAGGACATCCCGACCTGCGCCGCCTGCTGATGTGGGACGAGTTCAAAGACCATCCCATGCGGCGCGATTACGTGGAGCCGGACGACTTTGAATATGAACCGACTGCGCACGATGAGGTCTTGACTCGCGCGTTGGCGCACCAGGCAAAGGAAGCGGGCTCGGGCCAGGAAGGCAAAGGTCCAAGCCAATGACAGTGACCCCCACACCCAGCGCAGATGCGAGCAGCAAGAACAAGCCGGACGGCTGGAACCGGCCGCAGGTCATTGTGCCGGACGGCGATGCGGATCTGCTTGAAGTGGCGATGGGCCCTCATCATCCCTCGACGCACGGCGTTTTCAGGATGGACGTGGCCTTGGACGGCGAGCGTGTGATCCGGCTGAAGCCTGTCTTCGGCTATTTGCATCGCAATCACGAGAAGATTGCCGAAGGTACGAGCTACCTGGGGTCGATGCCGTTCACAGATCGTTTGGACTACATCTGCCCGCTGACCAATAACTGGGCGTATGCGTTAGCGGTGGAAAAGCTGACTGGGCAGGCGGTTCCCGAACGCGCTGAATATCTGCGCGTGATCCTCGGCGAGTTGACCCGCGTACAGAACCACGCTTCGTCAATCGGTTTTCTGATCCAGGAGATGGGGGCAAGCGGCACGCCGCTGATGTACGCCTTCCGCGAGCGGGAAAAGATTCTTGACCTGTTTGAAGCGCTGACCGGCGCACGCATGATGGTGAACTACATGCGCTTTGGCGGCTGCAGAGTGGATGCAACACCAGCCTGGCTCGATGCGACCCGTAAGGTGGTGGCCGGACTGCCTGGGTTCAGCGAAGAGATAGAACGGCTGCTTTGCTCGAATGAGATTCTTATGGCACGCACGCAGGGCGTGGGCATTCTGCGGCCGGAGTTGGCGATCAACGCTGGCGTAACTGGACCCATGCTGAGGGCCTCCGGCGTGGACTATGACATTCGCAAGGTGGATGGCTACGGGATCTACAACCGATTCAACTTCCGCGTGCCGCTGGGAGATCATTGGGACGTGTACGACCGTTTCATGATCCGACTGCTAGAGATGCGGGAGTCAGTCAAGATTCTGGAGCAGGCGCTGAAGGATATTCCCGGCGGGCCAGTCATGGATCCGAAGGCGAAGATACGTGGCTTCCGTCCGAAGCCCGGCGAGGCATACGGGCGGATTGAAGCGCCAAAAGGGGAGTTGGGCTTTTATCTGATTAGCGATGGAGGACCTAATCCTTATCGTTATAGGATTCGGCCACCCAGTTTGATCAATCTCACCGTGCTTGAGGATATGGCAATCGGCCAGAACGTGGCTGATGTTGTGCTGATCTTTGGAAGCGTGGATATTGTGCTGGGGGAAGTGGATCGGTAAGGCAGCTAGTAGCTGCTAGCCGTTCTTGCGGTCGATGAGCATTTCGGTTTCAAGCCAGGTGTTTGATTGTGCCGGGGGAGACCAGACTCTAGACGCTGGCAGCTAGAACTTGATCTTGGGAGGCGTAATTGCTGGGCGAAGGGATTTTGAGAGGGCTGGCGGAGACGGCGAGAAACTTCGTGGGCAGTTTTGTGTCCGCAGACCGTCTCACGACGGTCCAGTATCCGGAAGAACGAATCGCCCCTATTGAGGCGACCCGCGACTTTCCCTTCCTGGTGTACGACGGTGGAGATTGGGAGGCGGGGATGCGCTGCGTGGCCTGCCAGATTTGCGAGAAGGAATGCCCGCCCAAGTGCATTTACATCGTCAAGAGCGCTGACAAGAAACCAGACGCTTTGGGTAAGCCTCAGTTTTATCCTGCCCGGTTCGACATCGACATTTCGGTCTGCATGAGCTGCCAGATTTGCGTTGAGGTTTGTCCCTTCGACGCGANNTCTGCATGAGCTGCCAGATTTGTGTCGAGGTTTGCCCGTTTCAAGCTATCAAGATGGACACTGAATTCGAACTGAGCACGACAGACCGGTTTGGCGGATTGCTCTTCGACCGCGAGAAGCTGGCCAAATCAAACGAGCACTATCACAAAATTCATCCAACTGAGGCAGCCGAAGTGGACGCGAGGCTGGCCGAGGAGAAGGCCAAAGCGGACGCCAAGGCGACGGCGGCTGCTGCTGCTGCCGCCGCCAAAGCCGCGGTACCATCCAAGCCAGTTGCCGCCGCAGCCGCGAAGCCGGAAGAAGGGGAGGCACGGTCGTGAGCGAAAACGCTGATCAGATCTTTGTGCTTCTCAGGCACTGGATTGTGGGGTTTCTGCCTGCTGGATTGCAGGAAATTGCCGGTGTTGTCCTGAGCGTGATCGCCATCATTGCGATCTTTCCCACTCTGTTCGCATTGGCCGTCTGGATGGAGCGCAAAGGTTTGGCGCGGATGCAGAATCGGATTGGCCCGAACCGTGCCGGGCCGTTCGGGCTGCTGCAGC
>PLKU01000251.1 GCA_003140705.1 Acidobacteriaceae bacterium
CGCCCATGCCACCGGCGCCGATCTTGGCTTCCACACGATAGGGGCCGAGTTGCTCTCCCGGGGCGAATTGCAAGCTCGGTGGATCCAGGAAGCTGTTTGCCAACTCCCATGCGGGGTGGTCCAGCAGCCCTTCGCCCGAGCCTTCGTGGACCAGCAAGGCCTCCACGGCCCGCCTGACCTCGGGATCGGATTGCGCCAACAGCGCCTCCCGCTCCTCGCCGGAAGTCTCCAGCGCGGCGTGATAAAGCGCTTCCATTTGTTGCCAATGTCCCGGATTCGTTGGAGCCACCATGGGATTCAGTGGCAATCTTACCGCAATCTGTAAAGGCTCGACGCTCAACAGGATTGACGATCATAAGGATCACGGGTGGGGGGTGCGTCACGGGAAGTTGGCGAGAGAACGCAGAAAAAGGGCAGNNTTGGCTGCCCTTTCATCTGTCGGCTTGCTGTTTCCATCGAACTTACTGCGGCGCTTGCACCAGAATCCGCTTCGCCGTAATGGTGAAGGTTCCACTGATGCTGGGAATGGGATTGCCATTCAGATCGTAGTAGGTGTAATCGCCCGAGCCGGTGTAAGAGTTTCCGCTCTCGTCAATCCTGGTATTTTGGCGCACTTTCAGCGTTCCAGTCGGATTGCCGCTGCTGAAGGCATCGAACGTGAGATTGAGGTAGGTAAGAACGAATGTCTTCTCGCCTGTCATTTTCCACGCGCCGTGACCCGCGCTGGCCACCGCAATCGGGCTGAAGGACAGTTGGTCGGCTTCCGTGTAGCCACCTCCAGCCGAGTAAGTTTCAATCCCCTGGAAGGTATATCCCGGAATGGTGACGGTATAGAGCCACGACCCTTCCGGTCCCTGCGGAAGCCAACCGGTAAACTGGGCTTTCGATTCGGCCGCGGTTTGAGCTGTTGCCGCCGCGGGACCGCCAAACACAGCGAGACCAGCAAGGACGGCCAGCACTGCTACAACGTTGTGCAGTTGGCGAAGTCTTGGCTTAGCCATGCCTTCCATATTCCGAGACTGCGTGTGCGTCGATTTCATAGGACCTCCTATAGGGTCTGGTTAGAGAGTTGGGCCGAAGCAGGCCCTCTCAGGGTTGACCGTAGGCAGAACCGGCACTGCTGACACCGGTTGCTTCACCGTCGCCGATATTTGTCTGCTTCATCTTGGTAAGCGAGAACTGCCGCGCAAAACTACCACGGGCTCAGAAATATCTTTCGCATTGAGCGTGAAGAGGTATGATTCGTTGCATCGGCAGAGCTTATGGGCGAGGAGCCAACCAGCGTCACCCAACTCCTGAAGGCCTGGAGCGGGGGCAACCAGGAAGCTTTAGAGGAACTTACGCCGAAGGTGTACCTGGAATTGCGCCGAATGGCGACCAAATACATGCGCAATGAAAGGGCCGGCAACACCTTGCAGGCCACCGCCTTGGTCCACGAGGTTTTCCTGCGGCTGGTAGAGGTGAACAGCGTCAGCTGGCAGGATCGAGCTCATTTCTTTGCGGTTTCGGCAAACATGATGCGGCGGATCCTGGTAGATCGAGCCCGCGCCAAAGGAATGGCCAAAAGGGGCGGAGCGGTACTACACCTGAATCTGGACGATGTGCCCGAGATCGCCTCGGGCTCCAGGGACCGTGAAATTGTCGCCGTCGACGAAGCGCTGGATGCATTGGCTCAGATCGACCCGCGCAAAGCAAAGGTCATCGAGCTCCGATTCTTCGGAGGCCTTAGCGTCGAGGAGACGGCAGAAGTGCTGAAGATTTCCCCTCAAAGTGTCATGCGCGATTGGAAGATGGCCAGGGCTTGGCTCATGACCGAGCTCGCGCGCTGAGAATATCGACCTGTTTATCTTGACGGCGCCAGGCGCTCCTCGTTTGCGTCTAAGTTGCCAATCATCGTTCCTCTTTCATGCGTTGCCGGCATCGTACACGTCTCGCGGCGCATTGCGTTCAACTGTTCCTTCGCTCAACTCCGGTTTGGAAAACCTAAGGTGAGCCAGATCCTAATTTGCCCCGATATGTCGGCTCCTCGAAAGGTTTTCCGCTTATTCAGAGTCATTCCGGGCGGATGCTGCGCAAACAAGTCAAGAGTACTGCGATCGCCAGACCTGTTCTTACCAGCCGCCACATACCCTTGCACTGGACGTAAGAAACATCGTCAACTGAGCGGACTGAGCGTATAGTGTTTGGTTACCCGAGAAATAGGGTGGAATCTTCAGCTGATCGGGAGGCTGACGATGAAGCATGTGAAGCGCAACGGATGGCTCACTTTGGGTTTTATGGTTCTGGCCGCAACGTCGATTGGAGCATCCCAAACCCAGACAAGGATTAACTTTTCTTCACTCGATACCGCCCATCCCTATAGAGTGTCGGGCACGCTCTACCTTCCGGAAAATGCTTCAGGCCCGTTTCCCGCGATTGTTCTGATACATGGCACCACCGGTGTCGACCAGCGCAACGTGCTTTATCGCCAACCGCTTCTCGGTGCGGGGATTGGGGTTTTCGAGGTCGACTTCAAGACCGGAATTTATAGGGGCTCCACGGACCGGCCAAAGCCCGACAACTTCGTGCCGATGGCCTTCGCGGCGTTGAAGGAACTACGCAAACTGCCCACCGTTGATCCCAACCGCATAGGCATTATGGGCTTTTCATTGGGCGGCAACGTCGCCTTGAGAACTGCCATGGAAAGCAACGTTCAGCATTGGATGGCCGCCGACAAGGGATTCGTCGCGTATGTCATGTTCTACCCGGTGTGCGACCACTTCACGAAAGAGTTTGAGGGGAGCGGCAGCCAGCTCACCGGCGGTCCGATGATCATTTTTTACGGAACCGATGACTCTTTTGGCGAGGGCAAAGCCGTTCCGGGGTTCAAGAAACTTCTCGCGAGCAAGTATAACTTTCAGCTAATCACTGTCGAATACGCGGGAGCGACGCACGGCTTCAACCTCGATGGGCCCGAAATGACCTTATTCGACCCCGCCGCCAAAGGAATGAGAGCCCACATTAAATGGGACCCCGAGGCAGCGCACGATTCGGTAACCAAAACGGTAGCATTTCTGCGTGACAATTTGGTTGCCAAATGACGGACGCCTGTTCGTAGCGGCCATCAGGGAAGAGCAGGTCGAACTAATCTATCCAGCGCCAACCCGGTAGTACGGAGGGAGAACGATGAATTTGGCGCAGAGAATTCGAGTCATTGCATGCCTGAGTTTCGGGCTGCTTGCGGCCACGGCTGCTGGCGCGCAAACCTCGTCCGTCCAGGATCAGATCAAGCAGCATGAACAAAACCTCGATAATGCACGCGCGACGCGACGGGTGAGCGACGAAGGGTTTGAACTGATTACTCTCGGCTATCTGTACAGGCAAGCGGGGCAGATGCAAAAAGCGCTGGAACGGCTCAAGGAGGCCTTGCAGATTGAACAGCGTGCGGACAACCAAGCCGGCCAGGCGATGACGCAGAACACAATGGGCAGGGTGTACAGCGACTTGGGCCAGCAAGACAAAGCGCTGGCGCTGTTCGACGAGACCTTGGCGATTTGGCGCAAGTTGAGGATACGACCAGCCGAGGCCAACACGCTGAACAATATTGGCAGGGCGTATAACGACCTAGGGCGACGGGATGAGGCGCTGCAGCGCCTGAATGAGGCGCTCGCAATCTGGCACGACCGCGACAGCGGGCAGGGCGGACGGATTCTCAGTAGGAGGGACATGCTGCACGACCTGGGGCAGTTAAGAGCTCTCAAGGAACTCAACGAATCACTGCCGGCGAACTTGCGGGAGGCAGGCGGCCGCGCCGGCGAAGCGAACACGCTCGACAATCTGGGAGAGACCTATTCCGACATGGGCCGGGGCCAAGAGGCCTTCAACCATTTCAACCAGGCGCTCGCCATATGGCGCGAAGTGGGAGAACAGGGCGGCGAGGCACTGACCTTGAACAGCATGGGCAGGGCGTATGCGGACATGGGATTGAAGCAGAACTCCCTTGATGTTTTTAACCGGGCCCTGTCGATATCGCGCACCATAGGCAACCGGCAGGCCGAAGCGCTGACGCTGAACAACATCGGCCGCCTGTACCGCGACCTAGGGCAACACCAGACGGCTCTGGACTACTACAAGCAGGCGTTGCCCATCTGGCGCGAGATAGGAAATCGCATCGGGGAGGGGTTGGCCCTCAACGACATTGGGAGAGCTTACGCAGACATGGGTCAGCCGCAACAGGCGCTGGATTACAGCAAGCAGGCATTGCCGATTTGGCGCGAGACCGGGACGCGGCGCGGCGAAGCAGCGACGCTGAATAATATGGGCCGAGATTATTCCAACCTGGGAGAAACAGACGAGGCCCTGGAGTACGATAGCGATGCGCTGCCAATCTGGCACGAGGTGGAAGATCGGCGTGGTGAAGCGCTGGCGATGATGACCATCGGCTGGGCCTACTCGGCGCGGAAGGAGCCGGAGAAGGCGCTTGCCAGCGAACTGGCCGCACTGTCATTGGCGACGGCCGTGGGCGATCCGGAGGTTCAAGGCGGAATTGAAACCACGCTAATGATCGGGTTCCGCGACCAGGGCCGTACCGAGGACGCGATCTTCTTCGGGATGGATGCAGTGTGCGCCTACCAACAGATTCGCAAAAACATCGCGGGGATGGACAAGGATCTGCAAGCCGGATTCGCGCAATCGAAATCGATGACCTATCGCGTGCTCGCAGAGCTTCTCATTGAGGATGACCGTCTTGGCGAGGCAGAACAGATTCTCGACCTACTCAAAGAACAGGAGCTGAGAGACATTGTGCGCGGCGCTCCCGAGGGCGCGGCCAAAATCGAGCCCTTGAAGCTGACTGCCGCACAGCAGAAGGCACAGAGCGATCTGGCGGAGCTGGAAAAGAAGGCGCTCGTCTTTGAGCAGCTTACAGTTGACATCGCCGGCTTACAAGCGAATGCGGCCCGCACCCCCGCTGATGACGCAAGACTGAAGCAATTGAACTCGAGCATGGACCAGGAAGGCGCAGCAATCGCGGCTTACGTTGCCGGCACCATCGATCCGGAGCTGAAGGTGAATGCAGAGGCCGTTCGAATGGGCGGAGCCTCAGGAAACGATCAATCCGCGCAAAGCTATTTGCAGAATACGTTGAGGAAGCTTGGTCCCCATGTATTGGGTGTACGGTTGTTGCTGGGCGTGAATCATACCTACGAGATTGTTGTCACGGCCGATACGAGAAAGAAAATCGAGCTGCAGGCCACGCCGGCCGAGTTGCGCGCCAAGGCGTTTGAGGTCCTGAAGACTCTCCGTGCGCGCAACGCTGATCCCAGACCGCAGTTGACCGAATTGTATGCCATGATTGTCGCACCCGTGGAAGAGGAGTTGAAGGCGCTTGAAGCGCAGCCTGCCGCCCAGGGTGGTGTTCCCACACTGTTGTGGTCATTGGACGACGTTTTGCGCTACGTTCCGATGGGCGCCCTCTACGATGGTCACCGCTACTTGGTGGAAGGCTTCAACAACGTCCTCTTTACGCCCGAGAGTTATGGGCACATGACGGATTCACCGCTCGCGAACGGCGCCAAACCCAGCGTGCTGGCAATGGGGCTATCAAAGAGTTATGGCGGTCTGCCGCCGTTGCCGGGCGTGATGCCTGAACTGGATGCCGTGGTCCATGACCCCAGCGTGCCCGAATCGCATGGCCCGATGGAGGGAAAGCTGCTGCCAAATGAACAGTTCACCCTTGCGGCAATGAAGGCAGAGCTTGCTCCTGCCAAGAGTTTTTCAGTGGTCCACATCGCCAGCCATTTTGTGGTGGAGGCCGGCGCCGGTGAGGAACCTTTTCTGATGATGGGCGGAGAGGACAGTGGAGACGCGAAAGGATTCGAATGGAATCTCTCAGATATGGAGAATTCCGAAGTCATGTTTCATGGCACGAAGCTTCTGACGCTCTCGGCTTGCAGCACGGCAAAAGACTACACATCAAGGAACGGCTTGGAGATGGACAGCTTGGGTATGGTTGCCCAGCAGAAGGATGCTCAAGCGGTGTTGGCGACTCTTTGGGACGTGAATGACGCCAGTACGAGCCGGTTGATGAGCGATTTCTACGACCGCTGGGTCAAGAATCCTGTCGCGGGAAAAGCGGATGCACTGCGGCAGGCGCAGATTGCATTCCTGCACGGGTCCACCGAATCGCAGGGCGCGGGAGGCGGCCGCGGCTTTCAAGCAGAGTCGGAGCCGGCCGCAGTTGTGCACGATGCCGGTTACTCTCATCCGTTTTACTGGGCGCCGTTTGTTCTGATTGGCAATTACCAATGAAGACTATTTAGGCAAACATGTGCCGCCCACACGTTTCGAACCTTAGACCTGAGATAGATACCGCTCCGGACGCGAACCAACTTGTCGCCAAATCAACGATGCTCCTGTGGAGCGCTCTAGATGAAGGGCCTGCCGAATCTTAGATTGGCGCTCAGTTAACCGGCCATTCTCTGCTCCGACTCGGGCGTGAGGATCCCAACGCAATGCCAATTTGAACACGACTGGAACAGTGATCGTCTCAAAAAAGCGAAGGCCTNNCGATCCGCGAGCGCCTCTCACGCCGCATCTGGTCCTGCAACCGCATGAGCGCACGCCGCAGCCGTGACTTTTCTGTCTGCATCCCAATCCGAAAGTTCCCTTTCTGATTGCGAGGGCAGTATAGCGTAGCGGAAGACCGTGGAACGCCAGCGCGGCTTCCTGATCGACCGGTTCCTGACGCGAGATTTGTCGCGGGTTATCACGCACAGCATTCGCGATGCTGAGCTATCGCCTCAGGAACATTTATACCCTACGATACTGATGCGAGCGTGGGCGAAGGAAGTCGGCACATCGGCCAATTTGAGCAACAGATTCTCATAAGCAGCGAGGCCATCTTCGATCAGTTTTGGATGTGCCAATGCCATCTAGTGTAGTGTCTCCTGCAC
>PLKU01000435.1 GCA_003140705.1 Acidobacteriaceae bacterium
GGCCGCTTCCTCTACGAGAAGGAAAAGAGTGATCGGGCCGCCAAGAAAAAGCAGAAAGTCATCACGGTTAAGGAGTGCAAGTTCTCCGTGACCGTTGACGAGCACGACTACCAGACTAAGAAAAATCAGGCAATTCGCTTCCTCAACGACGGCGACAAGGTCAAGGCCAGCCTGCGCTTTCGTGGCCGGCAAATGGCCCATCGCGAGCTGGGCTACGCCATCATTAACCGGCTTATCCAGGACATTGGCGAGGCCGGGATTGTGGAGTTCATGCCGCGCATGGAAGGCACGATTCTGCACGCCATTCTTGCGCCGTCGAAGAAGCAGGAGCAGGCAGCTCCCAAGCCAAAGCCGGCTGCAGTCTCGCATCCTGAACCCGCGACCGTTCCACAAGCCTAAAAGTCGAGACCATTCACACTGATCAGGCCGCCTTTTCCGGGCGGCCTGCCTGTTTTGGGGTCTTAAATTCAGGAATCAATCCTTTAACTTTTGCAGCCAGTGCAAACTTAGCGGCTGGGACGGCGGCAGGGGTAGGACAATGAATCCTTCGCGCCAGTACCCGTCTTCGCGGTGCGGCGGATTGCCTACGATGCGCATAGCGCCGGAGTTGCGTTCCTCAATGGCCAATCCGGGAAGGCCGCCGACGATGGCCTGAAGCTGATCATGATTCGGCGGGCGGTTGGTAGTGATAGGGATCCCGGAGCACAGAGCGCCATATGCTTCGGCCAGATCACTCACCGTGGCTCGCCGCTTTGATGGCAGCGGCTTCAGGCCCAGCGCTTCCATGCAGCATACGGATAGCTCTCGACAACAATGCGGTTGTTGGTCAGGTCGCTTTGCCGATCGGGTGAATGAAGTTGATTCCGCGCGTCCAGCCCCGACGGCAGAGGCCGTCGTAAACGTCAATGCAGAACTCAGCGAATGGCCTGAGCGTGATGGGCTTGACCATGCCTGGAAACCCGGTCTTCCCGCGGTATTGAGCTGCCGCTCGCTCACCCTGGAGTGCTGAAAGCCATTCTCGTGAGACTTCCAGGCCTGGGGCCCGTCGACAACCATCACACTAATTTTGCGGATGCCGCACAGGGGGTTCAAACGGCCAGTAAGGATGCCTCCGGCAACCCGGCCGTCATCAAGACCCGAGTCAACGGCGCCGCCAGTTGAAGAGATGATCTCGCAAGAGATAGGAGCATTTCCGGAAGGCCCTGGCTCGTCAGCAAAACCCGGTATGCGTTCAAGCACAACGATGCCGAGATCGGGCCAGCGACGATAGGCGAGATCGACTGAGAGAATGGCCACGATTTAACACTACGTTTTCGATCCCCGCGAAAACAATCGCCAAACAGGACCGCTCGTCGAGGTTTGCCGGGNNATTGAGGCTATGGGCTAAAGCGGAACAAGTTACCAGTCTCTGAACTGCCCGCGAGATTGGTCAGCATCGCAGTCAGATGAAGTGCCTATGGTAGACTCCGTTCCGTTATGCGAATCCGTCGATCTTCGTTGCCAATCCTGATGTTGTTTCTGAGCCTCAATGCCGGAGTGGTTCTGGCGCAACAGGCCAGTTTTGGAGTTGCTCCTCCGCATCTGGAAGCTCGCGGCGCGGCCACCCAGCTGATTGTGGACGGCAAGCCATTCCTGATGCTTTCCGGCGAGTTGCACAACTCCTCGTCTTCGAGCCTTGAATACATGAAACCGATCTGGCCCAGGCTAGCCGCAATGGGCCTGAATTCGGTGGTCACACCGCTGAGTTGGGAACTGATCGAGCCCACCGAAGGGAACTTCGACTTTACGCTTGTGGACGGGCTGCTGGCCCAGGCGCGGCAGTCGAACGAGCGGGTTGTTTTTCTCTGGCTCGCATCGTGGAAGAACGGCTTATCGAGCTATGCGCCTGTCTGGGTAAAGCAGGACACGCGCCGCTTTCCCAGGGTGATCGAGCACGGCGCCGCAGTTGAGATTCTCAGCCCGCAGGGCGCTGAGACTCGTGAGGCCGACGGGCGCGCCTTTGCGGCTCTAATGCAGCACTTGAAGGCAGTGGACGGCCTCGAGCATACGGTGCTGATGATGCAGGTGGAGAACGAGGTCGGAGTTCTTGGCGATTCGCGCGATCACTCCGCGGCCGCGAATTCGGCCTTTGCCTCAGTTGTGCCGGCGGAGCTCACGCAATATCTCAAGGTACATCGCGACGCACTCTATCCGGATCTGAGAGCGCTTTGGGACGCGAAGGGCGACAAATCCGTTGGCACATGGACGGAGGTTTTTGGCGATTCAACGCGGGCCGACGAGATCTTCATGGCCTGGCACTACGCACGGTTTATTCAGTCCGTTGCCGCGCGCGGAAAAGCGGCTTACAACATTCCCATGTACGTGAATACATGGCTTGCGGGAGACGATACGCCTCCAGGCGAGTATCCGAGCGGAGGGCCGGAGCCGCGCGTTGTGGATGTGTGGAGTGCGGCGGGCGCGGGGTTGGATTTCTACTCGCCTGACCTCTATGCCGAGAACTTTGCCGATTGGTGCAAGCGCTACCACCGCGACGGCAATCCGCTCTACATGCCGGAAACGTGGGGCGGTGCGGCAGGTGCGGCGAACGTGTTTTATGCCCTGGGTGAGGAGGCCGGTTTTGGATTTTCGCCGTTCGGAATCGACTCCGAAATGGATGACAAGGATGACCTGGCCCAGAGCTATGCCGCAATTGCCAAGGTGGCGCCGTTGATCATGGAGCACCAGAGCGCCGGCGACCTACACGGGTTTGTGCTCAGCAACGGTCATGATACGGTCGACTTCACGATGAGTGGCTACACGATGCACGTCACGCTGGACGAGATCTTTGGCAGCCACGCACAAAGCGGTTATGGAATGATCATGGCCACTGGGCCCGACGAGTTTCTGGGGGTTGGCAAGGGGTTCCGGGTCTCCTTTACGCCGCGATCAGCAACGGGGCCGCAAGTCGGTATCGCGTCGGTGGATGAAGGGGCGTTTGAGAATGGGAAGTGGGTTCCGGGGCGCCGCCTGAACGGGGATGAGAACGACCAGGGCAAAGGCTGGCGCTTCGATTCGCGACAGCTGAGGACCGAAAAGGTCA
>PLKU01000108.1 GCA_003140705.1 Acidobacteriaceae bacterium
TGCTGCTGGGCATCACCAAGGCGTCGTTGTCGACGGATAGCTTTATCTCCGCCGCCAGCTTCCAGGAGACGACACGTGTCCTTACGGAGGCAAGCATCAACGGCGCAATCGACAACCTCCGCGGCCTTAAGGAAAACGTCATCGTAGGACGACTGATTCCTGCAGGCACAGGACTCGAGTACTATCGCAACGTTCAGCTCTCACCGGAGTTGGAGGAAGCGGCAGCTCGAGTGCAGCAGGAAGTCAGTGCAGAGATAGAAGCTGCCGAGCGCGAATTGGAACTCATGCGCCAGGAGGGCGAGGCAGAGGAGATGGCAGCCGAGTAAGGGCTGCTTCGCAGGCAATATCTCTTTAGTTTGAAGTGGGAAGGCCCGGCGCAAGCCGGGCTTTCTTATTTGCCGTTCTTCGGAGCGAGTTCTGAAGCTTGACGACTGTTAGCGCCATCTTCGATCGGCCGTTTAATATTCTTGGCGACGTACATCGCTGCGTCCGCCACACTCAACAGGGTGTCAAGAGAGGTGGCGTCCTCAGGGAACAGGGCAATGCCTACACTCGCAGAACCGTGGAGAGTGTATCCCTGGAAGACAAACGGCTCTTCGAAGCTTCGTTCGAGGCGGTGTGCGATATCTTCCACATCTGCTCGGTTGCGCACTAGCGGGAACAGTGCGGCGAATTCGTCGCCCCCGATCCGGGCCAGCTTGTCATGGGGACGAAGCTGCCGCTTCATCCTGGTCACGGATTCCTGCAGAAACAGATCCCCGACATTGTGTCCATATAAATCATTAACTTGTTTGAAGTTATCCAGGTCAATATAGACAAGTCCAAAGATCGTGGCGTTCTCCCGTGCCAGGTGAATTTGCCGTTCCACATCCCTGTCCAGAGAGAAGCGGTTCTGCGTGTCGGTCAGCAGGTCGAATTCGGACCGGTGCAGCAGGTCAGAGTAAAGGCGCCGTGTCTCGATGGCCAAGGCCGCCAGCGCAACGGCCATGGAAAGTGCCTCCAATTCGTTGGGTGAACGCTTGGTCAGCGGATCGAAAGCGGCAAAGATGGTGCCCAACGCCGGCCCGGAGTGGGAAGGAATTTCGTTCTGAATAATGCGCAGCGATGCCAGCTTCGCCGGGCAGTTTCCTAGCTTGGCTCCGTCCGCGATCTGGCACCAGCATGGAGCGCCTTTAAGCCTGAATGAGACCAGTTCGGTAATCTCCTCCAGGATCTCGGTCAGTGGACGTGAGCCGTTGATGTCTTCAAGGATGTGGCTGCGCCGCTGTTCGACGTAAGCCAATGCCGCGGTTTGGCGCCGCACTCTATGCTCGATGATCCAGCCCCTGGCGCCAACAGAGATCAGCACGATGACCAGAAGTCCGACAATAAGGATCAGGTTGCGAACCGTCAGCAATGAGGGATCGGCGAGAATACTGATGTCGTCCGCAGAGCGCATCAGGATTGTGAAAGGCACCTGTGCATTGAAGGGGTTGGAGTCTTCAAGGAGGCAGATCCCGGTCAAACGGACCTTGGAGCCAATCGGAACCTGCCGCATGGGGAGCAGAGCCACTGGGGCCGGGGCGCCTGGCGGGGGATGGCGGACCACTGCTGAGAAAACCTGACCATCCGCAACCAGAACATACTCGTCCTGGCCGGTCTCCCTTACCTCGGTGATGACCTGTCCCTCAATGGAGACCAAATCGAATCCATTGTGGCTCAAGGCCAATGTTGCCCAATTGGCTGGTTCGGGAGTGATCGGCGCCTGTATGTGGCTATCCTCGATTTCGCCGTTTGTGAGGGTCAGAAAGCCATCATGCAGTCCGGGAAATCCGGTCACGTCTGCCAAATCCCCAATTCTGACCGGGCCGAGCGAACGGGTCTGGATCCGAAGGCTCCTGGTGCCGCTCTGCAGGACGATGAGGGCGCCAGGTTGGAAGTACGTGATGGTTCCATGGACTCTGACTCTCTGGGAATAAACCTGCACATGATAACTGGCAAGGACCTTGTCCATCGCTGTGATGGGCAGGGACGATGGACTCGCGTCGGCGCGTTTTAGAACCTTGATGTCCGCAAACGAGGAGGTGTGAATCAAGATCCCTGTCTGCTGCATCTTGCCGTCGAAGTTCCCTGAGACAGCCCCGGTGATCTCGACCTGTGCGTCGAGAAGAGTGTGGAGCTGGCTTTCGTCGTCGCTGTCCACAACTGCATCAATCGCGCCACCGTCGGTAAGCATTTGCAGGTAGGAACTGCGCACATCCGAGCTGTAGACCAGGTCGGCGGCGCGGACGGTGGCCAATACGGAGACGAGCATGCAGTCATGGTCGGCGCGTATCAGCTCGTCGTATGAGGCAGGGATCGCTTTCGGTACGGGTCCGTGGTGCAGCAAAGTGATGTCGTTGCTCAGCACATACGGTCTGAAACTCTCGCGGGTTGTTCCCTTAATGAGGATTCGATCGCCGGGAACCAATTTGAGGTTCGTTGTGGCTTGAACATAGATGGCCACATCGCCGTCCTGGACAAAGACGGTCTTCTCATATCCGCGCGAATAGGTGACTGTTGCCTCGAAGGCGACTGACAGCGCATGGCTGGCCTGCTCATTACTGAGGACGTGGATTTCGCGCAGGGAAGTAATCTTTGGGGGCGCCGCCGCAGCCCAGACAGCTGAGGCGGATGCCAGGACGATCGCGAATGCGACAATCAACCTCTTCATCTGGCCAATCCAATCGTGCAAATACTTCCCGCCAAAGAACCTAAGTGGTGCTATCGGCAACAGTTACCGCAGTCTTTAATTTCCATCATGGAGAGCCCCGAATATCGCGCGCCATGAGGAACAGATGGAACCTCTGCGGGGATCATTCTACTCTCCGCAAGATACCGCTGGTGCGCAACTTTTGGGGTAGCTCCAAAGGAATGAATAGCCACGCGCCAAACGAGCGGGACAGGGCAAATGAAGCCGGTTGAAGCACTTACGATTCTTGGCGCAAGCGAACAGGAGAAGCAGAGGTGGCGGAGACCGCTCTGCCCTGTCGCCAGTCTTTCGTAATAGGTTAGAGGTTGCCCAGGCCCACCTGCTCCGTCTCGATCTCTTGCCTTCGCTTTTTTGCCACGTACATGGCAGCGTCCGCGGCGCTGAACAAGCCGTCGCTGGTGGTGGCGTCCTCAGGATAGAGTGCAATGCCGACACTGGCCGAACCGTGGAGGAGGTGCTCCCCGAGAGCAAAGGGTTCGTCAAAGCAGCGCTCAAGCCGCCCGGCGATATCCACGACCTCGTCTCGTGCCTGGACGAGTGGGAGTAGAACGGCAAACTCGTCGCCACCCAACCTTGCCAGCATGTCGCGGGAGCGGAGTTGGTGCTTCATGCGGAGGGTCACTTCCTGCAGGTACCGGTCGCCCACCTGGTGGCCATAGACGTCGTTGACCTTCTTGAAGTCGTTCAGGTCGATGTAGATCAATCCAAAGATGCCGGCCTTCCGGCGAGCTTCCTGAATTCTCTGGTCGAGGTACTTTTCCATGGAGAATCGGTTGTGGATGTCGGTCAGCAGGTCGAACTCGGAGCGGCGCAGGAGATCGGAGTAGAGGCATCGCGTCNNACAGCACCATGCGAAGGCCCTGAACGGGCAGGAATTTCACGCTTGATAATGCGCAGGCCGATGAGCCTCTGGGGGCAGTTACCAAGTTGGACCCCATCGGCAAGTAGGCACCAGGAGGGAGCGCCGCGCAGCTTGAACGAAACCATCTCGGTGATGTCTTCAACGATCGAAGCCAGAGAACGGGAGCCGTTGATTTCTTCGAGAATTCGTCCGCGACGCTTCTCGACAAAGGCCAATGCTGCATTATGGCGGCGCAACTTCCGCTCGATGGTCCAAGCCCTGGCGCNNGAAGAGTTAGGTTGTCAACCGAGAGCAATGGCGGCTTGCCGACAACAGCAATGTCGTCGAAAGAGCGCAAAAGGATGTTGAAAGGAACCTCAGCGCCCGGATTGATGGTGTTGGCTTCAACGATGGTGCAGATGCCCGTAACCCGAATTTTTGTGCCCAGAGGAATCTGCTTCATCGGCGGCAGACCGCTGTCCATGGGCGGATGGCGGTAGATGGCAGTGAACAGGCGGCCATCAGAGGAAAGCACATACTCGTCCTGCGAGGCCTCCCGAACGCCGGTGACAACTTGTCCTTCAATTGAGACAAGGTCGTTTTGATGGCCATCGGGCGTGTTGCTGCTCCAGTACGCTAACTGGCGCCAGGTAGCGGGCTCCGGCGTAATGGGCGAGTAGACTTGGCTGTCCTGGATCTCTGCATCGGTCAGTGTCAGAAGGCGGTCGTGAGCATCGGGAAAGCCGATAGCGTCAGCCTCGTCTCCAATGCGCAGTGGGCTATGGGTATGGGTTGTGATCCACAGGCTCTTGGTACCGTCCTGCAGCACAATTGCCGTACCGGGGTGGTAATAGGTGATGGCTCCATGTACGCGGACCCGCGGGGTCAGATCGCGCATGTGATACACCGCAAGAACCCGGTCCATCGATGTGACTGGAATTGACCACGGATTGGCTACGGCGTGATGGAGGACCGTGATTCGGGCCAGCGATGAGACGTAGAGCACCACCCCGGTCTGCTGCATCTTGTCATCAAACTTTCCCGCGGCCACGCCAGTCACTTCAACTTCGGAGTCCAACAGGTCGTCGATTGCACCCTCATCGTCGCTGTCGACGTACGCTTCAATGGGGCCAGCTTCAGTGAGCAGTTGCAGCTGTGCGCTGCGGACCGGGGCAGATGCACTAAGGATCAGGTCGGCGGCGCGGACAAATACATTCACTTTGACGAGAAGGCAATCGCGTTGTGCACGAATCAACTCGTCGAAAGTGGCAGGAACGGCCGTAGGAAGCGGGCCGTGTTGGATCAGCGTCACACTGTCGGCAATGACGATGGGGTGAAAACTCTGCCGCGTGGTTCCTCGCACCATAACCCGATCGCCCGCAACCAGGTTGGTGCCAGTCGGGGGCCGCACAAAAATGGCTTCACGTCCGTCCTGCACAAACAGCAGATTTTCGTAGGGACGTGCATAGCCGACCGTGGCCTGGAAGGCGACTGGAATATGCAGGCTGGCTTTGGCATTCGTCAAATCGTGAATCGCGCGCAGGGAGGTGAGCGTGGGCGGCGCCGCAGCCCACGCAGCCGAAGCCCAAACCAGAACCAATGCGATAGTGAGAAGCGGCCTCTTCATCGAGAACAGTTCCGTCGAACACGGGGAAAGTCGTAGAGGCCTCCAGCCTCTTGACTCGGCAGTACTTGCCGGGATTGCGGCCTTGTTATGAAGGTTCGGCTCGTACCCCACGCAAGCGGACGCTGCTCGAGCTCTTTCAGTCCTAATCTTAATGTTTTCTTCACTCAACAGAAATGCACCTTTTTGTGTATGGCGATTGCATCTTCTGCTCGGCAAAATCGGCTGAAAAGCCACTTTGACACTCGCCGCAAGCCATTCGGGCAAATTTCACTTTCCCGTCACTCGAATTCAGTGCCATTTGGGGGACTTTTTGTGAAACGGGCTGCACTCATCCTGTAGCAAGGTTCCCCTCCCGGGGGTTCAAGTCTCCCCAGGCGAGCGACCCGTTTATGTCCGTTTTTGCACAGAGCTCTGGCGGCGCGAATTTCAAGAAAAAGGCTCTGGCGATCAGAACAGCTTATTCGGTGTTTGGCAGGAAGGTATCTCTTGGGGTTCTACACTGGAGAGGAGTAGTTTGCGCACGCGCATACGGTGATCAAATAGCGAAATGGCGAAGAAATTAAGGGTTGGAATTTTGTTTGGCGGGCGAAGCGGCGAGCATGAGGTTTCGCTGCTATCGGCCTCTTCGATATTGAAGGAGATCGATCGGAAAAAGTTTGAAGTCGTGCTGATCGGGATTAACAAGGCGGGACAGTGGCTGACTTCGGGCAGCGCGCAGGGGTTGTTGGATGGTTCCGGGCAGGATGCCGCGAAACTGGATGGCCCCAGCCCGGCGGCGCTGCCGTCTGGCGAGGCTGAAAAGAATCCTCCCACAAAGCTGCGCGCTGGCGATCCTGCGGCTACACCCGGGGCAAGGGTCTTGGCGGATGGGCATCCTGCACTCCTCGCCCCGCAGCCGGCTGCGAATTCAACCGAGCTGTCTGTTGTGGGTGAGACGGCGCTGCATGGGCAGGCTCTTGATGTTGTCTTTCCCGTGTTGCATGGGACCTTTGGCGAAGATGGGACGATTCAGGGGCTGTTTGAATTGGCCGGCATTGCGTATGTCGGTTCGGGCGTACTCGGGTCGGCTGCGGGCATGGACAAGGACGTGATGAAGCGGCTGTTTGCCCAGGCGCGGCTCCCGATCGTGAAGCATGTCACGGTGCTCCGCGCGGAATGGGAGAAGTCGCCCCGCAAAGCTGTGGCCCAGGTGGAGGCAGCGCTCAAGTATCCCGTGTTTGTAAAGCCGGCGAACCTTGGTTCTTCGGTTGGCATCAGCAAAGTACACAACCGTGCGGAACTTGGCCCCGCGCTCACACTTGCTTCGAAATACGATCGCAAGTTGGTAGTAGAGCAGGGGGTAGGTGGGAAGAAGAAGAAAGCACGCGAACTGGAGGTTGCCATCCTGGGAAATGATTCGCCCGTGGCTAGCGTTGTGGGAGAGATCGTGCCGGGCAAGGAATTCTATGATTACGAGGCCAAGTATCTCTCTGAGGGTTCGGTCGCAGTTGTGCCGGCTAAGCTTACCAAAGCGCAGACAAAGCAGGTGCGGGAGATGGCGTTAGCCGCGTTTCAGGCCTGCGACTTGTCAGGGCTGGCGCGGGTGGACTTTCTGATGGACCCGGACGGCAAGCGGCGCATCTTCTTGAACGAAGTGAATACGATGCCTGGGTTCACCAGGATCAGCA
Source organism: Acidobacteriaceae bacterium (assembly GCA_003140705.1). Classification (GTDB taxonomy): domain Bacteria; phylum Acidobacteriota; class Terriglobia; order Terriglobales; family Acidobacteriaceae; genus Telmatobacter. Next base: position 6,867 of record PLKU01000108.1, read on the forward strand.
TGTATCCAATGCTGTGGGAGGCTTCGGGCGTGAACTACAAAGAGCTGATCACGCGACTGATCGAGTTGGCGCTGGAAAAGCACATGGAGAAGAGCCGGACGGCCTTCTCCAGGGAATAAGAACTGACCCGCGTTCTGGGAACGAACAGAGATCAGGGAACAGGAACCTCGCCTCCGGTGTCTAAGCAAGTAGGCAGTGGATCAGCCAGGGCAACGAAAGCACGGCGGCACACCATCGCTCGCGGCTTTCTGCCTGACCCCTGTGCGGTTGCCGTATTCTTAACTTGAGGAATCTGTGCGATGACTTTGCTGGACGCTCCGAAGTTTGATGAAGCCCGCGAACGGAGGTTCCAGGTAGTTTTTTACAGCGGCGGGGGCCTGCTGCTGTTTGTGCTGGTGGCGTGGTGGCTGATGGCAGGAAGGCCAGTAGATTTTCCATGGAACTGGAACAACCACCTGATGGGCCGTTCGGCGGTCAATCATTTTCTGACTGCGGTTGAGAAGAACGACCTGCCCACAGCATACGGGATCTGGACGCACAACAAAAACTGGCAACAGCATCCGACACAGAATGGAGCCTATCCCTTCGCACGGTTCCAGCAGGACTGGAGTTCGAGCAGCCCTGACAACGAGTACGGGGTCATCCAGACGCACAAGATTGTAGCTGCCCGCATGTACGGCAATGTTTTGTTGGTGGCGGTGCTGATCAACGGCCGCAAGAGCGGCGCGCTCGATCTGGACTACGACCCGAAGTCGCGTACGCTGAACTTCTCACCGCCCGGGGTGGAGCTTTATCTGGGACCCTAGACGGCATTGAGTCGTGGGTTATCCGGCTGATTTCAACTCGGTCAGGGCCGCGAGCGTAGCCTCGAGGCTGGCCGGGTTTTCGACATTCATCGATTTCTGCGCGGGGTCGATCTGCTTGAGCAACCCGCTGAGAACCTTCCCAGGTCCGACTTCAATGAACAGGTTAGCTCCGTCGGCAACCAGGGATTGCATGCAGTCTACCCAGCGCACGGTGCCGGTCACCTGGTTGATCAGCGCGTCCTGCGCGGCCGCTGCATTCCTCACAAGGCGGCCAGTCACATTCGCAGCGACGGGAATCGCTGGATCTTTCAGCGACAACGCTGCAAGCACACGGGCGACTTCCAACTGAGCAGGCTCCATGAGTGCGCAGTGAAAGGGCGCGCTGACGGGAAGCATGACGGCGCGGCGTGCGCCCTTGGTTTTTGCAATCGCTGAGGCCTTTTCGACGGCTGCGAGCGCGCCGGAAATCACGGTCTGACTGGGCGAGTTCAAATTGGCGGCGGCAACAACGAGACCGGTCTCCGCCGCGGCTTCACGACAGGCTTCGGCCACTGCATCAGGAGCCAAAGCAAGAACGGCGGCCATGGCGCCAACTCCTGCGGGGACGGCCAACTGCATGGCTCGGCCACGTGCTTTCACGGCGCGCACGGCATCAGCGAAGGTCAGAGTTCCGGCGGCAACGTGAGCGGACCACTCGCCGAGTGAATGGCCGGCCGCAACGGACGGATGAACGCCGTGTTCGGCAAGCACCCGCCAGGCTGCAACGCTCACAGTGAGAATCGCCGGCTGGGCATTCTCGGTGAGGCGGAGGTCTTCTTCCGGACCTTCAAAGATCAGTTTGGACAGTGAGAAGCCAAGTGCTTCATCGGCTTCAGCGAAGGTATGGGCTGCAATGGGAAGGCTCTCTGCGAGCCCGCGGCCCATGCCAACGGCCTGCGAACCCTGGCCCGGAAAGAGAAACGCTATCTTGGTGGACATTTCAGAGAGGATTGTATCCTGCCGGGCCGTAGGCCAAATCATCTTGCCGCGCCGATTTTAGTTCCAGCGCTTTTTGTCGTCGTGGTCATCGTCGATCTGGCGGCCCTGACCGTCGAAGCGAACAGTGCGCCCCTGCGAGCGCATGTAGACCTCAAACTTGCGCGCGGCGCGCCGGCGCTTCCAGCGGTAGTACCGGTTGCGCAGGCCGTACCATGTTTCGCTGAATGCGAATCCGATTCCGCGTCGCGAAGCCATTCGTATGTAAAGCAGCCCGGCAAGTGCTCCGCCCAACTGGGCGAACGCGTACATCCGCTGCTGGCCAAACAGCATGGCAATGGAGATGAGCGCGTAAACCGCGGCCATGTATTTTGCCTTGATACCGATCGTGAAGAAGAGCAGAAACTCCATTTCGCCGTAGAGAACGCCGATGGCTACGAGCAAGCCAAAGATTCCGCCGCCACTCCCGTAGATAGGAATCTCTGAGAGCGTGTAGCCCAGCGTTCCACTGGCCACATAGATGGCAACCGCAGCTACCGCTGTGCCCAGAACGGAGACGGCATAGAGGCTCATGACCCAGTTTGACGTGTGCAGGTCTTCAAGAAATCCGGCAAGGAACCACAGCGAAAGCAGCTCGAACAGGGTTCCAAGGATGCCCAGGTGCACAAAGCTGTAAGTGAACGGCTGCCAGATCCAGCCGTGCAAAAAGATGCTGGGGATCAGGCCGAACCGGTCGCTGAGTGGAATGACCAGGTTTGGCAGCGCCAACTGGCTGAGGAGCAGTGCAAAAAATGCAAGCAGGTTGATCAGCACCAGGCGGCGCGTGGCTCCGCGGAAGTCAGGGAATGAAAACGGGCTGCTACCAATTCTTGCCATCGTAGAGAACAGGGTAAACGGTGGAGCTGGCGGGTGTCATGGGGGTTCCCAGGACTGGCGGTAGCCTCGTGTTTAGCAACGTCAAAACGGTTACTGCATTCCCGGGCCGGTTCCAGCCGCTGAAGTCTTCGCAGGTGGGGCCTGTGTGTCAGGAACCTGCAAGACCAATCCCGTCGAATCGCTCTTGAGGATGATCGGCAATTCGGCTCCGCCATAAGACTTGAGGGTCTTGGAATGCAGCATCCGGGAAAAATCGCTGTCATCGTCGGTGGCGCTTTTCTCAGTGTCTGTCGCGGTCGTGACCCGCAGAATGTACTGCCCGTCTGGGATGTAGTTCAGGTGAAAACCTCCGTCGTGCTCGATCATGGTGGTTCTCAGTTTGGCCTTGGTCTCTGAATCCTCGAGTTCGATGGTGCCGGAGTCGACTGCGTGATTATCTGACTTGGCGACGACGCTCCCTGACACGGAGTGGAGATTGTTGAGTGGGAAAATGATGTCGATTCCGTCGATGTCCTGGCCCTGACCAACCTCGACCGGTTTGACATCCGCTTCACGCAGAGCGCCGCCGGAGTAAACGAGCAGTGCGTCTCCCATGTTCATGTGAAGGGCGACGCTTGCGCCCAGACCCACTGAAGCCTGCATCGTCGGTAGCGCGGCCTTGAGGGCATATTTTCCGGCCTGGACGCCGAAAATGCGATAGTGCCCACGGTCGTCCGTGGTGGTGGGCAAAGTGCCCAGAGAGCCCAGCTCCTTCCACTTGCCATCTTGTTCCATGGCCATCAGGATGGGCGCAACCCCCGGAGCGGGACTGCCATCGTCATATCGGACAGTGCCGCTGATTGAGGCGCCGCGCTCCAGCCGGATGTCGACGTGGGCGCCCTGGGTGGCCTGAATTACGATCTTTTCCGCCGTGCTCTCGACCGCTTTGAGCGTGGCAGCCTCGGCTTTTATCCTCTCCAGTTGAGACAACTGGCTCAATGGGGACTGGTAGCCGGGCAACTGGGCGACCACATAGTAGATGCCCGGCGGCACCTTATCGAGAGAAAAGCTGCCGTCGAGCCCGGTCACCGTGGAGAGGTTCGAGCCCTTCATCACCGAGGTCAGGGCCGCTGCAAAGAGCTTCTCGAAGTTGGGGTCCTTGCCAAGCGTGGCGGGATCGAATCCCGGAGCTTTGGCGGGCTGGTCGGCGATCAACTGCACGCCCGCAAATCGGGCGGGTTGGCCGGTATCCGCGCAAAAGACGCGGCCGGTGACTTGTGCCTGCTGCGGCGGTTGGTTGGTGGATCCTGGCCGTTGTGCAATGAGTGATGCGGTAAGGAAAAATAGGGCAAATGAAATGGATTTCACGCAGACCTCCTGGCTGGAATTCAGCGATGGATTCCGAGCGGCAGGACGTCGCGCTGCGGGCTCGCAGACAGTCTAACCGATTTGGGAGCGGCAGGCGGGTGCGCTCGCCTGCGTGGCTTCCCGGCAAAATGTGCCTGTTGGCTGAAACTCGGAGTGTATGCTCCAACTTTGGGAGCCATCCTCAGGAGATGGGAGTCAAGCCTCTTGACCTGAGGCCGTCTTGTCCCCAAGAATAGCGGAGTCGTACTGCAAGGTACCGTCATCCTAAAATGCGAAAAACGGTGAAAAGAGAGGAGAGTGTCATGGCCAACTGCCCGGAGTGCGAGAATGGACTTGACATCGAATTGGACGAAGTCGAAGAAGGCGACGTGGTTGCGTGCGATGAATGCGGCACGGAGTACGAGGTGGTGGGTGTAGAACCACTGGAGCTAGCGCGGGTAGACGACGACCTGGATGAGGACGACGATCTGCTGGCTGATGACGAGGAGGAAGAGTGAGTTGTCTCAGAAAGAGGTTGGCCGTCGGGGTAGCAGTAACCGCCCTGGCGGTCGGGGTGTTTTCCACGGGATCAAAAGTCAGGTTGGTCGGATTTGATCTCGGGCCGACGGAGGTGCAAGCCCAGAATCTAGGCCAGAGAAACGTGTTTGGCTACGTGGTGGACGCGGATGCCAAGCCGGTGGGCGGCGCCACGGTCTTCCTCAAATATCTGAAAACCAAGTCGATTCGCAGCTTCACAACCCAAGCAGATGGCAGGTTCCGCTTTACCCAGGTGAACATGGCAGAAGACTATGAACTCTGGGCAGAAAAAGAAACAAGGAAGAGCGCAGTTAAGACGGTGAGCCAGTGGGACGCGCGCAAAGAGTTTGAATGCGATCTAAAGTTGAAATAGCTCTCAGCACATCCGGAGATCACGCCTCCAGCGCCGATGGCAGTGAACGCTCGAGCAGCGCAACAAGAGGCAGCATACACGCCTTCGCCGCTATTCCTGGCGCAGAATCACATCTCCGTTAATTGTCTTGATCGTGACCTGGTTCAGCCCGCTCCCCACCCGGCCGGCGGCGCGAATGTACTTGCGCGGTGTTCCCTCCGAGTTATCCCACACGTTGCTCTCGCGAACCTCCAAGCCGGCATGCTGCTCGATTTGGAAATCGCGATTCCTCTTCGTGGACTCCAATATGATTCGCACTTCCATGGGGAAATCCTTGGGCACCGTGAGTTCGATCGTCCCGCCCTTCGACGTTAGTTCGATGTCCCGTTCCTCGCTTGAGGAGCCCAATTCGCGGACCTTGATGTCGCCTCCCATCGTGGATGCCTTGATGGGGCCATTAGCCGTGCCGATGGTAATCCCGCCCCCCATTGAGGTCGCGTCCACCGTGCCAGTTGAGCGATCGATATCGATGCCGCCACCCATAGTACTCACCTTCGCGAACACGGCGACAGTTCCCAGATGAATGCCTCCGCCCATGGTGGTCAGGCTCGCCCCGTGCGGAGCCTCGCTCACGTCGATGCCTCCACCCATTTTGGTGATGTTCACTTCGCCGGAGTCAGCCTTTACCCTGGTCATCCCATCGTCGAAAGACATAGGGCCCTTGCAACTGGCCAGAACAACAGTCAGTGCGCTAGCCATGATCAGCGCACACGTTTTACGCAGGTTCATCGGAATGCCCTCCAGCGGGAGAACGATTGCAAATCTTGGAAGAGAGTACGAACGCCACGCCGGAATAGTTCCGCCGAATGGCGAATTCGCTTGCTCGCCATTCGGTGCAAGCGAGGTTCTACCCCTCCAGCTTTTTCATCACCAGTTCATTCAGCAGGGCCGGGTTGGCCTGGCCTTTCGAGGCCTTCATCACCTGGCCCACGAAGAATCCAGCCACTGTCTTCTTGCCGGCAAGATACAGCTCCACCTGTTTCGGGTTGGCTGCGAGCACCTCGTCGATCATTGCTTCAATTGCCGAAGAGTCCGTAATTTGCTGCGGCTTCTCGCGGTCGTAGACGATGGGGAAGTCTTCACGCTTCTCGAAGCACACATCGAAGAGCTGCTTGAGTTGCTTCGAGCTGATTTGTCCCTCGTCCAGCAGATCTGCGGCCAGCACAATTCCAGTCATTGAAACGGGAGACTGCTCCTGTTCCAGACCCAGGGCTTTCAGCCTTCCACCCACTTCGCTGAGCAGGACGTTGGCAACGCGCCGGGGATTGCGCGCAGCGCGGGCGGCGGCTTCAAATCGGTCGGCAAACTCGCGAGACGCGGTCAGGGTAAATGCGTTCTGGGTGTTGAGCTCATATTCAGCAATCATACGGACACGGCGAGCTTCAGGCAGCTCAGGCAGCTTCTTGCCTGTCTCCGCCAAAAATTCCGGGCTTACGATCAGCGGCGGCAGGTCTGGTTCGGGGAAGTAGCGATAGTCGTGCGCCTGTTCCTTTGATCGCATCGAATGCGTCCGTCCCTCGGCCGCATTCCACAACCGGCTTTCCTGCATAACGCGGCCGCCTGCTTCGATGACCTCAATCTGGCGCTCGATCTCATAGTCCAACGCCAACCGTACAAAGCGGAAGCTATTCACATTCTTCACTTCAGCTTTGGTGCCGAACTTCGGCGCGCCCTTCAGCCGAACGCTGACGTTGGCGTCGCAGCGCAACGAGCCCTCTTCCATGTTGCAGTCGGAGACGCCTGTATAGAGGAGGATCTCCTTCAAGCGAGTCAGGTACTCGAAGGCCTCGTCTGCCGTGCGGATATCGGGCTCCGATACAATCTCGATCAACGGCGTTCCGCAGCGATTCAAATCGAGATAGGTGCGCGTCGCGGAGTCTGAAAAGCCGTCGTGGAGGCTCTTGCCCGCATCTTCTTCCATGTGCAGGCGCGTGATGCCAATCCTCTTAATCGTTCCCTCTGCGGTTGGAACCGCAATGAACCCGTGCTCAGCGATGGGTTTGTCGAACTGCGAAATCTGGTAGCCCTTGGGCAGGTCGGGATAAAAGTAGTTCTTGCGCGCAAAGATGGAGCGCTCGCGGACTTCGCAGCCCAGGGCAAGTGCGGCCAGCGTGGCGAACTCGACGGCCTTGGCGTTGAGAACCGGCAGCGCGCCCGGCAAGCCCAGGCAGACCGGGCAGACATTGGTGTTGGGCGCCGAGCCGAAATGATTCGCACAACCACAAAAGGCCTTGGTAGCCGTCAGCAATTGAACGTGAACTTCGAGTCCGATGACAGGCTCGTACTTGGCCAGGATTTCAGGAGCGAGTGCGGCTGCGGGCATAGGTAGATTTTAGCGCGAAGCGAAGCTGAGCCGTTGCCGCGCTCAGTTCCCGCGCATCGTGCGCAGGGAGAGGTTGATCAACCCGTAAATGCCGGTTAGATGGTTACGCGTCCAGAATTACAAGGGTTGGCAATCTGGGCCATCGGAAAGCGAGTTGTGGACACAGCAAATGTCTGCACTCTATTCAGCTGGCATGCACTTCACTGGACCTTGAACAGCTTTAATGAAAGGTCGTGGAAACACTTCCACCACAACCGGGTAAGTAACGGCTGGGCGTTTGTTCCTCCTCAGGTGGGACCGGTTTTTCGCCTTCATAGCCGGTGCACTTTGGTGCTGTCGCGAGCGGCAATGCGAACTTCTCCATGAATTTGGTCCGGCAGCTCGCTCCACCCTTAGGTATAGAGCAAACTCGCTCGAATACGCGAAGGTACCTCAGCGACATCTTTCCATCGGGAGTATGCGCAAACTCCAAATGACCGCCCCACCAACTGAATCCTCGAATATCTTCTTTCCGGTCTTCAAATCGAGGATGCGGAATGGCATGCCCCCGCTTGAACCGTCGGCCGCCCCCAAAAACAAAAGCGATCCTTTGACTCCCATGAAATACCATCACTCTTTTGCAAAAAATCGCTCTGTGGGTCCATGCGACCGGCGGCACACGGGAACATGTCCATTGAGGATATGGGCAATCGTGGCCCATCGCGTTCCTTTCAGTCCCGGATCATCCAATTGCTTGACCATAAAATCCGGGTAATTAGGAACAGAAGTGCTGAATGCGCGAGCGGCTGCCCGGCATTAGATAAGAAGACTTCCCTGAATCCACGACCGTCTCTCGAAGAGGGTTATCGAAGGACTCGGCAAGAGCGACAGAGCCCAGAGCCGAGTTTCCCAACTCGGCAGCGACAACGAGCAGCGCCACTCTTAGAGGATTCTCGCGGAACATGAACTAAAGTGTATTCATGGTCGCGATGGCGGTCGCCAACTCGGAGATTCCGCCGGAATCTGGCACAGATGCAACAGCAGATCCTTCGACTCCGCTCAGGCTGACAGCTCTCGGAAGAACGTCTCCAATTGAAGTAATGAAATTGGCTAGATTGTATCGTTCTTCAACTCATTGTTTCTGGTTTCGGGCGAGTAGTCGGCAACTCGTCGGTGAGTGTGCAATCAACAGCGTCGCCCTCGGCGGGATTCGTGCGAAACCCGTGGTGCATTGGCTCTGCACACCACAGGTCTAAGCAACAGCATTCAGCCGGGAGCCGCAGACTTCCAGCTGAATGCGGCTCACTCCGCCGGGTCGTCCGCCGTGAACGCCGAGCAGCAGGGCTTCTCTGAAGCGTGGAAGTTCATCAGCTCCAGCCGGATGCCGTCCGGGTCGTACAGGTTGAACTGATATTTTCCGTCCTTGCCGATCTTCGGCTGATCGTCGTGGACTCCGGTGAGACGGTTGCCAGTTTCAAGCCGGGTGTAGGCCATCGGGACAGAGTCCTCGCCGATAGAGAGGTGGTCGAGCACGCCCAAATCGTGCTGCGAGATCGTCGCGGGAATGCCCGTACCCGACGGTCCGCTGGTCAGCATGTACTCCAGCCAGTCGTGGCAGTCGGGGGCCTGCTGGCTCACCCAGTCGATCTTCCCCTCGACCATACCGCCGTACCAATACGGCTTGAAGCCAAGCAGGTCGCGGTAGAAAAGGTCCTCGACCATGCGACTATGCACCAGGAAACCGACGTGGATGATGTGGTGGCCAATGGCAGCGGGAGCTGCGAAATCCTTGATAACGCCAGGCGGCTGCACGAACTGAACTCTGTTGCCTTCGGGGTCTTTCACTTCGAACGAAAGGCTCCCGTCAGCGCCCTTTTCAACCCTGTAGGGCACCTTCCAGGATTTCGATCCGAGAAATCGGCGCAGCGTCTCGGCATCGTCGGTGTTCCATGCCGTGTGGTCGAGACGATTGATGCCGGCGTCCGCAGGCAACGGCAGCACTTCAATAAACTGGGTTGGGCTCACGGCGTAGCGGACTCCCTTGGGGTTCTCGGGATCGGGCATTTTTACCGCGCCGATGATCTCTCTGTAGTAGTGATCGGTGGCAGCTGGGTTTGAAGTGTAGACAGCAATGTGTGAGATGCCTGTGATCCTGGGACGCATCAGGGGTTTGTCGGGCATTTGAGCAGCGGCTATAACGGAAAAAGCAAACAGAAGAGCAACAATCCTGGTCCGGAACTGCATCTTGCACCTCGTACATCTCTTGGGTCCACGATAAATCTCTTGCTCGCCTGACGCAAACGGTTTGCCGAATGGGTTGGCCAGTCAGTCGAAAAGCGCGAAGCCGGGCCGGCTGCCCGTACAATTCCCACATGCGTAGAAACTCTTTTGTTGCGACGATTACCGGGTCAGTGTTGCTCGCTATTCTGGGCGCTCTCTGTCACGGGTCGGCTGCGCTTGGCCAGAGCGCACTGCCCACCGCCTCGGCAGAAGACCGGGCGGAAGCGCGCGCAATCTTCAAGCAGTTGATCGAAATCAACACGACAGACACGCCGCGGGGCAACGTGACCACGGCGACAGCGGCCATGCAGAGGCGGCTCCTGGCCGCTGGATTTCCCGCGGAAGATGTGCATTTACTTGGGCCGGATGCACGGAAGCAGAACCTGGTGGTGCGGTACCGTGCGGCTGGAACCCCGACCGAAAAGCCGGTGCTGTTCCTATGCCACATGGACGTGGTGGAGGCGCTGCAGTCAGACTGGTCGACGAATCCATTTGAGTTTGTAGAGAAAGACGGCTTCTACTACGGGCGCGGGACGCAGGACATGAAGAACTCCGACGCCGCGCTGATGGCCACGGTTCTGCGCCTGCACCGCGAAGGCTACAAGCCGAAGCGTGACTTGATCCTGGCGCTGACAGCCGATGAAGAAGGCGGCAAATTCAATGGTGCGGGTTGGCTGGTGCGGGAGCATCGTGACCTGGTAGACGCCGCGTACGTGATCAATCCGGATGCAGGCGGAGTGGAATTGGACCACGGGCGGGCAGTGGTGGCGGACGTGGAGGCCACCGAGAAGGTCTACTCGGACTTCCAGATCACGGCCACCAATCGCGGTGGACACAGCTCGCTTCCGCGCCCGGACAATGCCATCTATGAGCTGACGGGGGCGCTCACCAAGCTGGCGGGGTATGCGTTTCCGTTCGAGATGAACGAGGTGACGCGAACGTATTTCAAGAATCTGGCCGCGCAGGAAACCGGGCAGACGGCCACAGATATGCAGGGGATTCTGGCCTCTCCGCCGGAAATGGCCGCTGCGGTCCGGCTGGGCGAGGAGCCAAGTTTCAATGCCAACTTCCGCACCACCTGCGTGGCGACAAGGTTATCGGCTGGGCACGCCAACAACGCCCTGCCGCAGACGGCGCAGGCCATCGCAAACTGCCGCATTTTTCCGGGCCACTCGCCTGAAGAGATTCGCAAACAGCTGATTTCGATCTTCGCCGATGACAAGCTGAGCGTGAAGTTTGTCTCCGATGCAGGGGAAATTTCCGATACGGCGCCGGAGAGAAAAGCAATGGTGCCCCCGGCCCCGATCCCCGCTGTCTTTGACCCGCTGACCCGGCTCACGCAGGTCCTTTGGCCGGGCACCCCTGTGACGCCGGTGATGGAGAATGGGGCCAGTGATTCCATCTACTTTGCCCAGGCGGGGATTCCCTGCTACGGCTATTCGGCTATTGCCCTCGAGCGCGACGACGTGCGAGCACACGGCCGGGATGAACGGCTCCCGGTCGATTCGTATTGGAAGTCTCTAGACTTCTTCTACTCGTTTTTGAAAGCGGAAGGGGAGTAGAGGATGAAGTGCCTTCCTGTTTTGCTTTGCATGGGGTTCGTTGCGGCGGCGCGTCCTACAGACTAGAGATCCGGTGCCCAGGTTGACAGCGAATCATGGCTATCGTCGGCACAGCGTTGCAGGCGCAGTTGAAATGAGGTAATACACGTGAAGAGATCTCGATTGGCAACCATGATGGTTGCAGGTGCACTGCTCTTGGCAGCGCCGGCATTTTCGCAGGGCGCCAACGCTACCGGTCAGGGAAAAGCCGTGGTGACCGTCTTTACCCGGCATAGCGAGATCGCTCCCAACATTTCTCAGCAGGATCTGGCTGTCAAGGTAAATGGAAAGGATGCCGGCGTCACCGGCTGGACGCCACTGAGCGGAGCCAACGACGGGCTGGAACTGGTGTTTTTGATCGACAGCGCTGCACGCAACCTGGGCCGCCAGTTCGACGACATCAAGCAGTTTGTCCAGGGCCTCGGTCCCCACGCAAGGGTTGCTGTTGGGTATATGCAGAATGGCCGCGCGGTTCTGGCAGGACCGCTCACGGCAGACCACGCGCAAATCATGAGTGAGCTTCATATCCAGGCAGGCCCCGGCTCCAGCGCCTACTTCAGCCTGTCAGACCTGGCGCAGCACTGGCCATCGGGGGAGCGTGGGGTGCGCCGTGAAGTGGTCTTGGTGGGGGACGGCATCGATCCAACGAATCCAAGTCTTGATCTCGATGACACGTATGTCCAAGCCGCAATCACAGATTCCGTGCGGGCCGGGCTCGTGGTTTACGCAATCTATTGGCAGACCCATCCAAGCACCACCACTGCGACCGCGGCCAATGGCGGGNNGGCGGGCAGAGCCTGCTTTCTGAGGTCACTCAGGCGACGGGTGGCTACAGCTATGGTTCCGGCATGGGCAATCCCGTTTCCTTTCAGCCGTTTCTTGAGGATCTGGCCCGGCGTCTGGACAACCAATACGAGATTGACTTTACGGCCCNNGCTGGACAAGAAGGCCGCCGTAGAAAACATGAAACTGAAGGTGACGGGCCTGTCACTTGAGGTGACCGCGCCGCAACAGGTCTTTGTCGATCGGGCGGGTGCGGGCGCACAGTAAAGGCGTCCCGTCCGGCGCGAAACCTGGGTGGTGAAGAAAGCGCTGAACTACGGCCAATTCTGCATTCCACATCCTGTGATCCCTGCGCGTAGCCGCTGGTAAACTGAAAACTGATGATTCTCCCGTTTGTCCGCGAAATTTTTGCGGAGTTGGAGCAGACTTCGGGTTTTGAGCGCGTTCGAAGGCATTTGAGCCTTGGTGCGGGGCGGAGACGTGTGTCCGGGCTCACCGCAACGGCGCGATCCCTGTACATTCCCTTGATGGTGAGGGCTGCCAAGCAGCTTGTTGTGGTGGTAGTGGCCGACAACAAGGCCGCCGAGGCGTTGGAGGCAATGCTTCGTGCCGGTTGTGAGTTGACCGGCGCTGTAGACCCTGCCGCCGTGGTCCGGCTCCCTGCGCATGATGTGCTGCCTTTCGAAAACCTCTCTCCGCATCCCGACGTTCAGGAACAGCGCGCGGCGGCGCTGTGGAAGCTGGCCACTGGTGCGGTATCAATCCTGATTGCGCCGGTAGAAGCCGCGGCGCTGAAGCTTTTCGATCGCGAATACTACGCCGGGCTGGCGGTCACGCTGCGCCGCGGAGAAGAAGTGGACGTCGAGGTGCTCACCAGTCACCTGGCCAGTGTGGGCTACACGCACATGGACCTGGTGGAGATGCCTGGCCAGTTCACGCGGCGTGGCGGAATTCTGGACGTGTATTCGCCGGAGTCCGATCGTCCAGTCAGAATTGAGTTTTTTGGCGATGAGATTGAGACCATCCGCAAATTCGATCCGGAGACGCAGCGCTCGCAGAGTGGGTTGGACGAGGCGCAGTTGCTGCCGCTGACGGAGACACCAGTTACGGAACGGCTGCTGGCCGCGGTGCACGGACGGCTAAGCAAGCAGCGGCTCGAATTCGAAGACGGGGACGAGACGGAGACTGCAGACGTCGACCAAGACCAGGAAATTGATCAGGAGATGGCCGCTGAGGCCGCTGCGGCGGGCGGCGTCAGCGTCTTCCCCGGTTGGGAGTTTTTCAGCGCACTGGCCGGTGCGGAAAAGTCCCTGCTCTCTTTGGTGCCGAAGTGCGCGCTCTTCGTTGAAGAGCCGGCCATGGTGCGCAACCAGATTGAGCGCTGGTGGAACAAGGTGGAACAGCGCCATGAGCGGTCTGGAATTGGTTCGCTGATTCGCCCGGAGGACATCTACCTGCGACCGGAGATACTGCAGGCCACACTTGATTCGCATATTGGACTGGACCTGGACCAGTTGGGCGTGGTGGACGTGTTGGACGAAGACAACACGCTGGGCGAGATTGAGTTGAGCACGCGGCCAACGTTGCGGTTTCATGGTTCGATTCCCGCGCTTACCGAGCAACTGAAGGCTTTGATCGAGAAGGAGACGCGCATCGTGCTGGCCGCGCCGAATCAGGGCGACGTGGAGCGCCTGGCCACGGTGCTGCGCGAATATCAAATCCCCTACAGGCTGGGCAGCCGGTTCTTTCATCCCGGCGGCGAGACCGTGCTCGATGAAGCCAGCTACATGGCTGGCGATATGCGCGTGCCCGTGATTGTGCGGACGCCGATTTCAGCAGGCGTGAGCTTCGCCGATGCCAATCTGATTGTGTTCGGGGCCAATGACCTGTCGGACGATGCAGATGTTGCGGCGCGCCCGGAGCCCAAGCGATCGAAGACCGCCGCGTTTGTTTCTGACTTCCGCGACCTCACGATCGGCGACTACGTCGTTCACACGGAGCATGGCATTGCCCAATATCAGGGGCTCAAAGAGATTGTGCAGGACTCGCTGTCCGTCGAGTTCATGATTCTGGAGTTTGCGGAGCAGACCAAGCTCTATGTTCCGCTTACGCGCCTTGACCTGATTCAGAAGTACCGTTCCACCGACGCTGGACCGGCGCCCGCGCTCAACAAGCTGGGTTCGCAGCAGTGGACCAAGACCAAGGCGAAGGTGCGCAAGGCCATGCAGGATATGGCCGGCGAGTTATTGAAGCTCTATGCCGAACGGACCACCGCGCAGGGAACAGCCTTCTCAAAGGACAACGAGTTTCAAAAAGACTTTGAAGGCCAGTTCGATTACAGCGAAACCGACGACCAGCTATCAGCGATCCGGGCCGTCAAGTACGACATGGAATCGACCACGCCGATGGACCGCCTGCTGTGCGGCGATGTGGGCTACGGCAAAACAGAGGTAGCCATGCGGGCCGCTTTCAAGGCGGTGCAGGACGGTAAGCAGGTAGCTGTGCTCACGCCCACCACCGTATTGAGCTTTCAGCATTTTGAGACCTTCAAGAAGCGGTTTGCGCAGTTCCCCATCAATGTGGAGATGATCTCCCGGTTCCGCACGCCGAAAGAGCAAAAGGCGATCGTCGAGCAGGTGGAGACAGGTAAGGTTGACATCCTGATAGGCACGCACCGGATTCTGTCCAAGGACATCAAGTTTCAGGACCTCGGATTGCTTGTTGTGGATGAGGAGCAGCGCTTCGGTGTTCGCCACAAAGAGCGGCTGAAGCAGATGCGCAAGGAGATCGACGTCCTGGCCATGAGCGCTACGCCCATTCCGCGCACGCTGCACATGTCCCTGGTGGGCTTGCGTGATATGAGCGTCATCGAGACACCGCCGAAGGATCGCATGGCAATTCAGACCGTGGTGGCGAAGTTCGACGAGAAGATTGTGCGTTCCGCTGTTGAGGTTGAGCTTGAGCGCAGCGGCCAGGTCTATTTCGTTCACAACCGAGTGGAGTCAATCTATGAAATCGCTTCCCGCATTCAAGAGCTTGTGCCCGTAGCCCGAGTTGCGGTGGGCCATGGTCAGATGAGCGAGACCGAGCTGGAGCGAGTGATGCTGGCCTTCATGCATCACGAGTACGACGTGCTGGTGGCGACAACGATCATTGAGAACGGGCTGGACATTCCACTGGCTAATACAATCCTGATCAACCGCGCCGACCGGCACGGGCTGAGCGAGCTCTATCAATTGCGCGGCCGCGTAGGACGCGCGTCGCAACGCGCCTATGCCTATCTGCTCGTCCCGCCCGAAACCACTCTCTCCGACATCGCGCGCAAGCGCCTCTCTGCCATGAAGGAATTCAGCGAGCTAGGCGCCGGCTTCCGCATCGCCGCCCTCGACCTCGAGCTCCGC
>PLKU01000402.1 GCA_003140705.1 Acidobacteriaceae bacterium
GGCCGGAGTGTTTGCCGAGGACCAGATGTGTCTTGGCGACGCCGACAAGGGTGGGCGTCATGATCTCGTAGCAAAGCGGGTTGGCCAACATTCCGTGCTGATGGATTCCGGACTCGTGGGCAAAGGCGTTGTCGCCCACGATGGCTTTGTTGGGTGAGGGCCGGAAGGTGATGATCTGGCCGANNCGCCGATGCCGTTGATGGTGCATTCGACCTGTCGCGCACCATTCTGAATGGCGGCCAGGGAGTTGGCTACGGCGAGGCCGAGGTCGTCATGGCAGTGCGAGGAGAGGATGATGTTTGCAGCGTCGATGGCGGGAACGCGCTCACGCACCTCGGCAAACATGCGGCCGTATTCCTCGGGGGTGGAGTAGCCAACAGTGTCTGGCATGTTAATGGTGGTGGCTCCAGCTTCAACTGCGACGCGGACCATCTCGACAAGGAAGTCTCGGTCGGAGCGGGTGGCATCTTCAGGCGAGAACTCGACATCCTCGACGTGGGTGCGGGCGAGACGAATGGATTCGGCGGTGAGGTCGAGAGCTTCCTGACGGCCGATCTTGAGCTTGTACTCGAGATGCAGATCGCTGGAGGCGAGGAAGATATGGATGCGGCTGCGGTCGGCGAACTGCAAGGCGCGAGCAGCCATTTCGATGTCTTCGGTCTTCGCGCGGGCAAGGGAAGCGATGCGCGGCTTGCGGATGGCCTGGGTGATGGTGGCGATGGCCGCGAAGTCGCCCTCGGAGGCCATGGCGAAGCCGGCCTCGATGATGTCCACGCCCAAGTCTTCGAGGGCATGGGCCATGGTGAGCTTTTCCTGCGTGGTCATGCTGCAGCCGGGAGACTGTTCGCCATCGCGTAGGGTGGTGTCGAAAAAGCGAACGTGACTTGAGCGATCTGAGTTCATGGTTTCGCCTGCCAGGGGAAGCTTCCTGCCAACTTAGCCAGTGTCTCGCACTTGGGGTATATAAGGCAAAGTTATTATTCTTGGGGAAGCGATTAGAATTGCTTATACTGCAGTGGGCAGCAAGGAGTTGTCAGTGGGCAGGAAGTCTTTGCACTGCCGGCGCTTGGTGGATTTCCGTGGTTGAGGCTCCAGGATGGAGGATTCACAACCAGCTTAGAGCCCGGTCCTCGGCATCCGGATGGTTACTGACCACTGAGCACAGACCACTGTCTCTTGGAGGTTTCAATGGAACTGAGTCAGCTGGAGACATTTCTGGCGGTGGCGGAAGAGCGAAGCTTCTCAAGGGCGGCGGTCCGGCTGCATCGCACGCAACCGGCAGTGAGCCAGGTGATCCGCAAGCTGGAGGCGGCGGTAGGCGAGACTCTCTTCGACCGCGCGGCGCGGGACGGATCTCTGACCGCGGCGGGCGTGCTGCTGCGCGACTACGCTTTACGGCTCCTGGCGCTCAGGCGAGAGGCGGCCAGTGCGCTGGATGAACTGAAGAGCCTGGAGAGAGGGCGGCTGCAACTGGCGGCGAACGAGTACACATGCATGTACCTGCTGCCGGCCATCGATCAGTTCAGGCGCGAGTTTCCGCATGTGAGCGTGACCGTGCACCGGATGCTTGCCTCGCACATTCCGGATGAGCTGATGCTTCGCACATTCGAACTGGGGATGATTTCGTTTCGTCCGAACCCGGCGCTGTTTCGGACGATCGCAGTTTATGGAGACAGCCTGGCGCTCATTGTGAGCCCAAGTCATGCATTGGCCAGTGCGGCGAGGGTTTCCATCAAGGACCTGGGGGAGGAACTCTTTGTGGCGCACAATGTGACATCGCCTTTGCGGCAAAAGGTGATCGAGGCATTTCAGCACTATCGGACGCCATTGAACATGCAGATTGAGCTGCCGACGATCGAGGCGATCAAACGGTTTGTTTCAATGGGCAACGGAGTGGCGTTGGTTCCACATTTGACGGTGGCACGTGAGCTTGAGACCGGGGACCTGGTGAGGATTCCTGTGGATGAGCTGGAGGTGAAACGGGTGCTGCGCCTGGTCCATCGGCGGCAAGCGACACTCTCATATGCTGCCAGGGCGTTCTTGCGCACGATTCGCACGCTCGCCAAGGAACAGGGTCCACCGTTTTACTATCAGGTTGAGAGGACGGGCTGAAACGGCCATGATTGGAGGTGGAAAGGCGGGTTTTCTGCAAGGGAAGGCACCCGTTTGATGCGCGATGCGTCTATAACCTGAAATGTTCCTTCAATGCAGCTTTCGGCCCCGGCCCGTTCTGGCCATTTACAATTCTGAAAGCGGGGCCCGGCTCGAACCGGCGCACCGGAATTGAATAGCCCGATGCGAGCCGGACGGTTGCGCAGTCGTGAGGTTCAGGAGCGAATGAAGAAGATCGTAGTGTTTTTCTTTCTGCTGGCGATGGGAGCGGCCGCTGGCCACGCCCAGGAGAGCCGGCAGGACTTCAGCATCAGCGGAATAGGGCTGATTGAGCCATTTATTGCTTCGCAGACCGACGTGCAGGTGAGCGCGAACCGGGCCTTTGGCGCGTTGGCGAGCTATCGATTCATGCTTACGCCGACGGCAGCGGTAGAGGCCAACTATGGGATCACGTACGGGAACAAAATTCACTATGTGATCAGCAATACGAATCACTACATCGTGAATACACGGACGCAAGAGATTTCGGGGGCGTTCGTGAAGAGCTTCA
>PLKU01000296.1:0-417 GCA_003140705.1 Acidobacteriaceae bacterium
CTTCCAATTGCTAAAGATAGGCACGGAGGCGGCAGTTGTCAAGTGAAATCCGAAAATATATGAGTGTAATACGCTCATAAAGTATGAATGCGCTGTTACAGCGCAGGAGAAAGGGTTTTGCAAACTGCTCGGGGCGGCCAGATGCTGGGCAAACCGTTTACAATGACGCCATGTATCACCGTTCGGTTGTTCGTCTCGCCGTCTTCGTGGCCGCATTTGCCCTGGTTATCAGTGCGCTCGCTGTTGTCGGGCAGGATGCTCCCCAAAAGCGCGGCCGTAAATACAAGACTCCGCCGCCGACCGCGCGCATTGCGGTTACTGTCCTGCGCGAAGTGAATGGCAAGCCGATTGAGAATGCCGCTGTCATCTTTCACGAGATGGCAGGCGAAAAAGATAAAGGCAACATGGAGCTGAAGA
>PLKU01000296.1:436-16988 GCA_003140705.1 Acidobacteriaceae bacterium
GCGGCCGGGCGAACAGTACTCCATTTACAAGAATCACGACGGAACTGTGGACACCAGCAAGAGCCCCGATGGGGATAAGCCGGCAACGGCACCATCGGAGGCGACCCCAGGCCCAGACGCCGGCAAGGGAAAGTCGGATGACGCAACGAAGCCATCCGATACACAGCCTGGCCAACCTCAGCCGAAGTAAAAATGCTGGGGCAAGCGCTGCAAACCAACCCGGCAAGATCGCTTGATTCCCAAATATGCCCACCCAACTCCTCATCGGCAAATCGGCACTGGTTACCGGGGGCGCACGGCGTATTGGCCGGGCGATTGCGATGGGCTTGGCTCATTCCGGCGCGAATGTGACCATCTCATACCGCTCATCAAAGTCTCAGGCTGAACAGACATGCCGCGAGATTGAAGCTTTGGGTTGCGGCGCCTTGGCCGTGGAGTGCGACGTCCGATCGGAGGCGTCCGTGCGCCACGCAATCGCGGCTGCGATCAGCAGATTTGGGCGTCTGGACGTTGTGGTGAATAATGCCGCGGTCTTTGAAAGTGTTCCGATGGACCGGATCCGCCTGGCTCAATGGGACGCGGTCTTCGAGACGAACACGAGAGGGCCTTACCTGGTGGCGCGCGAGGCGCTGGTTCATCTTCGCGCTACCGAGGGCAGAATTGTGAATATCGGGTCTCTTGGCGGCATTCATCCCTGGTCAGGGCACGGGCACTATTGCGCTTCAAAAGCAGCGCTGCACATGCTGACGGGAGCAATGGCCAAAGCCTTTGCGCCGCAAGTGAGTGTCAATTGCGTGGCGCCAGGCTGGATTGAGATGGATGAAGCTCCAGAGGAGCAGAGCGCTCGATTCGCTGCCAAAACGCCGATGCACCGCAACGGGACTGCGGAGGATGTGGCCCAGGCGGTGATGTTCTTCGTGACGGGCCCTGCGTTCGTCACTGGCCAGATCCTGGCGGTTGATGGCGGATTGGGACTCACTTAGGCGCAACCATCGAATCTGCGGCATTTATCGGGCGAACAGCCGATTCCAAAATCCCTTCGATTCTGTTCCGGAGCCGTTCGTTCCCCTTTTACCGGAAGCGGAATCGCCACCTGCTCCATAGCGCTTGGCATCGAACTTCAAGGGCGCACGATCCCACAGTCCTAACGGTTCGGGCTGCGGCGGCCACCGGAGCCCTTCCAGTGCGGCCTGGGGATTGGTGACGCACAGCCGCTCTGCCGTTTCCTCGCCGACTCGCTCGGCCACGTACTCGTATCCCTTTTTAAGATGTGGCGGACGCCAATCGGGGTGATGCGCGTCGGTGGCGAGGAAGTGAATCCAGTTCCGGTCAAGAAGTTCGTTGGCGATGGCCTGCGCCATGGGTCCAAAGCGGCCATACAAAGCGCTTGCAGTTACCTGCAACAGGCAACCCTGGCGCATCCAGTCTGCCACCAGCTCGGGCTGGCGGTGCAGGGCCGGGTACCTCTCCGGGTGAGTGACGATGATGGTGTAGCCAGCTGCCTGCAACCGGAAGAGTGCATCGGAAAGTTGAGGAGAAATTGCGGTGTTTGGAAACTCGATGAGCAGGTACCCATTGCCGTTGATCGAGTACTTAAGAGGATGGGCCAAAGCATCGAGGACGTTTTCTGCGGAGAGGTGGAAATCACATCCAAGGCTCAATTCGACCAAGCCGTCGAGTTCTCGGCGCAACTCACCAAGACGCTCTTCAATGACCGCGCTTCGATAGGGGAATTCATCGTTCGCGTGCGGCGTGCAGACGATATGTGTGACGCCCTCGTCTGCAGCTTCCTGCGCCATGGCCAGGGACATTTCCAGGTCGGTGGCCCCGTCGTCGACCCCGTAGATCAGGTGATGATGAATATCGATCATAGTTTCTACTCGTACGAACCCGGAAACCTTCAGTGAGTTGCCAAAGCCTCAACCATTGAGGCAAAAATCTTCCAGCCGTCTTCAGAACCGAGCAGTTTTTCGCTTGACCGATCCGGATGCGGCATCATCCCAAGAACATTTCTGTTCGCGTTGAGGATGCCCGCAATGTTGCTCAGTGAACCGTTCGGGTTCGCTTCCGGTGTGATCTGGCCGCCGGGGGTGGCGTAGCGAAAAGCAATTCGATCTTCGGACTCAAGCGCAAGCAACTCTTCCGGCGTGCAAAAGTAGTTTCCTTCCATGTGGCCGATAGGGATTTGAAGCACGTCGTCCTTGGCAAGCGCATTTGTGAATGGACTGTTGGCCGTTTCAACGCGGAGGTGAACCTGCTTGCAGATGTATTTGAGTCCGGCATTGCGCATGAGCGCCCCAGGCAGCAACCCGGCCTCAGTCAGAATTTGAAAGCCATTGCAGATGCCAAGAACGAGCCCGCCGTCGGCGGCAAACCGCTTGACGGCCTGCATCACGGGGGAAAACCGTGCGATGGCGCCTGTGCGCAGGTAATCACCGTAGGCGAAGCCGCCCGGGACGAGGACAGCATCCACGCCTGCCAGGTCTTCAGAGTCGTGCCAGAGAAAGGTGACCGGCTGGTGGGCTACCTCGGCAATCACGTTGAACGTATCGTGATCGCAGTTGGAACCGGGAAAGACCAACACCCCGAATTTCATGCTTCTAGGTTAGCAGCTTTGGAGTGTGGAAATGGGGACTTTTCGCATCCCGGACGACTTAGCGGGACTGAGTGAGTGGGGAAGGATCAAGCAGCCGTCCGTGCATAATTTGAGCGGCCTTCCCAGTGATATACTCACAAGGTCAGGCGCGTGCTGCGCCGGCATTTCGACTATCTCTGAGGTTCTCATGTCCGGCCATTCAAANNAGCACAAGAAGGGCGCGCTGGATGCCAAGCGCGGCAAGATATTCACCCGTATCATCAAGGAAATCGCCATTGCCGCCAAGGGTGGCGGCGACCCTGATGGGAACCCTCGACTGCGCACGGCGATCCTGGCCGCGAAGGCAGAAAACATGCCCCAGGAAAACATCAAGCGCGCCATCCAGCGCGGCACCGGGGAGTTGGAAGGGATCAACTACGAGGAGATCAAGTTTGAGGGTTACGGTCCGGGCGGCGTCGCCATCATTGTGGATGTGACCACCGACAACCGCAACCGCGCCGTAAGCGAGATCCGGCATGCTTTCTCAAAGAACGGCGGCAACCTGGGTGAGTCCGGCTCAGTCCGGTTCATGTTTTCGAAGAAGGGAATCATCGCAGTAGAGAAGTCCGCGGCTACTGAAGACCAGTTGATGGACATCGTTCTCGAGCATGGTGGTGAAGATTTGAACGACGAGGGCGATACGTGGGAGATTCTGACGGATCCGGCTGCGTATGAAGCCGTTCTGAATGCGGTGAAGGCTGCGGGCACTCCGACGGTGATGAGCGAGGTGACAATGGTTGCCTCCACCTACACCAAGCTCGAAGGCACTACCGCGAACCAGATGATTAGGCTGCTTGAAGCTCTTGAAGACTGCGATGACACGCAGAACGTCTATTCGAACTTTGATATGGACGCGGAACAGATGGAAGAGGCGGCCGGCTGATCAGGCCGTCGGCAGGCATCGAAAAGGCCGCCAGAATGTGGCGGCCTTTTTATTAGAATTCCCGGGCTGTGCCTGAAGGAAGGGAAGACGTTGACCGGAACTGCAAGATTTCTCTTTTCTGCCTTGATTGTCGGGGTCCAGCTGGCTGGACCTTGGCATGCCCTCGCACAAACATCAAATGGAGCTAGCGATGGTGGAAAGGCCGGGGCGGACAATCCCGCGGCCCTGGTTCGCCAGGAGAAAAGCTGGGAGTTTGGCCCCTTCGTCAACTACGGCAATGGTCTGGGCGACCGTTCGTCTTTCAAATTTCTGGCGGCAGGTATTCAGGGAGGGAAGGCGCTTACCCCGGAACTGGGTCACGGAATCTTCAAAGGCCAATTTGAGTTTGGTGCGAACATCATGCCACTTTGGCAGGCTTATACTCCGCCAGCGGGTAACCAGACCTTCAGTTATCCGCTCCCGGGGGGGGGGACGGGCTACTATGTAGCGCCATCTGGTGGAGGGACATACTATGGCGTGAGCCTTACCCCAGTGATCATGCGCTGGAATTTCTTTACAAAATCGCGCCGGTTTCAGCCCTGGTTTCAGGGGGCAGGCGGAATCATCTATACAACCCACAAATTTCCACCGGATCAGCTGGTACCGCATGGAACTCCGGGCGGAACTTCAGTGTTCAACTTCAGTCCGCAGGGCGGGGTTGGGTTTCACTACTTTACGCGTTCTAAGCGGTCGCTGGATGTCGGCGTCAACGGTGTGCACATTTCCTCGGCGTCACTCGGAGACAGGAATCCGGGTGTGAACGCAAGCATTCAGGTTCAGGTGGGCTACACATTCTGGAAGTAACTCCGCAGGATGGCTCTCGTCGCCTGGGAGGAGCAAAAATGAGTGGACCGGTTGTTGAGTGCGTTCCGAACTTCTCCGAGGGCACGGACGCCCGCCGGGTCGAGGCGATTGTGGCCGCGATGCGCGTGGAAGGGGTGAGCCTGCTCGACTGGTCAATGGATGCCGACCATAACCGCTCCGTGGTGACGATTGCTGGCGATCCCTCGGCGGTGGTTGAAGCTNNCATCCGCGGTGGTTGAGGCCGCGGTCCGCGGAGTAGGTAGGGCCGTTGACTTGATCGATCTCACGCGCCAACAAGGTGTTCATCCGCGCATTGGCGCCGCGGACGTGGTGCCATTTGTGCCAGTGACTGGGATCAAGCTGGAGCAGTGCGCCTTGCTTGCCCGGCAAGCTGGGCTGGAGATCTGGCGAAGATTCGGTGTGCCAGTCTTCTTTTATGAGGCAGCGGCGGCCCGCCCGGATCGGGCGAACCTGGAAGAGGTGCGCCGTGGGCAGTTCGAAGGACTGAAAGACGCGGTGCGCAAAGAAACGTCTCGCCGTCCCGACCTGGGCGGGCCTGGGCTGCATCCCACTGCAGGAGCCTGCGCGGTGGGCGCCCGCAGGTTTCTGGTCGCTTACAACATCTATTTCGATTCAGCGGATGTCACTATTGTGCGGTCAATAGCCAAGGAGATTCGCGCGGCGAATGGAGGCTTGAAGGGAGTAAAGGCCATGGGAGTGATAGCGCATGGGCGGGCTCAACTCTCGATGAATATCACAGACTTCCAGGTGACGCCGATCTCCCAGGTTTACCGCGCGGTCTTCGCTCTGGCTCAAAAGCACAAGGTTGCGCCGGTTGAGGGAGAGGTCATCGGCTTGCTTCCGGAAGCGGCGTTTGAGCGTGAGAGCGAGTGGGTGCGTCAATTGAATGAGTTCGATCCCCAGGCCAAGATCCTGGAACATCGGCTGAATGTTCCGCTCGCATGGCCTGGAGACAAGGCTGGACAAGTTTAAGAAATCAAAGAAGATGGCGAGTTTTTTAAAAAGGCGCGGTTTTAGCCTCGCCAAGGACAACATTGAGGAGTCGAGGCTTTAGCCCCCAGGTACCTTGGGTTGGTCCGGCAATGAGAAATGCGGGCCGCTAACCGAATTTTGGGTTTTCAATTAAGAGAAGACCATTGAATGGCGACCGACTTTTTGCAGGGATCTGCAAAAGGCAATCGGTTCCCGGAGGATGAAAATTGTTGAAGACTTTTCTAAAGACGACGATCGCTGCTTCGGCGCTGGCGGCGGCTACTCTGGGTCAGGCTGCACAATTGTCTACCGATGCGCGCACCGCGGTTCCCCATGAAGTGCAGCAGTTGGTGGTGATCGATTACCGGGCCATGCAGAATTCAGCCGCAGCCATGGACCTGCGGGAACGGGTGATGCCGCCCGAACTGAAGCAGTTCGACGACGCGTTGCGCAAGTCTGGCTTGAATGACAACCATGACGTCGACGACCTGGCCTTTGCACTGTTTCGGCCTTCACCAACAAGCGACGGCATGTTAACCGTCGGCATTGCTCAGGGGCAGTTCGATCAGCAGAACATTCTGGCCAACTTCCGCAAGCAGAAGGTCAAGTACACGCTTGTTCGCACCAATAAGATCTATCCGCTGGCCAAGACAGGAATGGTGCTTTGCTTTGTTGATGCATCGACGATGGTCTTCGGCAGCAAAGATGCCGTCGACAAGGCGCTCGACGCCCGGGATGGCGTCTCTCCAAGCCTGCTGACCAATGGGCCGATGATGGATGCAATGAAGACCATCGACTCCGAGCCGCTTTGGAGCATTCTCGATGAGAAGGGCACCCAGNNATGCGCCAGGTGCTTGGCGAGGCGGGTTCAGTGGCTGACTACGAGACAGTGCGCAAACGCCTGCTTGCGTCGTGGTACGGAATGGACTTTCAGCACGGCGTGAAATTTGACCTGACCATCTCCACCGGCGACTCATTTGCTGCGGCCACATTCTCGTCGCTGCTGACCGCCGCGGTGATGCTGCGCAAAATGAGCGGGTCGGATGCGGAAAAACAGGCGTTGAGCGCAACCAACGTCGCGTCGGACTCGGGGCGCCTGTCGATTCACTTTGCGACCACCGACGCTGACTTCAATAACCTGCTGCATTCACCGCTCTTCCAGAGCATGGTGCGCTAATGGTATTGATCGGTTGTCTTAGGGTTGGGGAGTCAGGCTGGGATGAAACTCGGCCTGGCCCGATGGCAGGAGGATAATTTCCAGATTGCCTTCCTGTCGTTCGACCAACGTCGGTCCGTCGATGTGTACCTGGCGCTCATCGCCAGTGGTGTACTGCACCTTGAGTGGACCGCTGCCCTGCAACTGAATTCGATAGTGATAGACTCCGCCGGCAGCCAGGTTGTTGTCACCAAAGCTGGCGCTGGGATAATCGACTTCGAGGAGTTTAATTGGCTCTCCGGTTCGATTTTCGACCGTCGTTTCAATGTGGTAGGAGTGACACCCGGAGACTATCAGCAATGCAGGCCCAACGAACATGGTGATTGCGATTCCACGTTTCCAGCTTTGAAACATCATCCCTGATTCCCCGCCTCTTGCTTGGTGCCTTCTGAGGCGCTTTGTTCAGCAACCTTTTTTTCAACTCGATCCAGGCGCTTGAGAAGCTCTGGCAGTCGCTGAAAGATAGTGACCGCACGCAACCACACCCGGTTGTCGAAGCCGGGCGAGCCGGAGATTATCTTGCCGGGCGGAACGTCATGAGAAACGGCGGATTGCGCTGTAAGGATGACCCCGTCTCCGACGCTGCAATGACCTGCCACGCCCGTCTGTCCGGCGAGGATCACGTTATTGCCGATGACCGATGAGCCGGCCAAACCCGTCTGCGCACATAGCAGGGTGTTCTCACCTACTCGCGAACCGTGTCCTACCTGGACAAGGTTGTCCACTTTGCTGCCGTCACCCACTTCGGTTGCTCCCACGGTGGCGCGGTCGATGGTTGCGTTGGCCTGGACATCTACGCGGTTCCCGAGCCTCACTGGGCCGGATTGAGGGATCTTCTCCCAGTGTCCATGCTCATTTTTGGCAAACCCGAAACCGTCTGATCCTACAATTGCGCCGTTTTCGAGCGTCACATGGTCTCCGAGGACACAGTTTTCGCGGACCACAGCATGAGCGTGAGCGAAGAAGTGGCTGCCTGCGTGGACTCCGGGGTAGAGCACAACGTGGGGCAGGATGGTTGCATGGTCTCCAAGCCGAACCCCAGGCCCTACAACCACATACGCACCAATGTGCGCTCCAACTCCTATGATTGCGGTTGAATCGAGAACTGCCGTGTGGTGAATGCCGGGCTTGTAAATAGGCGGATGGTAGAAGAGGCCCAGGGCGCGGGCAAAGGCCAGATAAGGGTTCTTGATGCGCAGAGTAGCTGCCAGAATTTCCTGAAAATCGGGCTCGACCAAGACGGCGGCAGCCTTGGTTGTCCGTGCGAGCGCCGTATACCTTGGACTGGCGACGAATGTGACCTCAGTAGCGCCCGCCTCTTCAATCCCTTTGACACCTGTGACTTCCAACTCCGCGTTCCCACGCAGTTCTGCACCCAATCGGGTTGCCAACTCACCTAGCTTCATCGAAGAGATTGTACCGGAAGGCAACCGACTACANNGACTACGCTGTGTCGAGATCGCCTGGGAACAGTCCTGGCTGGTCCTGTGGCTTCCCCGACATTCCTGCGTGCTTGCTGGCAGCCGCGCCTATCAGGCTGACGACCTGAAGGGTCTGGATTGCTGTTCGGGGTACATAAATGCGCTGTGTATTTGAGCGGGTGTCGGGCGGGGTCAGCAGCAGGCCAGAACCCTCGACGAGAGAGCGATCGTTGGCCGCGAGCCCTTCGAGCTCTTCTCCATCATTCAAGGTCATCCGGAGCCATAGGCCAGGAGTCCGGGGCCGGACAGCGAATCGTTTTTGGAGCAGCCGCTCAGGGTTGGCCTGGTCACTGGATCCGGAGAAATCACGGACAAAGCAGACCCACTTGACCTGCTCCCAGCCAATGGAAAGCACCTTGCCGGACAAGTCAAGTATCTCCAATTCTGGCATTTCTCGGCCGAAGTTGGCCAGCGCATAACCGGCGAGCCAGTCCCTGGAGAACTTGCGCACAATCACTGGTTTGCGAACGGAACCCATCGCTCTGGATTGTCGCATGGTGCGCTGTGTGTGGCGAACCTAAAAACCCGTAGATGCGTTCGAACAGGGGCTAGCCATTCGCCCCGAGTTGTGTTAATGTACTGGTTTGCCGCCTCTGCCAGCCGCGCTCTAAGCGCAACAACATCAGGCACTTGGAAGTTAGATGCTGGGCAGAGTTTTGAGACGGCGGAAACAGGAAACGAAATGGCTGATTACATCTATCTTTTGGAACACCGGCTCTCCGCCGACCAACAACACGCTATCCGACAAATGCGTCATGCAGCCAGGGAGGCGGGAACCATACTCTTCCTGACCGGGGACGCTGTCAGGGACCTCACAAGCGGTCATGCTGTTCGCGATCTTGAAGTTTCAGTTCACGGGAATGCGCTTAAGCTTAAGAAAATAATTGAGAAACTCGGCGGCAAAATCTGGGGCGAGAACGAAGCCTCCCGCAGCCTTTATCTTTGTTTTCCGGGAACGGTTCGAGTGGACGTGAACAGCACTCACCGCACCGAGTACCCAAGCCCCGGCAAACAGATCATTCATCCAGCCTCGATCCAGGAAGACCTGCGGCGACGTGATTTTACCGTCAACGCGATGGCTATCTCGCTGAATGAAGGATCATTTGGCCTGTTGATGGATCCCCTAAACGGCGCTGCGGACATTGAAGCACGCTCGCTGCGATTGGTCTCTAATTACGGCTTTCTTGAGCAGCCCGCGCTGATGATTCGCGCCACCCGCTATATAGCCCGACTGGGGTGGGAGCTTGATCCAAGGACCCAGACCCGTTACGAGAATGCGAAGAGCGAAGGGGTTATTGAACATCTGTCCGCGGAGGTGCGCATCCAGGAACTTGAACAGATTGGTCACGAGGAAGACGGGCTGAAGGTGCTTCGGGCGCTGGAAGGCGAAGGCTGGATGAAGTACCTGTTCCCGGCCTGGACGGTGGCCAAGGCCGATGAAGAGAAGTTGACGGCCCTGCACACCCTGGCGGTCGAACTGCTGCTTCAAGGGGTTCATCCCGATATGTCCGCGGCCCAGATGCAGTTGCTGACTGCACGTATGTCTCCCAAGGATCTTTCCGCGCTCAAGAAGCTGATGCTGCGTCCAGGTTTCGTGGCGGAATGGAACAGTCTTGACTCGCTGGCCGCCGGTTTCGCAAAGGTTTTGCTCGCCAAGGCGAATGCAACGCCTTCCGCCACCTTTAAAGTCTTTACCACCTATGACCCCGAGGCGATTCTTTGGCTCGGTTTCACCAGCAAGGATCAAGCAGTCCGCGACCGGTTTGAAAAGTTTCTGAGGGTCTGGCCCGAAGCCCGGCAGCGGATCCCGCATGCACTGATGCAAGAGTTGCGGATCACTCCGGAGCTTGGCGGGTACAACGACATTGTGCATGCCGTGTTCTTGCAACTGATCGATGACAAGCTTGCAACGCCTGAGGGGATGCGTGCCTTCCTTGAGCCGCATTCGCCTCCCGCCCCGCCGCCGCAGGTGACGATCAAGCGACCGCGCGCCAAGCGTGGTGAGGCCAAGGTCAAGGAACAGGCCTTCGAGGACGATGAAGATGTGGAAGTTGCAGCGGACGACGATGACGATCTCGGAATCGGCGGCGACGACGAGATCGACCTCGGCCTGAACCTGCCCAAGTTGGATATTGACTCAGAGATTGGTGATGAATCCGATTCTGAAGAGGATGAGCTGTTGGCCGAAGATGAACCGATTCCCGCGTCTCACAAGAGGGCACTGAAAATTCCAGTTCCCACGAAGCAGACAAAGCAGAGAGCAGCCGCTGCTCCTGTGAAGGGCGGCGGCCCAGCTGCGAAAACGCCTGCCGCGAAGGCAAAGCAAGAATTGAAGGCCGCGCCAGCACCCATCGCCAAATCCGCTTCTATCAGTGCAAAGGTTCAGGCGTCAACGGTGAAGGGGAAGACTGCGCCGACTCAAGCCGTGCAACCCGGCATGAAGAAGGCTTCGCCTGCCCCAGCCGCTGCCAAAGGTGGCAACGCGCCAAAGTCCGCGCCTGCCGCCAAAGCTCGTGCCAAGGCCCCGGGCAAAGCGGGCGCGGCGAAAGCTCCGGTGAAGGCTCCAGTCAAGGCGCCAGTCAAAGCTAAAGCCAAGGTGCCCATAAAGGTCCCGGTGAAAAAGGCTCCTGTTAAGCCCCCGGCAAAGAAGCCGATCAAAGCTCCCGCCGCCAAGTCTGTGGTTGCGAAAGGAAAGCCCGCTCAAAAGGCTGGCCAGGGGTTGCATAAGGCAAAACCACAGAAGCCCGCTCCGAAGAAAGCTGGCTCCAAGGGAACGAAGAAGCGCTGAGCTGTTCGGTAACAGGAATCCTTCGTGATATCTTCATGGCATTCCGGAGGATTCCTGATGGTTCGCCTGAGTTGCCGCACTCTAACTTTCTGCCTGCTTTCAATTCTTTGTGTATCTGCGGCATATCGAGCCTGCGCTGAAGATTCACCCTCCAAAATCAATTCGAATACTGGCGCCGAGCCGGGCTACCGCTTCAAAAGCGGCGGGTGGACTTACGTCCATCTCGAAGGCACTCCTGGAGAAATCGGGTTCCAGCACGGGCGCCTGCTCTCCGCTGAAATTGCGGACATGGTTGCGGTGGTGAAACTGGAAAATGTTCACCAAACCGAGCGCGACTGGGAGTTTTTTCGTGAAGCCAGCCGGAAGATGCTTTGGCCCCATATCGATGAGGAATACCAAGAAGAGCTGGAGGGCATTGCCCGCGGGCTCCAGTCCAAGGGCGTGAAGCTTGACGTTTGGGACATCGTTGCACTGAATGCCGGCATTGAGCTGCCGCAGTATTATGTGCCGTGGTTGAACAAGCGCCAGCATGCTTCCAACGCTCCGAACATTCTGCCTTCGGGTCGGTGCTCGGCCTTCATCGCCACCGGAAGTTACACCAAAGGCGGCAAGATCGTCATCGCCCACAACAACTGGACCACCTATGCAGAAGGCTCGCGTTGGACGGTAATCTTCGATATTCAGCCCAAGGCTGGGCACCGGATGATCATGGATGGCGAACCTGGCGTGATCACAAGCCAGGACGATTTTGGCGTGAACGACGCAGGCATCCTGATTACCGAGACAACGATCACTCAATTTGTTGGCTGGGACCCTGATGCTAAGCCGGAGTTCGTGCGCTCCCGCAAGGCGCTGCAATATGCAAGCTCGATTGACGAGTACGCTTCGATTATCAAGGACGGAAATAACGGCGGCTATGCCAACGACTGGTTGATCGGAGACCGAAAGACGGGAGAGATCGGCTACCTTGAACTCGGCCTCAAGAACACGCCGCTGTGGCGCTCAAAGGACGGCTACTTTGTGAGCACGAACTTTGCCCGCGATCCACAGGTGCTGAAAGAAGAGACGCCGGAGTTTGATCCGAAGAATATGTCCAGTTCACCGAATGCCCGCCGCATTTCGGCAGAGAAACAGATGGAGCAGGCCAAGGGACAAATCGACCTACAGATTGCCGAGCAGTTCCTCTCAGACCATGTAGATAGTTACACAGGCATGGNNGAGGCAGATGGGCGATCGCTGTGCGGACATGTGGATACGGTGAAAGAGGGCGTCCCCGTATTTGATTGGGGGCCGTATTTCCCTGGAGGATCGGTGACCGGGAAGGTCACGGACTCTGACCTGGCAGGGAAGTTAACTCTCATTGCGCACGCGGGTCATCCTTGCGGCGCGGATTTTCTTGCCGCGCCATTTCTGGCGGCGCATCCCGAGTACGGCTACTTAAAGCCGATTCTCAAGGACATGAAGTCTGGACCATGGACCAGGTTTGCGGCGGACCAGAAGAAGCCTGCAGAGTAGCGTTCCACGAGACTTGTGCGGTTCGCTCGTCAGACCGATGCCGCTACCGTCTCGCTTGTTGCTGCCACGACCATTTCGCGAATTGAATCGATCACAAGGTCGGGTTCGTCGAGATGGATCCAATGGGCGCTTTCCTCGGCAATCACTTGCTGGACATTGTCTCCAATGCGGTGGAGGCGCTCGGTAGACAGGGGCGTCGATTTCCCTGGAGTGAGGATGGTGACTGGGATTCCGCGGATGGGTTCGGCGTCGTGCATCTCACGAACGGTATCCGGAACCGCTTCAACGTGGCTGCGCATGCCCGCGTAAAAGGCCGGCCGTGACCAGTGAGCAGCCACGATGGGCCATACCTCGCTGGGCATCTTGCCCACTTCTTCTGTAACTCGTTCCAGGACGTGGCGGCCACCATCGCCGGCGGCACCTGCCAGCCGGCCCGCCGTGCGCCCTGACCTGCAGAGCAGCGAGGTCACGGCGAGACGGGCTAGGCCGAAGCGCGCAATCGGAATTGCAAATCCGGAAAGTCTTGTTCCACGGTCCAATTGGTATTGTTTCTGCGGGTCGAGCGGTGGCCATTCCTCGCAGCGCATGGGGTCAACTAAAAGCACGCTGACGACCTCTTCAGGAAAGAGAAGCGCGAAGCGGCGCATTACCAATCCACCGAATGAGTGCCCGACCAGAATGTAGGGCGGCTTAATCCGGGCTCCCTGCAACATGTCGTGCAATTCAACGGCGATGTTGCCTGGGGTGCGAGCGGTGCGGCAGGGGCTGCTCCAGCCCAGACCGCCGCGATCATAGGACGCGGTGCCCGCGAAGCGAGAGACATGCTCCTGAATGTGATACCAATTCAGGTTGGTTGCGGCAATTCCAGCCTCGAAGATCACGGTAGGGCCAGTGGCGTCCTGAGAACCTTTTTCAACCACGTAAAGCTTGCACTTATTTCCAATCGTTACCCAGCGGCCGGGACTTGAGAAACGCAGCTTGTCGCGGTGGCCGCCGATCCATTGATAAAGAAATCCAACACCAATCAGAAGTGCGATGGAGCCGGGAATCCAGAGTAGGAAAAGCATAGACATTCCTAAAAACGAATAAGTTGCTCAGGGCTAAAGTCCCTGAGGGCGAGATTTGCTTTGGTCTTGCCTCGATCGATGATCAGCAATGAAGAGCCGGCCATTCCGTGCGTCTTTTCTTCCACTTGATGGGCGGACCATACTCCGCCATCATGGCGCAGACCGGAATAGGTAAACTCCTTCACTGTTCCTGTCCCTTTAAGGGATTTCTCCACATATACAGGAAAGGCGATACTGTGGTCCAGCCATGTTTTCACCCCGGAGTAATGTGTCCGATCTGCCGCACCGGGCGTACTTCTCAACAGATCACAATCGCGGGCACCAAAGCGGGTCTTTTCGAGCGGGGCCTGGCCTGGCCAGAAGTACTGCTCTTCCATGAAATCTTCATAGCTGAATCCTGTTCCGAGGGGTCCGTCGCTCCATTTGTCGAAGGGCGAAGCAGAAGGAGTCTTGTCGCCGGGATGAGCTATCAGGACTGAATTCCGGCCGTCTGGGCGCATCTCCAGCAAGATGTGGGAACGGGCATTCGGGCCTTCGCTTGCTGGGGGAGTCGTTTCAACCAATACTCGGAGAACACCAGGGAACCAGTGGGCTTTGATTGAAATTCCATAACTCATACGCGCTCCGGTTGCATCGACGCGGATGAGATGGCCGATGGCGTGGAAATCGGCTGCTTGCACAGCTTGCCTGGCTACGGAAAGAACATTGGGGGCGTCCGACGTTGATGTGGGTCGCGTTTGCCCTGCAATTGGCAGGCCGCCGATTCCAAGAATCAACAAGATTCCCGGCAATAATCTGGAAGGCCTCACTGCTCGATCCTCCCGTCGCGGATGCGGATGTGGCGCGGAGCAGACTTGGCGATGTCGAGCTCAT
This sequence comes from Acidobacteriaceae bacterium, assembly GCA_003140705.1. Lineage (GTDB taxonomy): Bacteria > Acidobacteriota > Terriglobia > Terriglobales > Acidobacteriaceae > Telmatobacter. The sequence goes on from PLKU01000296.1 coordinate 14,731, forward strand.
GGGTGATGACAACCAACGTCATACCGTGTTTTTGCTGGATCCCGATCAACATCTCCATGATGCGCGCCGAGTTTACGCTGTCCAGATTGCCCGTAGGCTCGTCTGCAAGCAGGATGGAAGGGTTATTTGCCAGTGCACGGGCAATGGCCACGCGTTGGCGTTCTCCCGCTGAAAGCTCGTTGGGATATTGCTTCAGGCGATGCTCCAGACCCATCTCAACCAGGAGGGCCTGAGCTCTTTCGGCGCGATGGCGCTTATTTCCATTTAAAGCAAGCATCGGCACTTGCACGTTTTCAAGGGCGCAAAGAGTGGGGAGCAGATAAAAGGCCTGGAAGATAAAGCCCACCTGATTGGCTCTATAGGTATCAAGATCAACCGCGGTCCCCAGCGGTGCATTCTGGAAAAGGACTTCGCCGCTGGTTGGAATGTCGAGTCCGCCGAGCAATTGGAGCAGGGTGGATTTGCCGCTTCCACTGGCGCCGCTGATGGCGAGGAATTCGCCGGCGGTGATGGTCAGATCCACTCCGCGCAACGCCTCGATGCGACCTTCGTCGTAACTCTTGCAGAGCTTGCGTACTTCCAGTTGAGGGCTAGTCATGGCGCAGCGCCTCCACCGGTGACAAATGCGCGCCGCGCCACGCGGGAACAGCTCCGGCTACCAACCCGGAGAAGATCGCAATGCCGAGCGCCTCCAAGAGATGGAGCGGGGAGACGGAAGCGGAAACGACACTGGCCGTTTGCGGCAGGACCGAGAGTAAACGCAGGGCGCCCCATCCTACGCAGATACCGAGGAGCCCGCCTACAAGGCCGAGGACACCCGCTTCAGTCTGAATAAGTAGCAGAATGTTCCAGCTCTTCCACCCAAGGGCGCGCAGGATCCCGATCTCTCGCGTGCGTTCAAAGACCGACATGGCCATAGTGTTGACGATTCCGAGGATGCCGACCATCATGGCGATGGTTGACGTGCCCCAGGCGACGGCGTGGGCAAGGCCGACGAGCTGGTTGTTGGCAGCACGCTCAGCTGCCGGTGTCGCATGCAAACCGGGCAATGCGGTTTCAATCTCTGCCTGGGCGCGCTTTACGTAGGCCTCGGGCGATTCGCCGGACGGAGCAGGCTTGAGCCGGACATGAAAAGCAGCGACTTTTCCCTGAAGACTGGACAGCTGCTGCAACTCGTCGAGGGGCATAACAACCGCGTCGGCCTCAAGGGCCGAGCCGCCATGATAGATTCCGACGACGGAAAAGTTGGTGCCCTGAATCTCGAGACTATCCCCGGTCTTCTTGCTTAGGTTACCGGCAAGAGCATCGCCCAACATCACTTCAGGCTGTCCATCGCGAAAGCGCCGCCCGGAGAGGAGGGTGAGGGAATCGAGCTCATAGGACTCAGCCCGCCAGCCAAAAACAAGCGCATTCACCTCCGGTGTCAGGTCCATGAGATTGAAGATCATCGGCTCGGCATTTTCAACCAAGGGTAGGGCTCGCAGTTTGGCGCCCACCGACTCATCCAGCGAGGTATTCAGGAAGCTGTTTTCAGAAACTGCAATATCGGTACCAGCGCTTGAGTAAAGGCGCAGCCATTCATGCTCAAAGGAGCGGGAGAAACCGACCAACGAGACAAAAGCGCCGATCGCCATTGCGATGCCGCCCAGCGTCAATGCAGTTCTGAGACGCCTGCGCCATAGATTTTTCCAGGCAAATCCAGCGAAGGACAATTGTGAAACCATATTAATAGGATAAGTCCTCAAGCCTGGAGTATTGGGTTGGATTCTGTGCGCCAATGTACCGATTGTCACACGCCGTGTCGATCGGTCACACTGAACTGACCAGAATTCGGCACTGATCGAACTCGGAGCGTTTGTGGAAGATGGCGCCAGAATTGTGTTCTGCGACGAGACATTGACGTTGCTTCCACGTTGGAGCGGCAAAAAAGGCAGCCCCATTCTCTGTGGCTGCCCATGCTGAAGGCTGTTGCTGGTGAGCCTCGAAATGGGCAAGGCAGACAGCCAGCCGCCAAAGAACGTCGGAGGCTAGCTGAGCCCGGTAAGACGTTGCTGTGGAGTTTCTACTAAGGCTGCTTCCGTGGAGTGAAGGTCCGACTTACCCCGTTGTCATTCATCGTCGGACCGCTTCAAAACCAGTTAACGACCGCGACCGCGCGAACTGCCGCCACCACCACCGCTGCCCTTACGCGCCTGGTAGCAGTCCCGGCAAAAGACCGGGCGATCACCACGAGGTTCAAAAGGCACTGTTGTAGGCTG
>PLKU01000184.1 GCA_003140705.1 Acidobacteriaceae bacterium
ACGGCATGGTGACCATGTGCGTCGGGGGAGGGATGGGCGCGGCGGGAATTTTTGAGTTGCTGGGTTGAGTATCCCATTTGAATGCTTATCAGGCTCGCAAGCGTGCTTTGATGCGATTGAATGCCCACTGAATCCGCTTAATAAGCTCTGAGAACAGGCAAGACCATGAGTAAGCGACTGATTTCTATTTTCTTCGTATTTATCGTGATCGCGTTGGTTGGCCTTCGTGCGGCGTTTGCCCCCCGGATGTCTGCCGCCGACGAAATTGTCCTCAGTCATCAATTCGCATTTTCTCTCATCTTCATCTTCTTGCTTAGCATGTGGCTTGGATTGGAGAAGTGGGTTGCCTGCGACGCCAATGACCGCGGTTTGGACAGCGGGCGTCTCTGGATCATGCTCGCCAGAGTTTTGGGCCTGCTTGATCTAATTATTTATCTTTATGCGCGACCTCGAGGAAACCTGATTCCTTGTGCAAGTTGCGGGAATAAGCGCTTGGAAACCCGCGTGAAATGTCCACACTGCGGGATTTGGTTCGAAGGGCCGAAACCCGTGGGTTGAACCATCGTTTTCTCGCGGAAAACACGAACGGCCAAGGTTGCCCCTGGCCGTTCATCGTGAACATTGAAGTTCTTGCGGTCTTGCCGAGTTACGCCTTGGCGGTGGCCAGGGCCTTGAGCCGTGCGTTGAGGCGGCTCTTGTACCGGGAGACGGTGTTGCTGTGGAGGATGCCCTTCTGGACGCTCTTGTCCAGGGTGGAGACGGTCTCGCGATATTGGGTTTGAGCGGCCTTCACGTCGCCCTTGCTGAGAGCTTCGCGCAGAGCCCGCAGGCTGGTACGCATACGGCTGCGGTTGGCGCGGTTCACTTCGGAGCGGGTGACGGTCTGGCGGGCGCGTTTGAGCGCCGAAACATGGTTTGCCATTGAACTTCCTTATCTCAGTTTGAAATGCGGGCAGAATGCACTCTGAGCCGCATCCCTCGCAATTTCTTAGTCTACGGGAAATCGGATTGCGGGTCAATGCGGACCAAGCCCTGAAACCGTTTGGCGCCAGCTGCCGCTTACCACAGCGGGGCTACCGGCTCTTCCTTGAATACTGATTTAGGGCCACCTTGATTGGAGAGGTGAATGTCAGTCAAGTAGGGTTTGACCTGCGGCTCGTAGGTGATGGTGATGCTTCCGCCTCTTCCCGATGGGCCATTCAAGCCATCCTGTCCACTGTGGCCGTCCATCCCGTTGCTTCCGTTGGGGGACACCCGATGCCGCCTGAGCCGCCATGGCCTGCCCGGCCGCCCTTTCCGCCAGATCCACCGGACCCACCGTTTGCGGTCACGGTCAGTGACCCTCCCTGAGGGTCGACAAGGTATAGCCTCTTGTGGCCAGGGACGGAGACACTCGCTTGCAGGAGGGGATGGCTGCCTGGCCTGAGCGTGACCTGGATCTNNGAGCCATTGCCCCCATTTGAGCCGTTCCCGCCAGCGGAAGGGTTGTTCGGGTCGAGGGAACCGGGGCTGCCGTTCATTCCGTCTGATCCGTCGGTGCCATTCATGCCGTTGGAGCCGTTGCCGCCGGAGAAATCTGAGACGAATCTGTAATCGTAGCGAAGGGGAATGTCGAGTTCTGCGTGGACGCCAGGATGGCTTGGTATGGAGACGGTGACGTGCGGGATCTTGCCATCGCTGACTCGGGGGTCTTTAGGGAGGGTGACAACGCCCTTCTTGTTTACCGTCACGACGGTTGCCGTAACTCTAAGGTCGCTCCACATCACCTTTCCCTTGCCCACTCCTTCCGTCTGCGACTCCTTGCCGTCCAGTTCGATTACATTCACCATCAGCGAGGACTTCTGCCCCGGCCCGATGCCCGGGCCTTTGGGCTGGCTTGCATCAATCGATGCAACCAGGATTTTGGGAAGGGAAACTTTCATCCCGAGCTTTACTTGGACTGCCGCGCAGCCACTGAGCGCGAGCAGGGCAGCAGCGGCGAGGCTGGTCAGTGAGATTGTCTTCGAACCTTGGTAGAAGGCGATTTTTAAGAGACGTAAGATTGCCGGCGAACTTAGAGTGCTCATGAGCGTACTCCATGGTTATCATGACATCGTTGCGTTGTCGCCGTTGACGAGGGGAATTGCGTGCGGGACCCTTTTATGAGTTGGACATCTGATCAGCCTGCATGTTGTGTGCTGCCTCTCACACAATGACCTTAGTGCACAAAGAGCGCGGAGGTTGGTTGTACCCTTCCATGGGCCAATCAAGGACAAGCCGGTAGTTCGGGTCGCTTCAGATTGTGAAGCCACCGTCTGGGAACCGGTCGAGTTGAGTTGCCGAACAATCATGAAGGTACCTGTCAAGGCACAGGGGTTGTTAAAATTCATCTCTCGGTGGATTGACTCATCCGGCGGATGGCGCTACTCTCTAGCGCAGATACCCGATTTGGTCGCCAACGCCATCCCGCGGTTTCGTCCCACAGCCCAGAGCTTCGGCTCGGCCCTGCCTCACGCACGTTGGTACTCAACAAATTGCATCAAACGATTTGGCGAACTGGCCGATACTCAGTTTATTTACGTGCCGGTGCCGGTTGTTCAGAACCGGAACCGGACGAACTCAACCCGACAACGCCGCACTGGAGGCCACTTATTCCTTTGAAGATCGCTCTGGAGATCACGCCCAACCTTGAGCCCTTGTTTGGGACTCGCGATGAAAATCTCAGGCTGATGGAAGACTCGCTCGGTGTCCGGATCGATCTCCGCTCCGATGCCGTGCATGTGGAAGGGCCGGATGAGGGCGTGGCGCGGGTCCAGCGCATCTTTCAGGATTTCGAGGCTCTCCGAAAGCAGGGCGTCAATCCGCACAATGGGGAATTGAACGGGATGCTGCGCCTGGTTGTGGCGGATCCAGCGACCACCCTGCGCTCGCTTTCTGACAGCGGCAAGCAGCGGTCGGCCGGTGTGAAGCGCACCGTTCAGCCGCGTTCGATCAATCAGCGCAAATACGTTGAGGCGATTGAACAAAATGATATGACCTTCGGCGTTGGGCCGGCGGGCACGGGCAAGACGTATCTGGCTGTAGCCATGGCCGTGGCTGCCATCAATGCGAAAAAAGTGAGCCGCATTGTGCTGGTGCGGCCGGCTGTTGAGGCAGGCGAGCGTTTGGGCTTTCTTCCAGGCTCGCTGCAGGAGAAGGTTGATCCTTATCTGCGACCGCTTTACGACGCGTTATATGACTTGCTCGAGCCAGAGAAGGTCGACAAGATGCTGGAGAAGAATGTGATCGAGGTTGCGCCCCTGGCCTTCATGCGCGGGCGCACTTTGAACGATGCCTTCATCATCATGGATGAGGCGCAGAACACCACGATCGAGCAGATGAAGATGTTTCTGACGCGCATGGGCGCGAACTCGAAGGCGGTGATTACAGGGGACATCACGCAGATTGATCTGCCGAATCCGCGCAAGTCAGGGCTGCTGGATGCGATCAACATTCTGAACGGCGTGGAAGGCATCCACTTCTGCCACTTTGAAGACGGCGACGTTGTGCGACACGCGCTAGTGCAGCGGATCGTGCGGGCCTACGAGACAGCCAAGCCGCAACAGCATGAGTTGCCGCTGGCGTTGGGGCAGGCTATTGCGGTGGGTACCCAGAGCGGCGAAGACCGTGGGCAGGCACAGCCCTTACATCCGGCGAAACCACAATAACCTCGGAGTTCAAGTAGAATCAAAGGTGAATCGGGGCCGCTGACAACGCGGCCTTGGCCACGATGATCCTCCTCGACCCAGATCTGGACCCCGACCCCGCTGCGAAGGCAACTTCGATTGAGCGGACGGTTGCGCCCCCTCCCCCAGCACAAAAGAAAGACTTTCGCTTACCCTCAGCGCGCACGTTGAGCCGTTTTCTTTTGGCTGCGCAGAGGGCGGTGGGGCTCAAGGGGCAGGTGACTGTGCTGCTGACCACCGACGAGGCCATTCGCAAACTCAATCGGCAGTTTCGCGGCAGGAACAAGGCCACAGATGTGCTGTCATTTCCTGCCGAGGGGCCGGGATCCGAGGAGATCGCCGGCGACCTGGCAATCAGCGTGACTACGGCGCTGGGCCAGGCGGCAGAGCAGGGGCATTCGCTGTCGACTGAGATCAGGGTGCTGATTCTTCATGGGCTATTGCACTTGGCTGGGTATGACCACGAGTCGGACAATGGCAAGATGGCACGACGCGAAGGGTTGCTGCGAGCGCGGTTGAGACTGCCGCAGGGGTTAATTGAGCGCGCTGCTGGTACAAGACCAATGAAGACCGCAACCAAGGTCAAACGGCCATGAGTACGCTGGCCATTGTGATGGTTCTGCTGTTGGCTTTGGTGGAGACACTGGCGTCATACATCAGCCGCGTCTACTCGGAGTTCGGCAAGATTCTCACGCACGAGATCGAAGAAAACTTGGATGCCTGGGAAGAGCTTGTTGAGCCGCATCTGGGCCTTAGCCGGGAACATGCAGCTATCTGTGCGGCGGTGTTGCAGCAACTGGCATTGGGCATCATTGCGCTGGAGTTTGGCGCTGTGCTCTTCGATCGCGAGCCCCACATGGGGAGGCCGACATACCCGGAGATTGCGCAGGCGGTTCTTGCTGTGGTTCTGGTCGTCGTGTTCTGCAACCAAGTTTTGCCCTCATTGCTCTTCAACCGCACCAAGGGACGCTGGGCGGGGCAACTGGTCTGGCCAATCCGCCTACTGCTTTGGCTGATGACACCGATCACGGTTTTCATACGCTTCTTTTTCTCAGTTGCGGAGCTGGCGGAGGAGCCGGCGACGCCGGCGGAAGAGGCCGCGGTGGATGTGGAAGCGCTGCTGGAAGCGGGCGAAGAAGAAGGAATTCTGGAAGAAAGTGACATTGACCTTGTGCGCTCGGCTGTGGAGTTTGGCGACAAGCTCGTGAGGGAAGTGATGACGCCACGGCCAGAAGTTTTTGCCGTGCGGGACTCCATTACGCTGGAGCAATTCCTGAACCAACTGCGCGAGCATGTCTTCTCACGCGTTCCGGTCTATTCCGGGTCGCTGGATAACGTGACCGGAATCGCTTTTGCCCACGACCTCCTGCAGATTACGGATGAGGAAGCGCAGACGCGCTCGGTGTCCAGCTTGCAGCGGCCGGCGGTGTTTGTGCCGGAGACCAAGCGCGGCTACGAGCTGCTGCGCGAGATGCAGCGCGAGAAGCAGCACATGCGGATCGTGATCGACGAGTATGGCGGCGTTGCGGGCCTGGTAACGATCGAGGATCTGCTGGAACAGATTGTGGGAAACATTCGCGACGAGCACGAAGTTGAAACTCCGGTCGAAGACCCGCAACGCGAGCCGGCTGGGGTGTGGGTGGTGCCGGGAGGATTTCCGGTGGATCAATTGGCGGACCTTTTTGGCGAGACGGCGGATCTGGGGAATCTCTACGAAGCAACAACGCTCGGCGGCCTGGTCAGTGAAGTCGAGGGCCGCATTCCGCATCCGGGCGAGGTGGTGATGCTTGAACCGATTGGCCTGCGCCTGGAGGTGGTTGCATCGACTGACCGGCGGGTGGATCGGTTGAGGGTATTTCCGCCGAGCGGAGATGCGACCCGCCTCGAAGCAGAGGATTCTTCAAGGATCTAGCTGATCAGTGAGATGCGATTAGTTTTTCCAGTTACGAACTTTCCACGCGCGCCATTCTTCGGCGGTGATCTCCCAGAGTTCGGAGGGGAGGCGGCCGGAGACATAGTCGCGGTCTTCAACGCCGATGAGGCGCATTCCCTGCTTTTCTGAGATGCGGCGCGATGGGGTGTTGTCGATGGCCTTGGCGACGCGCAAGACCGGAATTCCTATCGTTTCAAACCAATAGTCAGTGGCCCATGCGGCGGCTTCCGTCATGAGGCCTTGACCTTGCCAGGGAAGGCCGAGCCAAAATCCGCGATTGGTGTCTTTGTTCTTGATCAAGCTAATGACGCCGATAATCTGGGACGGCGCGGTGCACAGCCGAAGAGTCCAGTGCCAGGCCTCATCACGCTCTTCCTGGGGAATTGCAACGTCTCTAAGAAATTCCAGTGCGCCACCTTCGGGATAGGGCCACGGGACGCGGCTTTGCAGGTACTTCACGATCTCCCAGTGCGGAAAGAGCTCCTGAATCTGAGGCGCATCGCCAATCTCAACCGGGCGTAGGATGAGGCGTTCGGTCTGGCCTTCGTGAATCATCCAGAAATGATAGCAACGGGCGACTCGTGCTGCTAATTCGGGCAGTCCATCCGCGATAATAGAAGGGCGGGAGAATGAAAAGCCTTTGAAATCTGGATTTGTCGCCATTCTGGGCCGGCCCAACGCCGGCAAAAGTACGCTGCTGAACGCCTTGATCGGCGAAAAAGTGGCCATCGTGTCCGCCAAACCGCAGACCACGCGCAACCGCATTTCCGGTGTGTTGGAGGTGGCCGCACACAAGGGCGTGCATCAGGCGGCGCAGGTTATTTTTGTGGACACGCCGGGCGTGCACAAGCCGGGCTCGCACCTGGATCGGCGCATGTTGCAGGAAGTCTACGAAGCACTGGAGACCCGCGACCTGGTGCTGGTGTTGATGGACGCAACAAGGCGCGTGCAACTGGAAGAAGCGGTTGGAGTCGATTCCCACGCGGTGGCGGGACCAGATTGTGAAGCTGACTCCCTGGTCTCAGAAGCGAGACAGGGGGCACCCGGCACGCAGACCGCTGGTTATGAGGAGTCCATAACCACAGGTTTTTCGACTCCGGTCGCCGCGGCGACCTCCGCTGCGAATGACAAGGTTGATTCTTCCTCAAAGAAAGAGCGGACAAATTGGGCCAGCGAGGATGAGTTTCTGTTTGGCTTGATTCGCAAGCTCGATTGCCCGGTGTTCCTGGTGCTGACCAAGATCGACCTGGTGGCGAAGGATCGTTTGCTGCCGCTGATCGACACGCTGACGAAGCAATTCAACTTTGCGCAGATCATTCCGGTGAGCGCACGGAGGCGGGACGGGCTCGATATTCTGGTCCGCAAGATCGTTGATGCTTTGCCGGTGGGCGAGCGCTACTACCCCAAGGACCAGTACACCGACCAGCCGCAGCGCTTCATGGTGGCTGAACTGATTCGCGAGAGCATTCTGGTGGAGACCGGCGAAGAGGTTCCGTACGCTTCGGCAGTGGTGATTGAACAATTCGAGGAGCCGAAGCCCTTTGTGCCAAGGAAGAAGGGTGCTGTGCCTGCACGCGCTCCACTAACGCGGATTGCCGCGGCTATTTATTGCGAGCGCGATGGGCAGAAGGCAATTCTGATAGGCAAGGGCGGCGCGAAGCTGAAGGAGATTGGCACGGGGGCGCGGCGGCAAATCGAGTCGCTGCTGAGAACGAGAGTTTATCTAGAGCTGCACGTGATCGTCGAGCCAAACTGGCGCGAGTCGAAGGCATTTGTTGAGTCGCTTGACTGGCGGAATCAGCTGGAGCGGTTGGCGGGAGATCAGATAACAGAGAAGCATTTGGGCGAAGAAGAATAATTTGCGCCGGCTCCCAGTTGAGCTGGTTTCGTCTTAGCCACCGCGCACGTTGCCGCGGCCCGTCGTTTTTACCTCATACATACGCGAATCGGCGGCTCCGATGATGGCATGAAGAGTTGATCCATCCACGGGGGCGGTTGCCACGCCCATGCTGGCGCTCACGCTGAGGTGCAGGCCGCTCAAAACGGGGAAGCTTGTCTGCTTGAGTGCGCGGAGCAGGAAGATTGCCTGCTCGAGCGCTGCCTTCCGGCCTGTTTCGGGCATCAGGATGACGAACTCGTCGCCGCCGTAGCGAAAGCAAATGTCCTTCGGCCGCTCCGCGCTCAGTTCCTGAATCCGGTGACCTGTCTGGGCCAGCAGTTCGCTGCCCACCAGGTGGCCATGGATATCGTTTACCTGCTTGAACTTGTCGAGATCAAGAAATGCCAGACTCACCGGCAACCCGAGCGGGCGGCATCGGTCAAGCTCACGGCCCAGCACATCGTAGAGATGCCGGGCATTGTGCAGACCGGTGCAGTCGTCGGTGATGCTTAACTGCTGGATGCGGGTGACGTCGCGGGCATTCTCGATTGCGATGGCGGCGTGGTCGGCCAGAATGTGGAGGATCGCAATTGTGTAATCGGTCATCTGGTCGGACCGAGGGTTGAGAATCTCGATCACGCCGTGCGTGCCTTTGCGCCCGCGCAACGGCATGGCAATCACCGAGCGCACCCTGCGCGGTTTGGAGGAATACTCATCCTTGACCCGCGAATCGCGCGAAGCCTCGGGAACAATGAGCGTTTCGCCGTGTTGTGCCACCCAGCCGGCTACGCCCTCGCCCACTTTCACACGAAGGTCGCCCAGCGCAGCCTGTTCGCCACCCGCGGCAATAGCGTAGTACAGGTCCTGCTTCTCCTCGTCGAGCATGAGGAGCGTCCACAGTTCCGCCTCGATGATCCGTTCCATTTGCTCGAGGATTGTGCGCAAAATGGCGTCCAGATCAAAGCTGGAAGTCAGCGAACGCGTCAACTGGTGGAAGACCAGCAGATCCGCCAGGGGTATGCGGCTTTCTGTCCCGTTCTTCATTTCTTGACCATGGGGCAAAGTCTTTCAAGCATTCTGTCACAAGGCGTTCTGAGTTTGGCGCTTAAAAAGCGCCATCACTGTTACGTTTGGCTGGAGATTCTCCAGCTTAACCACTTACCGGACAATGGTTAGCCGCCGATATGCACCATCGATCGCGAGGGCTTCAAGAATCCTGGTTCCCCGATATGATGACGGGCTTCCTTACTCTCCACGGTACGGAAAATGTAGTCGCGCAGTTCGGCATCGCTGGCCCCAGCCCTGAAGCGCCCGTACAGGTCGTGCTCGACTTGCGAGAAGAGGCAGGTGCGAATCTTTCCGTCAGAGGTGAGCCGGACTCGGCTGCAGGCTCCGCAAAAAGGCTGGCTCACCGGGGCGATGATGCCGATCTCACCGACTCCGTCGGCAAAGGTGTAGCGCCGCGCCGTTTCACTGGCGTCGCGCGGATCCAGAGCGACCAAGGGGAGAATGCGGCTGATGCGGGCGACGATCTCCTTGAGCGGCACCACGATTTCGGGCGACCACAGGCGGCCTTCTTCAAGCGGCATGAACTCAATGAACCGGACGACAACGTTTTCTTCACGCGCAAAGTGAGCGAATCCCTCGATCTGATCATCATTGAAGCCGCGCAGGAGGACGCAATTGATTTTGAGTGGCGTCAGCCCGGCGGCGCGAGCGGCGCGGACGCCCCGGAGAACAGCTTCAAAGCTGCCGGGGACGCGCGTGATTCGCTCGAAGGTGGATGCGTCCACGGCATCCATGCTCACCGTGGCTCGATTCAATCCGGCTGCTTTCAGCGGCTCGGCGAGTGAGTCGAGCAGGTGACCGTTGGTGGTGAGCGCCAAGTCCAGCGGCTCTCCGGAGAGCGTGCGCAAACACGCCAGTTCTTTAACCAAGTCAACCAGTCCGCGGCGCAACAGGGGTTCACCGCCGGTCAAACGCACCTTGGTGATGCCGAGGCCGACGAAGACTTTGATCAAGCGCAGGTACTCATCGATTCCGAGCTCGGGATATTGTGCCCCGACTTCGCCGGTGCGGCAGTAGACGCACTTGTA
>PLKU01000179.1 GCA_003140705.1 Acidobacteriaceae bacterium
ACCTCACACTCCCAATCTCATAGCGCCTGGCTAATCGAATACGCGGAGACGGTGTTTCAGTTCACGCAAAGAAGGCTTCGCACCAACTGAGCGGCCAAGGAACGACATGTAGGTCTAATCAATGCCGAAACTTCCAAATTTCTCACTGTCAGGATTTGACAGCNNCTAACGCACGAAAGCCTCTCGACCTCCAACGAGGGGCTTTCGTGCGTTTGGGTAGCGCCTTCGCTTTAGAATTAGGGCGATGCAAGGCTTTCACCGCACCCCTTCGACCGTTTTACCGCTTCTTTTGGCCGTACTGCTCGGATATTCCGGTACAGCGGCACGGGCCGAGCGGGTTGAAGACCTGCCCCACCTACAGACTATGTAAGCGATTATGCACACGTGCTTTCCTCCCAAACGATTGAGCGGATAGATCGAATCTGCGTCCAGCTTGACCGCGCCCCGGCCAACGCACAGATTGCCGTAGTGACCGTTCAGACTCTGAACGGGGCTGATGCGGCGGACTATGCCAACGATATTGAAACGAAGTGGAAGATAGGCCGAAAGGGCTCGGATCGCGGCGTCCTGATTCTGCTGGCGATCAGCGATCATAAGCGCCCGATCGACGTGGAATATGGCCTCGAGGGTATCCTGCCCGACGGGAAACTGGCGACATCGGGCGAGAAATGGTCCCAGATCTGCGCGCGAACGATTTCGACGGTGCTGTAACCGTTGCCGTGGACGAGTTATCTCAAGTGATTGCCACCGATGCCAAGGTGACGCTGGACGAGGATCCGATACCGATGAACTCAAAGCCCCCGTCATTTCTTAGTGGGCTGGATTGGTTCCGGAAGGATCACCGCGAGCCAGATAGGTGACGGCCATCGGGCACGGCCGCGCTCTCCCGGCGTGTGTGTTTGTTCACGTACATGGCTTGGTCGGCGAAACTCAGTAGGGCATCAACAGTAGTGGCATCTTGAGGGAAAACAGCGATCCCGACGCTTGCCGCACCGTGCAGAATATATCCTTCGAAGACAAACGGTTCGTCGAAGCAGCGTTCCAGACGTCGCGCCATCTCCTCGACATCGGCACGGCTTCCTACCACCGGAACGAGGGCAACGAATTCGTCTCCGCCGAGCCTTGCCAGCTTGTCGTCGGAGCGGAGCTGCCGCTTCATCCTGAGCGCCGCCTCCTGCAAATAAAGATCTCCAACATGGTGCCCATAGGAGTCGTTTACCTGTTTGAATTGATCGAGGTCGATGTAAATTAGGCCAAAAGTTCCAGCCGTCGCGCGCGCCTCGCGAATTTGCTGGTCCAGATGCTGCTCGAGCGAGAAGCGATTTTGAATGTCGGTGAGCAAGTCGAACTCGGAGCGGTGAACCAAGTCCGAGTAAAGGCGCCTGGTCTCGATTGCCAGGGCGGTGAGCCCGGCCGCGAAGGAAAGGGTCGCTGACTCGTTNNGATCAAGTGCTGCGAATGTGGTGCCCAGCGGCTGGCCCGAACGGCCAGGAATTTCGCGCTGGACGATGCGCAGTCCCGCTTGTTCCGGCGGGCAGTTTCCCAGTAATGCACCGCCGACGATCTGGCACCAGCAGGGAGCTCCATGGAGCCTGAAGGAAACAAGTTCAGTGATCTCTTCAACGATCTCAGCGAGTGGGCGCGAGCCGTTAATGTCTTCGAGGATGTGGCTGCGCCGCGTCTCGAAGTAGGCCAATGAGGCCGCCTGGGCGCGCACCCGTCGCTGGATGAGCAAGTCTCTCGCGCCCACAACGAGGACAACGAGGAGCATCACGCCCACGGCAATGATCAGGTTGCGCACGTTGAGCAAGGATGGCGGTGCGACAACAGCAATGTCGTCAGGAGAGCGCATCAGGATATTGAACGGCACCTGGTCAAGGAATGGGTTGGAGGCCTCGAGAACGCAGATACCTGTGACCCGGACTCTGGAGCCGGCGGGGATCTGCGTAGCGGACTGAGGCGGACCACCCAGGTGGCGATAGATGGCGGAGAATAATTTACCGTCGGTTGACAGTACATACTCATCCTGCGAAGCCTCCCGGACCTGCGTTACCACCTGGCCTTCAATGGAGACAAGGTCATAGTGATGCCCAGGAGATCCATTACCGTGTGGAGTCAGCGTCTGCCACGTCGCCGGGAGCGGCGTAACGGGAGCCCGCACATGAGTATCCCTGATTTCGCCATGCGCGAGGTTGAGAAATCCGTCGTGCGCGTCGGGAAAGCCGGTTGCATCGGCGATGTCGCCTAGCTCCAAGGAGGAACGAGTCTGGGTCGCGATCCATATGCTTCTCACGCCGTCCTGCAGTATTACGGCGGCGCCGGGCTCGTAGTAGGTAATGGTTCCCCGGACCCGAACCCTTTGCGTTGAGTCGCTCACATGAAAGCCGGCGAGAGCCCGATCCATGGGGGTAGCAGGCAAGGACCACGGACTGGTGTCGGCGCGATTGAGGACCTTGATATCTGCAATCGATTGTATGTGGACAAGGATCCCGGTCACCTGCATCTTGCTGTCGAATCTTTCCGAGGCGACACCGGTGAGTTCCACATCGGCGTCCAGCATGCCCTCAAGAGCCAAGGCACCGTCGCCGTCAACTGTTGCGTCAAAATAACCTCCATCCGTGAGCAATTGGAGGAACGCAAAGGGCACATTGGGCATCATGTCGGCGGAACGCACCTGGCCGCGCACGGTGACCAGCCTGCAATCGGTTTCCGCGCGGATCATTTGATCAAATCTGGCTGGCACCGGTTTCGGCAAGAGGCCCCTGCCCAATAATGTGATGCTCTCGCCCACCACAAAAGGATTGAAGCTGTTCTGCGTTTTTCCCCGCACCAGAACCCGGTCGCCTGGAACAACATTGATGCCGTTTGGAGGGCTGACATAGATTCCCGTGTCTCCATCCTGCACAAACAAGGTCTTTTCAATGCTGCGGTAGTATGTGACTGTCGCCTCGAAGACGACGGGCAGACCCCGGCTGGCTTCATCGTTGGTGAGGGCATGAACGGCTCGGAGGGTGGTCAGAGTGGCCGGCCCCACTGCCCATCCGGAGGGAGCGCACACGAGGGAGATTGCGAACAGAATAATCAACTTCTTCATTGAGCAGAACCCAAGATCCAAATAATGTCCAAGCCCAGAGGAACTATCGGCAGATTTTACCTTCTCGTTCATCCGGGATCAAGAGTGTGCCAGCGCCCCGCGCTCAATCTGATCTCCGAACGGCGTTGTAATTGCCTTGTTCGTCAAGGAACGGTTTGGTGTTGGCGCGATGTGTGAATCATCATTTCATAGATTGCTTGGGTCAGTTGACCAAAACTGGGCTCCTTTGCACAAGTTGAGCCTGGAATGGCTCATTGTCAGCGCAACATTCATTCGGCGACGGCCATCAATCCCGGACCAGTGGGGGTTTCATGGGCTAATCTCGAGTGACCTATTCCTGGAACCAACAGCCCTGGCTCGCTGCGCCTATTCTCGAATTGATTCCTGGTGCGACAGTCGAGGATCGACTCCTACTTCTGAAACTCAACCTTGCCACACTCTGCGGAATCTACCGTTCTGACTTCCTGATCACCAGCTTCAATCCCGACCAGACGGCATCGACTGCGCAGACCTTGATATCGACTAGACCAAGAGGAAGAGCCGCATTCCGGACTACGTCGTCCGTGAGGTCCGTCTCCACCCCGGAAGATTTCTTCGGCCAGGAAACCCAAATTGCTCCAGTCGGTGTAAGCAGTTTCTTGAGTCGCGCCAAATGATCCAATAGCTCTTTCCTTTGAAACACGAAGAGGTGCGCCAATTCGAGGCCAGACTGCGGTGTCTTGAGCAGTATCGGAACGCATCCGCCCTCCTCGATTTCCTTGGCCACCGTCGCAGGCATCTGAAACCGCCATGTGCGCTGTCCAGTCTTGACCCCAAGCTTCCTTCCCAGCGATTTTTCCGAGTATCCGGCCGGCATGCTTAGCTCCTATGTTCTTAAAGAGAATTCGCTGCCGATCTATTTGGCAAGGAGAAAGATTTCAAGCTTCGGCAGAGAGTACTGATGCCTCAGACCTTCGATTTATTTATCGGGAAGCTTTTGGCGAGTTGGTAACGAACCATCCCCATCATGAGGCAAGGGCGATTGTGTCAAATATATCCCGGCGCGTGGATACCGGCTCCAATCTGGGCCGATCTCAGGGCTTGCTTCATTGAAGGCGTTTCGGCCAGTGGCGCTGCCTAAAGTCTTCGGTGTAGCTTAGGAGTCGATGAGAATTCGATTCGCGAACAGTCTGTTTGGTGCACTCCTACCTTTGGTGGTCTGTGTCACTGGCGGGGCTGTCAGCAACGACACTCTCGGCTCGGTAAATGCGCCGATTGTTGCGGCGTGGTCTTCGGTCCCGGTGCCGAGCGTGATCAGTGCGAACGGCGCGAGCTACAGTGTTGAGCCTGACGGCTATCTGTCCGCGGCGGTACACAGCGGGGTCTTGCCAAATATTGTCAATTCAATGCTTCGGACCTCGGCGACCAGCCCGGGGACGTGGACGGATATCACCGGGAAAGGGCTCTCGAACGGGTCGGAGTTTCTGGGCGCGGTGGACATGACGCCGGGACGGGCGATCCTGGTCTCGGCTGCTCCGGCGGCCCGCGGCGTGGCTGATGTATTGGCGTGGAACGGNNGCTCGACGGCCAGCCCGGTTTGGACAAAGGTTAAGGGTTGGGACCGCGTATCGACGTCACGGATTTACGGGTTCACGAACGACTCGGCGGGCTATACATACTTCTCGCCGGCGTGGAGCGGCGACATCTGGCGGAACAAAGCGCCGAACTCGCTTAATTTCACCCAGGTGGTGGCTAACCTATACGAAGCGACTGGCGGAGGCGCCACCGGACACCCTACCACGGGCGGAATCTACGCGATGAGCGTCTTCAACCTCAACGACGGAAAGGGCGACATGATCTGGGCCTGCGGTGAAGGCGAGCTGGACAACATAGCGCTCAACTTCAGAGCCAGGAGCAACACGGCTTACCTGACGACGGCGAATGGCTATACGGGCAACTGCACAGCGATCGATAAGAGTCCGACGACGATCCTGGCGCTGCGGCAGGCGAGTGCTTCACTGGATTCGGGATATGACATGCTGACCGGCATCAATATCCTGACGCGGGCGACAACTGTGCATGCAGGTTCGTATCCGCGAAGCTCGACGGGGTTTCCAGCATATATCAACATGAACCAGGTTGGCCTGCTGCACTGGGTATCGGGAACCAACTGGATTGTGACCAACCAGGCTTCAAATACGACCTATCTGCTGCTCTCGACCGACGATGGAAACACTTGGACTGACATCACGGCGAGCGGAGGGATCGACTCGTCGTGCACTGGAGCCAATCTGTCGGTTGGTGCGGTGGCTACGAGTCAGTATGTTTACGCGCGGTGCCAGGGCGGCGCAGTGCTGTGGAGATATGGGCCGTTGGGCTAGCGGACGGTTATCGGAGACAGAATAAAAGATCATCGAGCAGCCTGGACTAATGATTCTTGAACGCAGGCTTCCAGATACGCGCAAGCAAAGAAGATGAGTTCCTGCTGCAGGGTATCGAACTGCTTCGCGGGGGCACTGGATTCGAGCAATCTCCGGCTGACCCCGGCCAGGGCATCCTGAAGCATCGATGCCACGAGTTGCAGGTCTCTCATCAGCGGTTCACGGGTAGTAGCTAGCATTCCGACAATCGCCTTATTGCAGCGTACTCCCATCTGCCGCACGATCTTTGCTCCATCCACATCGGAACTTACGGAGTAAAGAGCGACACTCGCCTCTCCATTTCTCATCTTGGCTTCAAGAAATGAAGTGACAAGAGCTGTCGCCATCAGCGCGGGAGTCTTGCCCTTCTGCTCCCGGCAGGCTCGCTCAACTGCCCCTGTAACCTCGTCGAGGTGCCTCTTCAGAGCAGCTTGCAGAAGCGCACTCTTGTTTGGATAGTACTGATACAACGTCCCGACTGACACACCGGCTCGCAAGGCCACCCTTGTGGTAGTCAGCCGCTCCTTCCCCTCACGGAGTAAAACCTGAATAGTTGCTTCAAGAATCGCGTCCACGCTTGCGACCGATCGGGCCTGGACTGGCGATTTACGGGGCTCTAAGACAACTTGTGAGTTCTGTGCCATATGCGAACTCCTAACCTGAAGCTTTCTTCATCTAACCACTATTGATCTCTGTATAAAG
>PLKU01000137.1:0-1453 GCA_003140705.1 Acidobacteriaceae bacterium
CGAGGAACCTCCCGTCGAGAATCCTCCCGCAGAGGCCGCTCCGGTGATTCAACCGGAACAAGTGATCGTCCCGGCCGAGCCGGTAATCAAGAGTACAAAGCCGGCCAAGAATTGGCTGCAGCGCTGGTTGTCCCCTGAGCCTCCGTTGCCACGGAAGACTCCGCGGGAGTCCGTGCCCGGACTAGTTGCCTATTTCTGGACTGGTGGCGCTCCTGAGCGTCACGGGATTCGAGATATTAGTTCGACTGGATTATATGTATTGACTGAAGAGCGGTGGTATCCGGGCACCGTGATCAGGATCACGCTTACAGGTGGCAGCGAGCCAACCGCCGAGAGTTCCCTCTCCGTGAATGCGACTGTAATTCGTTGGGGTAACGACGGCGTTGGGGTCGAGTTTATCCTGCAGAATCCAAAGGATCCTCGCCAGAGGACTGCTCTGGGAGACAGCGCGATTCAAGGGGTGGATCAAAAACGACTCGATCAGTTCATCCAGCGCATCAAGAGTAACCAGGATGCAGGCCGCACAGTTCCGAGCCTGACCTGAGCGGAAACCGGGCCCCCGGCGACAGCAGGTTGTTGCTGGACAGGAGCAGGGAAGATGATCCCCAACCTGCAGCGACGCGAACTCCAAATTCCGTGTGTGCTCAAGTGGCTTCGCAGACGGAGGCTCTCTTCCCGCAGTCTTTGCATTTCTGCGAGGGATGCCCCAGAGTTCGAAAGCTCGCCACCGACCTTGTTCAAGCTGGTTCTCCGTCCGCATACACCAGTTTCTTGACATCAGAATAATGACACGGCGTGGTGGCCAGCCCGCGGTGGCCAACAAAGGCGCTACAAAGTGCAACATGAACAGGCGTTGCAAAGAGCACTTGAACGGGAATCGCGTGGATTCGGTATATTTCCACAATTCTCGAAGAGCTCATGGCACAGAGGGATGGACCAAGAATTACCAACCGGGAAGATTCATCCGAGTTCTGTCACAGGTAATGCGCGAAAGCCGTTCGGGAAAGGAAAACTGTTCGGCGTGCGGGAGACAACTCCACCAGCGGTAACGCGTGACTTGCCGATCACGTTGCGGGCGAAATCCAGATTCACCGTATCGCCGAGGTCCGGGAGTTCCGTCCACTTCGCTTCAAACAGTTCTAGGCGTCCGCCGGCATCCACGACGAAATCCACTTCGCGGGTTCGGTCGCGCCAGAAGAAGAGGCTGCCCGTGCGACCGGCGCGGCGTTCACGGTCCCGAAGCTGGGCGAAGACGAATGTCTCCCAGACTGCCCCGGCTGCCGGCGATTGCCGAAGCGCTTCCTCGGAGCGAATGTTCACAAGAGCGCAAAGCAGGCCTGTGTCGGCAATGTAGAGTTTGGGGCTCTTGACGATAGATTTTGTTCGATTCGAGAACCATGGCTCCAGCAATACGGCTTGGCCGGAGGCTTCCAACATGGACAGCCATTGATTT
>PLKU01000137.1:1460-1627 GCA_003140705.1 Acidobacteriaceae bacterium
CGCGAGATAGGAATTGTAGAACGCCACCGAATCGATATCAGGGTTGGCATATAGCTCCGGGAAACCACCGCGGACAATGGCCTTTTCAAGTTCGGTGTTAGGCAGAGCTTCGCGGATTTCGGCGAAGGACAGCGTCTCCAGTTCCACGATGTCGGCCCTGCCCGCCA
>PLKU01000137.1:1667-7817 GCA_003140705.1 Acidobacteriaceae bacterium
GCTCCTTCTCGGCCTGCTCGGCTTCGGTGGGGAGATCGAGGGATACGAACGCGTAATCTGGAAACAGATGCCGGAAAGTGGAGGTCTTGCCGGTCTGCCGGGCGCCGGTGAGGACAATGACGGGCCGCGTCTTCGCAGAGCGTTTCAGCCGGACCTCAACATCGCGCGAAATCCACATATGCAAAATATACNNGATACAATCGCATATTTTGCACTACTCGGCCGAATAACGGACATCCGCCGCTCAAGATCGGATTAGAGTGAGGGCTTGCAATTATAGCCAATCCGATTTAGCTCGGAGATGGCAGCATCGCGAGCCCCGCTACCAAAATCCGCTGTCCTCGTTGATTGGGAAATTGTGCCAAACTTTGCCCAAACTGTCCAAAAAGTGCCTCACAGGACCGCATAGAACCGCACTCCGGCATCTATTAACCTGCTTGTAAATCAAGCAAATACAGAACTTTAAATCCTGAAGGTAGGATCCCAAAATCTACAACCTTCTGCAATCATTGCCCATCAGTGCGATCATGTTTTAGTGTGTTCGATTGATCAAATTCGCAGGCGCATTTTGCTGAAAGGCTATCTGACATTGAAAAAGCATTTAGTACTCCTTGCGGCAATTTTCTGCTTTGCGTTTCCGACGGCGCGTCTGAGTGCTCAACAGGAGGCAACTAAAAATATCCCCAGGTTCAGCGAGAATGGGCCGGCCGAGCGCATTCTCAACCTCGACGACCTGAAGGATGAGCTGAAGAAATACAACGCATGTACATGCAAATGTGGTTGCTACTCGCAGGACATCGACCACCAGGCGGCTGAGGCCATCGTCTTTCTGCGCGCGAGGGCCGCCCATCGCCGTCAGGGGGAAAAATTGGCGCTTGTGCTCGATATAGACGAAACCACGCTCACCAATTATGAACAGATGCTCAAGGCCGACTTTGGCTACGACAAAGCCGCCAACGATGCCTGGATCGAGTCTGCCAAGGCTCCAGCTATTCCAGGCACATTGCGGATTTTTCAGGAGGCAAAGCGCCTGGGCGTCAGCGTGTTCTTTCTGACTGGGAGGCTCGAAGCACAGCGTGCGGCAACGGAACTGAATCTGCACAATGTGGGCTTCACGGACTGGCAGAGGTTGATCTTGCGTTCACCTGCAGAGGCTTCAGCGACCGCACAGGCTTACAAGTCGGCCGCCCGCGGAACTATCCAAGACGAGGGCTTCAAGATCGTTCTCAATGTGGGTGATCAGTGGAGCGATCTGAGAGGCAAGCCAGAAGCGGAATTCTCGGTCAAATATCCTGACCCGTACTATTTCCTTAAATAAGGGGGAGGGAATCGGGGATTCAAAAAAAGACAGGCGAGGCCAATCCAGGACCGTTCAAGCCTCGCCTGAGGAAGGTTAATAGTTTTTGCACCAGCGAAGGCAGGTGCATTGCGTCCCGGGTCTTGCTTATGAGACCGGGGAATGCGCAAAAACCGACTCGATTGCAGCTCTAGCGAACGCGGATGTTGCCCGACCCGGTCTCAATTCGCACCGTTGGGCCGCCGCCATTCAACTTACCGGTAACGTGGTGCTTGTCGATTGATCCCTGGGTGAGCATCTCGCGGTCGGTGTGAACGGTTCCCGATCCGGTGGAGGCGTCCAATGTGAGCGGAGCGTCCCCGGCCGAGAACTCGACATTGCCTGAGCCTGTTTCCAGATGCCAGGAGTTAGTAGGTGTGCCGGCGACGGTTATGTTGCCGGAGCCGGTATGCGCGTGAAGGCCGCCGTGCATATCATTCGCTTCAATGTTGCCGGAGCCGGTTTCTGCCTTCACGTCGCCCTGGCCGACTTGTTCTACCTGGATGTCTCCAGAGCCGGTACTGACGGAAAAGCCTCCATGAAGGCCGTTGGCGTGGATGTTGCCGGACCCCGTGTTCAGCTTCGCGTTGTCACCTACGCCTTCGTCGATAATGTTGCCAGAGCCGGAGTCCGCGTTGAGATATGCGTCAGCCGGGGCCTCGATCTCATAGTCGATGCTGATGTGGTTGAAGTTTTCGTGGCGGGCGCCGATGCGGACGATATTGCCTGTCTGTTCAATCGGCGGATTGGCGGCGATTTCCCGAACACGCTGCTCGTAGTCGCCCCAATTCGACTTCACTTTGCCGTAGATGTGAATCTGGTTTCCAGAACCATGGGTCAGATGAATGTTGCCAGAGCCGGTCGCGACCGTGAGCTCGACTCGCCCATTGATCGAGAGATTGCGCTCAAAGGTCGCTTCCGATGCAAGCACCGGAACCGCAGCCAGTGAGAGCAAAGCTGTTACTACAAGAAAATGCTTCATCTTGTACCTCGTTTCAAACCGCAGCGAACAATGGCCAAGGGACTGCCACTCAATCAGTTGCATCTCTGCTTCCAAACCCAGTTAATTGCCAACTTCAATGCATTCAACCGAATGAGTGTCTCGGTCATTATGACTTGGTGTGTCCAGCGTCCGAATTCGAACACCGGTGTGCGCATTCGGACGCGGAGGTTGTTCTTCCAGGTGGTTCCTCGGCCCTGTTTTCTGACTCTCTTATTGCTGGAGAACTACAGCGTCGCCTTCTTTCAATCCGGTGAGAATCTCTGTTTTTGAGCCGTCCGACAGCCCAACCTTGACCGGGACCTTCCGCTGGCCATCCTTCTGCCCCTTATCCGGAACTTCGACCGAGGCATTCTTCTGGCCGTCGTACATGACAGCATTTTCAGGCACGGTCAGGACACCCTTGTGCTCGTCGAGCAGAATCTCGGCGTTGGCCGTCATGTTGGCTTTCAGTTCTCCGCCGGGATTGTTGATCGATACCCTCACCTCAAACGTGGTTACGTTGTCTATTTCCACGCCCATTGGCGCAATCTTCGTAACCTTTCCGTTAAATGTGCGGTCTCGGAAGCTTTCAACCTTGATGCGCGCGGGTTGGGCCATGTACACGTGCGCGATGTCGGCTTCGTCAACTTTGCCCTGCACATACACTTCGTTGATGTCTCCCTCAGTCATTACGAGGGTTGCGGTCGACCCGAGCACGAGGATGGAGCTGACAGCGTCGCCGATTTCAACGTCTCTGGACAAGATCACGCCGTCCATCGGCGCGACAATGGTGGTGTAGCTCATCTGTTCTTCAAGCTGTTTGAGGCTGGCCTGGCTCTGCTGCACCTGGGCTCGCGCCTGTTTCAGCTTGGCCAAATCCACGCCGATCTGCGCCTTCGATGAATCCCGCCGCGTGAGCGCCGCGAGGTAGTCCTTGTTCGCATCGTCGAGCGCCTGGCGGCTGACGATGCCTTCCCTTTGCATCTCAAGGTTGCGATCCAAAGTGGCCTTGTACATGGGCAGGTCAGGCGCGTTCGCATTGACCTTATCCTGCTCAATATTGGCCTGGAATGTGAATACGTTTGCCTCGGCGGATGCCAGTTGCGCGCGCTGGGCTTCAACTTGCGCCACGATCTCCTGCTGGTCAAGTTGCGCCAAGGGCCGGCCTTTATGCACCTCGTTATTGATGTCAACGTAGAGCTTTTCCACAATTCCCGAGGCCTTGCTCTTAACCTCGACCTGCGTAATTGGCTGAATCTTACCTGTGGCTACTACAGACCGAGCCACATCGCCGCGTTTTACATGGTCCAGCCTGTTTGGATCGATAGTCGACCCCTTGGCAAGGCGCACAAGTAAAAAGCCCACCACCAGGACTAGGACAACACCGGCCGAACTCAGCCAAATCCAAAATTTTCTGCTCTTCCGCGCTGCAGCCACCAAGAACCCTCCCAAAAATAAGGAAAAACCAACCCCAACAAGCCTAAATGAGTTGACGAAGTTGACCGTGATAGTCAGACGGCTCCAAATCTGCGCCGTCACCCGCTCGAAGCTTCATACGCAAGCCGTCGCGACTTGGTTCCCAAGGTTTCGTGCGAGCGAAATTGACACATAGCCATCGTTCAATGACCACTGCTCTCTGACCAATGCTATGCTCACAGGCGAGATGCACGGTTTGCCACTGCTCCAATTTGTCGCCGTGGCCTTGCTCATTCTGGCCAACGCCTTCTTTGTGGGCGCCGAGTTCGCGCTGGTTTCCATCCGCGACACGCGCATTGAGCAGATGCTCGCAGCCGGCGTTCCAGGAGCGCGTGCCGTTCTCCGCCTCCAAAAGGATCTGGACGACTTTCTCCCCGCCGTTCAGCTTGGCGTGACCCTCTGCTCGTTGGCTCTCGGGTGGCTCGGGGAGCCGCTCGCTGCGTCGGTTCTAATGGGCTGGCTTAACCTTTTGCCGCTGACTCAGCCACTTGCGCTGATCTACGCCCACGTTATCGCTGTCGCCGTGGGTTTTGCCCTCATCACCTACTTCCATGTGGTGGTTGGTGAACTGGTGCCAAAATCCCTCGCTTTGCGCCGGGCGGAGGCGCTGGCGGTGGCGGTTGCACAGCCCATGCTCTTGTTCATTGCGGTTGCGCGCCCCGCTGTGCGCTTCCTCAAACGGTCGGCCGCCGTCATTCTGCGCGGCTTCGATATACCGATGACAGACCGTGCCGCGGTCCACTCTCCGGAGGAGTTAAAGCTGATTGCCAGCGCTGCCAGTCGCATGGGTATTTTGCCCAAGTTTCAGGAAACGCTGATTCACCGCACCCTTGAGCTGGACGACGTCTCCATCCGCGAGATCATGACTCCGCGGCAGAGAATATTCTCTTTACCTTCCAACATGCTGGTTGAAGAGGCCAGCGCCAAGGTGATTGACCGGAAGCACTCCCGCGTTCCTGTTTACGATGAGACCAGCGGCCCCGAGCACATTATCGGAGTTGTTTACTCCAAAGACCTTGCCCGCCTGGTGTACTTCAGACCGAAGGCTCCGGGTATTTCTGAGCCTGCAGGGAGCGCTGGATCCGGTCAGATGATGACGCTGCGCCAGCCAGCCGAGAACTCGGAGAGCAAGACGCCAAATCCGCGCCCAGCAGTTACACCATTTGTCGAACTCAAGCTGGTCCAGGTGATGCGCGAAGTTTTCGTAGTCCCAGAAACCAAGTCCGTTCTCGATCTAATCCGGGACTTTCAGCAGCGGCGCAGGCACATGGCCATCGTGGTGGACGAATACGGTTCCACTGTGGGTCTGGTCACAGCCGAAGACGCCATCGAGCAACTGACAGGCGAGTGGGAAGATGAATTTGACTCCCCGGCTCTGCCGGTTCTGACAACCGCTTCCGGAGCGCTGGTGATGGACGGCGGAGTCAACCTTCGGGACCTGGAGACGCAGATGCAATGGCGCTTGCCCCGCGAGGGTGGCGTAGAGACCCTCGCAGGGTTTCTGCTTATGCAGCTTGGCCACCTTCCTCAACCAGGGGAGAGCATCGACTTTGGGGGCCGCCGGCTTACTGTCCTGGAAATGGACGGTCGGCGCATCGCTAGAATTCGCGTGGAGCCAGTGAAGGTGGAGACAGCGGCACTAAAGTAGAACCATCTTTCCGCATTTGGGAAAACAAGCGAAACCTTACGAGAACGTTGCAAGAGATGATGTATGCTGTTGCGACAGGTACCCACGGTTCCAGCGAAGAGAACGGTTTTTTCTGCTGATTTGGACGGAGTAGCGATACCGCGTCGCACCAGGCCCCACATTTCTCCCTGCGATGCCGAAGCCTTCCGCAATCGGCAACATGAAAACAAGATTCCTGCAAACGGTTGAATGCCGGACTGCGGTTCTCCGCACTGAACGTCACTTGCTGAGACGGGTATTTGCGAAGAACCCTCTCGCCAAAATTTGAGGAGGAGACATGGGAAACAAAAGCAAGAAAGAGAAGAACGGCGATGCCAAGCCCAAAGGCAATGCCAATGTCGCTCGACCGGCAGTGCAACTTGTTAACGGCAAAGACCCCGCGCCAAAGCCGGTGCATCCGGGCGAAGTGGCGACCAAGCGTCTGGGCAAAGACTGCGACTACGAGAAGGAACTGAGCCGTCTGCAGGTGGAACTTGTGAAGCTTCAGGAGTGGGTCAAGAACGAGCGACTGNNGCGGCGCCATCAAGCGCATCACGGAATCCCTCAATCCCCGCATCTGCAAGGTTGTTGCTCTTGGCACTCCGACCGAGCGGGAAAAAACACAGTGGTACTTCCAACGCTATGCTGCTCATTTGCCTGCAGCGGGCGAGATTGTACTTTTTGACCGCA
>PLKU01000423.1 GCA_003140705.1 Acidobacteriaceae bacterium
AGGTGACCGTGCTCGATCCTGAAACGGGGAAGGCCACTTTCTGGCGAGCGCCGATTCTGCTGGTGCCGTAAGAGGATTGGGCGGAACTCCATTGAACAACCGCACGCAGGGGAGCAGGCCGGCTGAGGCCGCGTCCTGGGTGAAATCTGGGTCAGCAATTCCAGAGCGCTCAGGGAAAGAACTTCTAAAATATTGATTCCAACGCGTGAAATGGTGGCGGAGGGCAGGATCGAACTGCCGACCTACGGGTTATGAATCCGTCGCTCTAACCATCTGAGCTACTCCGCCGGGGGGGCGCCAGGAAGGCGTGGGCAAAAAGGCCAACTGGGACGGGACGGACGCGAATCCGTGCAGACGACCCACTGTTGATGATACGGGTGGGTGGTTTAGAGGTCAAACTGCGCGGGTGCGACTTTTGGGTTGGAAAGCGGCGCAGATGAGGGGTGAGCGTCTGCTGCTGTAAACTCGCCTGCATGAGTACGTTGCGAATCGCCGGCGTGATTCCGGCGCGGCTGGGTTCGACACGCTTAAGCCGCAAGGTGCTGCGCGTGATTGCGGGGCGGCCCATGGTGGAGTGGGTGTGGCGCGCGGCCATTGCCAGCGGGCTGATGGACCCAGTGGTTGTGGCTACGGACTCACAGGAAGTGGCGTCAGTCTGCAGGGAGCGAGAAATTCCTTTTCTCATGTCGTCAACGGATTGCCCAAGCGGGTCCGACAGGGTCCGCGAAGTGGCACGGCAGATCGACGCCGATATCTACGTGAACATCCAGGGCGACGAACCAACACTGACGGGGGAGTTCTTTGAGCCGCTGCTGGCGCTGTTTGCGCGGGCTGAAGTCGAAGTTGCAACTCTTGCCGTTCCTTGCGCTGCCGAGGAAATTGAGGACCCAAATGCGGTGAAGGTGGTGACGGCGCTGGATGGGCGGGCTCTCTACTTTTCGCGAGCGGCGATCCCGTTTGATCGGGACGGTGTTGGGTTGGTTGGGTTCAAGAAGCACCTGGGAATTTATGCGTATCGGAAGGCGGCGCTGGAGCGGTTTGCGGCGCTGGAGCCTTCTCCACTGGAACGGATAGAGCGGCTGGAGCAACTGCGGCTGCTGGAAAACGGGATCGGGCTGTATGTGGCAGAGGCTCCAGGGGACACGATTGGGGTGGATACCGAGGCTGATTTGGTGCGGGCGGAGAAAGTGTTACAGGCTAAGAGCTAGCTTTCAGCTTCTAGCGTCTGGCCCGTACTGAGCAGGTTCAGACTCTTCATGTCCCACGACTCAACGGCGAAACCGGGAACCGCTTGTATCGCGAGCGCGTCGAGAATCTGAATTGCGCGCAAGAACCGGATAGCGTGGTGCGTGGGTGTTCGGCGACGATGGATTCCATGATGAACAGCACTCAAATGACAAGGGGATCTCAAGCATCGAACGGGCGAGGCTCTGCTGAGCGTGTTGCGATCGATCCTGAGCTTGCGTGGATGCAGGTCCTCGCACGCGATCCTGCGGCGGGATTGTTGTATGCGGTGACGACGACTGGCGTTTTCTGCAGGCCGAGTTGCACGAGCCGGCGGCCATTGCGGGACAACGTGCGCTTCTTCCGGCTAGCGTCAGAGGCGCAGGCCGCCGGGTTTCGCGCGTGTAAGCGGTGCAAGCCTTCGGCTGCTGCGGTGGGCAACCCTCTGGATAAAACCCGTGCTCATATTGAGGCACATCTTGATCGCGCGATGCCGCTGAAGGAGTTGGGGCGTGTGGCAGGGCTGAGCCCATTCACGGTGCAGCGGATGTTCAAGCAAGAGCTCGGTGTGAGCCCGCTGCAATATCAACGGGCGCTGCGAGCGGGACGGCTGCGTGACGCGCTGAAGCAAGGAGAAAACGTGACCGACGCGATTTATGAGGCAGGATTCGGTTCGTCGAGCCGGGGCTATGAGGGTGCGGGCCTTGGCATGACTCCAGGGCGGTTTGCCCAGGGCGGGAAGGATGAGCGGATCGGGTACGCTTGCGCGCGCTCTCCATTCGGATGGGTGGTTGTCGGGGCAACGGGCCGCGGGTTGTGTTGGCTTGCGCTGGCAGTGACCTCGGCCGAAGCGGAGGCAAGCCTGCGGTCGGAGTTTCCCTTGGCAACGGTGAGGCGTGATCCGAGTCTGAAAGGGTTGGTTGATGCGGCGGTCCGGCAGGTGGTACAGGATGAGCCGGGGTCGCAGATGAAGTTGGCGTTGGACCTGCGCGGGACGGCATTTCAATTGCGGGTGTGGCAGGCGCTGCGCACTATTCCGCGCGGAGAGACGCGGAGTTACAGCCAGCTTGCGCGGGAATTAGGCGATCCGAAAGCTACGAGGGCTGTGGCCCGGGCGTGCGCGACCAATCGCGTGGCGCTGGTGGTTCCTTGTCACCGCGTGGTGGGGGCGAGCGGGTCGCTGACTGGGTATCGCTGGGGTGTGGAACGGAAGCGGCAGCTGCTGGAAGCCGAGGGTGCGCGGAGTTAATTGAGTTTGGTAGTTTCCAACCCTTGCCACAAAGACGTGGTGCCCCATTTGGAGATGGCCCGGTCGCTGGGAGGTTAGAGGCGAGCGCCGCCCGATGCCTGGATGGTTTGCCCGGTGAGCCAGTAAGAATCGTCCGAGGCCAGAAAGGCGGCGACCCCGGCGATATCTTTTGGCTGGCCGATGCGGCCAAGCGGAGTCTCGGCTTCAGTTTTCTTTTGGAAATCACTGCCGATGAATCCCGCCGCGTGAATACCTTCTGTCTCGACCATGCCGGGATTCAATGAGTTCACACGAATCTTTCTGGGGCCCAGCTCCTTGGAGAGCGCGAGAGTCAAAGAGTCCACCGCGCCTTTGGTGGCACTGTAGACGGAGCCGGCGCTGACGCCATTGGCTGCGACCGATCCAATGTTGATGATGCTGCCGCCCTGGGGCTGGAAGTGGCGCAGCGCGGCCTGGGTGGTGAGGATGAGGCCGAGCACGTTCAGGTTGAACTGTTTGTGAAAGTGCTCCGGTGTGACGGCTTCGACAGGGCCGAACTCATAGATGCCGGCGTTGTTGACGAGGGTATCAATCGGTCCCAACTCGCGCGCCACCGTCTCGATCAACGGGCCGATGGAGTCAGGATCAGTGAGGTTTGCCTGGATAGCAATCGCTTTGCCGCCATTCGCCTTGATTTCTGCGACTACTTTTTCAGCGGCGCCCTTGCTCCCGGAGTAGTTGACTGCAACTGCGGCGCCATTCGATGCCAATGCGCGGGCGATTGCGGCGCCGATGCCCTTGGATGCGCCGGTGACCAGCGCGACTTTTCCTTTTAGATTGCTCATTTTGATCCTCCATTCGGGGATGTCATTGTTTCGATATTTCGACAACTATCGAACTGATGAATGGGCAGAGAAATGGATTCAGTAGATTCTGACGAAAGGTTTCTGCGCGAGGTTTTGCTACTTTGCCGAAGTTGCTGCGCCGAGGGAGGCAAGGCTGCCGAGCAGGGACGACCAGACGTCACGGCGTAGGCTGAGATGAATGAACTTGCCGGTCCGCTCGACGTGGATGAGCCCTGCGGCTTCGAGTTCCTTGATGTGGTGGGAGAGAGTGGCGGGGGAGATGGCAAGCGCAGCGCGAGCTTCGGCGCAACCCAGGGGACATGTGGAGCAGGCGATGCGTTCAAGGAGTTGAAGGCGATTGGGGTCGGCCAGAGCTTTCAGAATCGATGTGCGGCGGGCGCGGGAGAGGCGGGTTGTTCTTGCGGGTTGGCTTGCTTCAAGTGGTGGTTTCTTCAAGGCGTTCATGAGATGTCCGTGATCCATTTCCGTGTGATTCTATTTTGCAACGAAGATTCCTGCAGAGTGTCAGCTTGCCAGAGTGCTCCAACTCGTAGTCGAAGCCAAACTTCCCATAAGGCCATGGTACAAGCCATACCGGTATGCCAGTCTCCTGGCGAATTGCGTGTAAATGATCGCGGTGGAAGAAATCTCAACCGCGAGCGTTTGCCTGTGATTCATCCTCCCCTGCGTGTTCCACGTCCTGCTACTCGGGCTTGTTGGCGACGGCGAGCAGGGTTTGGAACTGGGGAGTTTCGGGCTCTTTGTGGACCACCGAGGTCTGCACCTTCTTGAAGCCTGCTTTTTCAAGCATGGCTTCGAGCTCGGACTCACTGAATCCGAGCCATTCGTCGGCGTAGAGTTCACGGGCTTCTTCAAATCGATGCTTGACCAGGTCGAGGATGACAATGCGCCCCCCGGGCCGCAGGATGCGGCCCGCCTCCTGCAGGGCACGTTCCGGGTGCAGCGCGTGATGCAGGGATTGGGAGAAGAAAACCAAATCAACATGGGCGTCGTCGATGGGCACCTCCTCCATATCGCCAAGCCTGTATTCGACGTTCTTGACTCCATGGCGGAGGGCTTGCTCGCGGCTGACCTCGATCATTTTTGCCGAGGTGTCGACCGCGATGACTTTCTTTGCGCGCTGGGCGAGCAGCAAAGCAAATGCTCCCTCGCCTGCGCCAAGGTCAGCGATGATCATGGGCGGCATCAGGCGGAGCAGGGCTTCGGCAACGCCTTTCCAGGATTGCCCGGGAACATAGTCCTTACCAAGGCGTCCCGCTACGCTATCAAAGAAGCTGCGCATCTTGTCCTGGCGCTTCTTGACAACCTGACGCATCGCTGTGCGATCCGTGCCGGCCTCAGGGATTTCGTTTTGTGCCTGGTCGAGCAGGCCAGCCAGGTTTCCGTCGGGAATGATGAGCCGATAGAGGCTGCTCTTGCCGGTCCGTCGATCCTCAACCAGGCCGGCCTGTTTCAACTGGGAAAGATGGGTAGAGATGGTGCTCTGTCCCATGACCAGGATCTCCTGCAATTCAGCGACAGAAAGCTCTTCGCCACGCAATAACAGCAGGATGCGCAGGCGATTCGGGTCGGCGACGACACGTAGAATTTTTACGATTGACGGCATAGGCGACTTTCTGATACATATCAACATATCACGATTTGACGATATAAGGAGAATTTGAATGGCTAGCTCAACCCTCGAAATCGCAGAACTGGCATACAAAGTGGCAGACATGTCGCTGGCAGACTGGGGCCGGAAGGAAATTGCAATCGCCGAGCATGAGATGCCGGGATTGGT
>PLKU01000553.1 GCA_003140705.1 Acidobacteriaceae bacterium
TAGTCGAACCAGACGCAGCCCGCACCCGTTCCCTCAAGGAGCGAACCAAGCTGGCGCGAGCCAAAGCTATGGGTAAAGTTGATGCCGGCCTTGTCGCTTGCATCCTCAAACCGGATTGCTGGCACCTGCGGCGCGGCAGCCACCTGCGNNCTGCGGTGCGGCAGACGGCGCTGGAGCGCCAGGAGCAGGTTGGATCATGGACGGCGGTGCGGTTTGAGCTGTTGCAACCGAGAAAGCGCTGAATAAAAGTAAAAAGCGAATCATCATTTCAATTGCCCCCTCGAAGTGGGGTTCTGCGCGCGGTCTGGTCCGGACACGTTGGAGAGATCGTTCGGCGTTGTTGTGCGCAGCAGGACTGCCGGCACACGATTTTCCGAGGAGCGCTCGGGGCCGGTGTGACAGCCTACACAGATACGCTGCTCGCCGCGGCGAATCCAAAACCAACCATGCTCCTGGCGCACGACGGCACCTTTGTCATTGAGCAACGCAAAGCGGATGGGCCTGTCTGCTGGAGTTTTCACGAAGAAAGAACCGTCCGCCTCTACCGGAGCCGTACCGGTTACGAATGCGTGGCCGTCAGCATCCAGCGTTTCAAGGCGGACCGATGCCGGGGTCACCTTCAGGTCGCCTTCGCGCGACTCGCGAGCATCAAGCGCGAGCATGTTGGCGTAGCTCCAATCATGGAGTCCAGACGGATGACGGTTTGGCCTTTTGCGCGGCGCGATAAGAACCGGGTCGACGAGATCTTGGCCGGCGCGGGAGATAATTGGCTGCATGGCCGACGCGCCGGGCTTTAACAGCTTGAGCTCGTAATGCGCGCCTGCCCNNCACGCGCGCTTACGAGCCAGTCGCCTGCAGCCGTTTCGACAATCGCGCCCGCGTAGTCAGCGCTCGGAGCAACGATATGCGCCTCAGTTGCAAGCGGCGAAGTAAACCGCGCTAAGGATGTTCCGTGCGTGAAGACTAGGTCGCCTGAGGCCAACTGCTTTCCGCCCCAGCGCGCCCTGCCATGATCGCAGCGGTAGGACTCGACGCCCGAGCCGTCGGAGTAGACCAGAAATAACTCTGGCATCGACCCTGTACCGAGCGGGAAGCCGGATGCGAACAGAATGCGGCCATCGAGCAAGACGTCCTCGGGAATGGCGTTGCCGGGCAGATAGCTCAGCGAAAGCAACTTCAATTCTGCACCTGCATCGATCGGGGCAAGTGGACTCTGACCGTCGGAGCCTGCGGCCTCAAGATGAAAGCCGCGATCCGTCTTCCGGGCATAGACGAGTCGACCAGCAGGCAGATAGAAGGGGCGGATTGCATCGCCATTGCCTGAAATCAGTTTGCGCAGCGAGTGGTTTTCAAGTGTGAGTTCCCAGATCTGCCAGGGATCAGTTGCCGACTGCTTGCCGGAGAAGAGGACCTTCTTGCCATCGAAGGAAATGTTGGCATCGGCGCTGGCTGCGAACCCATCGAGCAATGGTTCTGCGTTGCCGGCATGCACCAGCAATAAATGCGCGCCCTTGGGAAACCGCTCCCCTCCGCGGAGAGCCGCCAAGGGCCGGTAAACGGGCGCGGCGGTGACAATGAAATCGGTATCGACACCGCGGCTGGCGCTGTTAGCTGCCTGGGGCCCAAATGCGCAAATCGGAACCAGAAGGGCAATCGATGCGGCCACGGCCAGCATGCGAGCTGCAGGAGTCATCCCACGGCCTCCATGGGTCGCACACCAGAAGCAGGTCGCCGCGAAAAACTGTGGCTGCGGAGGGAGAGGTATGGCTCAATGCCGTCCATCATGTCGTCGAAGCCGGCAAAGTCCATGGACTGCTCGCCGTCACTCCACGCCTTGTCTGGATTGGGATGGACCTCGACCAGCAAGCCATCGGCGCCGGCGGCAACGGCGATGCGGGCAAGTGCAGGAACCAGCTCGCGATGGCCCGACGCATGGCTGGGGTCGGCGATGACGGGGAGGTGCGAGATCTGCTTGAGCAGCGCAATGGCGGCCACATCGAATGTGTTGCGCGTTGCCGTTTCAAAGGTGCGGATGCCGCGCTCGCACAACAGCACGTGGGGATTGCCGTGGGCCACCACGTACTCGGCGGACATCAGCAGTTCCTTGATGGTGGANNGCGTAGTTCTCCATGTTGCGTGTGCCGATCTGCAGGATGTCAGCGTACGCGGCGACCATGGGAACGTCTTCTTCAGACATGACCTCAGTGACGATGGCGAGTCCGCTCTCTTCGCGGGCGCGCGCCAGAATCTTGAGACCTTCAAGGCCTAATCCCTGAAATGCATAGGGGGAGCTGCGCGGCTTGAAGGCTCCGCCACGAAGGATGCGCGCTCCGGCCCGGCGCACGTGGTTGGCCGTGGCCATCAGTTGAAACTCTGTTTCAACCGAGCAAGGGCCGGCCATGGTGATGAATTCGTCTGCGCCGATTTCGAGATCGAGAATGGGCACCACAGTCTGCTGGCGCCAGGCACTCTTTAGAACATCGGGGGATTCCGCAAATCGTTCGTGCCAGCTTTCGCGCACCNNTCCGTTTCTGGGGAAGCGGAAGGTTTAGAGTACCGCTGAGTTGAGCGACACGCCTCCATCAAAAGGTGGAGGGGGCGGAAAAGGCGGTTTTAAAGCAGATTGGGGCACTTGACGGAGGACAATGGTGGAGACGAAAGCGGGACCGCTGGCGTTTTATTGTCATTTCGCGGCTTTTGCGGGCCAGAGCTGGAGAATTCCGGGCTGCGGTTGGTTCTGCTTCTTACACAAGCTAAAGCGCGACGGGCGGCGGACGGTAGCCGAAGGCCGAGTCCAGAATTGATGCGACTCCCAGCGCGATCTCGTCCTGGAACGGGCGAGCAACGATCTGCACGCCGATGGGAAGATCCTCCGGCGACTTTCCAACNNCCAACGGGGACAACCGCCGCCGGGCAAGCGAGCGTGTTGAACCATTGAGTGTGGCGCACGGCGTCAAGATAGTCCACGGAGCGGCCTTCGACGATCCAACTGCGCTCGTTGTGACGAAACGCAGGGATGCTGGCCACCGGGCACAACAGGACGGGAAAGTCGCTCATTTCCGCGAGGGTTTTCGAACGCAGCAGATCCAATTCAGCCCATGCGTTGAGCAACTCCTCTGCCGTGAGGGGCGGCGCGGTTTCTGCAATCTCAAGGAATCCTTTGAAGACTGGGCTGAGTTGCTGCTCCTTTCCCCGGATAAGGGGCGCACAGAAGATTGCGCCGCATTGCACAAAGAACTTCAGCCAGAGCTGCCGGAGGCGCTCCAGCGTGGTTGGTTTGAAGTGATCCACACGGAACCCTGCGTCACGCAGAGCGGCAACTGCTGCCTGGATGGCAACACGCGTCTCGGGGGTGACGGGAACCAAGCCATCGTCCTCAAAGAATCCAATCCTGTTGGACCGCAGCTCGTCGAGGCTTGGCTCGCGCAACTCAATCGGGGGACTTGCCGGATCGTTGGGATCCTGCCCGCTGAGGGTGCGGAAGAGCAGGGATACATCTTCCATGGTGCGCGCCATGGTGCCAATGGCGCCAAGAGTTGAAAACGGACCTACGCATGGCGGCANNGTGTCCACGGCCCGGAATGCGTCCCGGCGTGGGTTTGAGCGCGCAGATGCCGGTAAAGTGCGCGGGCAAGCGCACCGAACCGCCGCTGTCGCTGCCTAACCCCGCGGCGGAAAGGCCGGCCGCGATGGCGGCTGACTCGCCTCCACTGGATCCGCCCGGTGTGCGCTCGAGATCCCAGGGATTTCGCGTGCGGCCGTGCAAGAGGTTCGCGGTCTCATAGGCCATGAGGAATTCGGGGCAATTGGTGGTGCCCAGAATCAACCCGCCCGCGGCACGGAGGCGCGCGACAACGACGGCATCCTCGCGGGGGACGTCGCCCTTGTTGAGCAGGCTGCCGATTTCGCAGAGATAGCCTGCGGTGGCAATGGAGGATTTCACCGTAACCGGCAGCCCGTGCAGGGTTCCACGCATTTCCTGCTGGCGATCGAGGCGGCGCGCCTGCGACCGCACTCGGTCCGCGTCAAAGTTCACAATTGCATTGATCTCGGGGTTCAAGCGCTGGATCTGGCGGATGTGTTCCTCGGCAAGCTCCAGCACACTGATCTCGCCGAGCCGCAAGAGCTCGAGTTGACGGACCGCCGATTCAAGGACAAGGTCTTTCATGGGTGCAATCCTTTGGTGACGGCGCAAGGAGCGCCCGTAGCAGTGCAGGGGTCATCCGATGGGGAAGAAGGCATGGATCGATAGTCAAAGCGATAGGAGCGCACGGGGTCGCCGGAATCGAAGCGGTCGTTCCAGTTCAACTGATAGGCGAGCGCGTCCGCATCGTCGGGAAACTTCTCGTTCTGCGGATAGGGATAGCTGGTCATTCCATGAAACGGCAGTTGCGCAACCGTAAAGGGCGATGCGTCCCACCAATCCATATCTTTCACAAATCCGTTGGCGTAGAAGAAGTAATCGCGCTTCCAGTTCGGGGGGAGAGGCCGCAGCCCGGTGGCGTCGAACTCGGCGGCAATCTCTTCACCGCTGCCGAAGATGACAAAACGGTTGTCGATGCCCTTGAGCAGCGGGGTGACGTCGCCCATGCGGGTATAGTTGCCGCGCTGGTGCTGGTAGGGTCCAGTGAGGCTGACGAGGTTGTATTCGTAGTCGAGATCGCCTGGGCTGGCGCCTTCAATCTGCTTTGGGTATCCGCGGAAATGGAGAGTCGCCTGTGCTAGCGGAATCTCGGCCGTGTGCGCTTCTGCATCCTGACTCTGGTCGACGAGGACCTGGTCCCAAAAGAGCTGCAGATTGGTCATGAGGCGGATGCGTCGCGCGCCTGAAGGAAGCTTGCGTGTGAGGTCGACGACGATGGTGCGCTCAAGGCCGGCGGGGAATCCTATGTTGTCCGCGATCCTGGTCCATGTACCGTCAGGCAACTGCGCCTCGACATATGGCGGGACCTCTTTCATGCCGGCCTGCCACGCGGCATAGAGAGAAGTCGCGCTGAAGTAGTTAACGTAGCCGGTCATGAGCAGGCGCAGCGGGGAGTCAGCGTCCACAGGACCCAAGTCGAGTGTCAGGGCGTGGAGATTAGCAAACCCATCGTAAGGCGGCAGCTCAGTGAAGCCGCTGGCAAACTGATGATCGCGGCGGCTCACCTGGGTGAGAACATCGCGGCCTTCGCCGTCCCATGCGCCTGCGGGAGGCCGTGCGCCTTTTGAAGCGACAACACGGCCCGAAGCAAAGGGGGGATTGTCGAGGAAGTGCTCGTCGGCGTTGACTTCAACATTTTCAGGATGGTCGACCGCAACGAGGCGGAGCTGATCGACGTAGTTAACCTCTTCCATTGGCTCCATAAATCGCAGGCTGAGGCGACCGTTTACGGCGGCGAAGTTGGCGCCGTCGACCTTCACCCATTCTCCGGGGTTGGGGGTGTTTCGGCGCGTGGGGGTAAACCAGTGGCCCACGACGCCAGCGCCGATGACGTCGACGACAAACTTGTAGTGATCGCCATCCCAGACGAAGAGCACCGGACATGAACTGCCGCGGCGATCTGCCTCTTTCATGGCAATGACGGGCTGATGGGGCAGGTCGATCTCATCCTGCAAGACGCCGGTTGGCCAGAGAATGCGCAGCAGGTCGATGCCTTCTGCCTGACCCAATCCCACGAGAATCTGAGGCGGGGCCTGAGTTCGGTAGCCGGAGGCTCCGGGAAGCTCCCACTTTTGCCATAGACCGCCGGCGAATACTTCTACCTTGACACCGAGCGCGGTTTTGTTGTCGACAAGGCCGGTGAGGTCGAGGCGAACGGAGTGATTCTTGTTGCCACCCACATTGCGGAGCAGGACTGGAGGCGCGTTGAGTTGGGTGACGATGAGGTCGGGCGTGGCGTCGCCATCAACGTCGGTGGCGATCAATCCACGCGGGGCCTTGAGCTTGATCTCATCAAGGCCGAGGGCGTGGCTGACATCTTCCAAGGTGCCATCGCCGCGATTGCGGA
>PLKU01000531.1 GCA_003140705.1 Acidobacteriaceae bacterium
TCTTCCGGTTCGGAATCCAACTCCACTTCTCGCCTTCGATGGCGGAAGAACCATCGCCGGGCGTTGTGAGCCTCGTTCACCGTGATCCGGTAGATCCAGGTCTTCAGGCTGCTCTGCCCGCGGAAAGCTCCAATATTCCGGAACACCTTGAGGAAAACCTCCTGGACTACATCAAAGGATTCCGAAGGATCGTTTAGCAATCGCAATGCCAGGGCATATACCGGCTGCTGGAACCGGCCGAGCAACTCTTCGTAGGCATGGGCTGCGCCGGTGCGAAGCGATTCCACGAGCCGCAGATCGTCGCTATCCGCGCCTTCCAGAGCCCGTTGAGCGCTCAAATCGAAAATCGAAGTGGCCACCGGCAGCCTCACAATTCAGCCTGATTCCAAGCTATCAGGAAAACTATGGCCTTGCAAAGGTATAGACACCCCTAATCCGCAAAAAGTTCCCAGTTGGTCCCGCTGGGCCTATTCCGGTTGGTACTCTAGGGGTTCATGCCTGTCCTCTTTGCCCCTACACTGACCCGGTTTGCCGCGGAAATCCTGGTGGCTGCCGGGGCGCCAGCCGAGAAGGCCGGGATCACCGCCGAAGCGCTGATCGCCTCCAACCTGCGCGGCGTGGATTCGCACGGCTTGCAACTGCTGCCGTTCTACATCGAGCAGATCCTGCGGGGCGAGATGGACCCCAAGGCGGACGGGCAGGTGGTTTCGGAGAGCGGGTCGTGCCTGGTGTTCGACGCGCAAAACGCGATCGGCCAATGGGTGGCGGAGACCTGTTGCGGCCACGCGGTGCGTCTGGCGGCGGCCTGCGGGGCTGGGGTGGTGGTGGCGCGGCAATCCAACCATTTTGGCGCCGCGGCGTGGTGGGCACAGAAGATGCGCGCCGCCGGACAGATTGGCCTGGTGTTCTGCAACGCTTCGCCGATCGTGNNATCGTGCCGCCCTGGCAGGGAAGGGAAGGGCGGATCGGAACGAACCCGATTTGCATGTCGGTGCCGGGGCCGTGGCTGTTGGATATGGCCACCACGACAGTGGCGGCGGGGAAGATTTTCAAGGCCTTTATCAAC
This sequence comes from Acidobacteriaceae bacterium, assembly GCA_003140705.1. Classification (GTDB taxonomy): domain Bacteria; phylum Acidobacteriota; class Terriglobia; order Terriglobales; family Acidobacteriaceae; genus Telmatobacter. The sequence goes on from PLKU01000531.1 coordinate 1,067, forward strand.
GAGAAGCCCGAAATTCCCGCCGGCTGGGCCTTCGATTCGCAGGGCGTGCCGACTACCGATACCAAGGCGGCGTACAACCAGGGCATGCTGATGCCGCTGGGCGGATACAAGGGGAGCGGCCTGGGGCTGATGGTGGAGATTCTCTGCTCGGTGCTGAGCGGGGGCGCGATGGCCAACGACGTGGGTGGAATCCGCATTCGTGGCCGGCACAATCGCTGCAGCCAGTGCTTCATCGCCATCGATATCGCGCGATTTATGCTGGTGGAAGAGTTCACGGCGCGAGTGGAACAATTGGTCGGCCTGATGAAGGCGACGCCGACGGCGCCGGGCTATGACGAGGTGATGGTGGCCGGCGACCCCGAGTGGCGGACGGAAGCGGAGCGGCGGCGGAACGGGATCCCGATTGAAGAAGGCAATTGGGACCTGCTGGTGAAGACGGCGGAGCGGTTGAAGGTGGCTTTGCCTGGGTGAGTGAGGTGGCGCGAGGGCTTGGGGCGGGCAAGTGGTTTGGTGACGGTGTCCAAAATGCGAATGGGAGGCGATTCGTGGGCTGGCGGCAAGTGGCTTGAGGCCGTCGGCATGCTTGCGGCACTCCGCACCCTTACGGTATCCAACGGACCCACGACAAAAAACTATACGGTATCCAACGGGCCCACGACAAAANNGCATTACCCTTACGGTCGCGGCCCGGCGAAAGGGCGCGGCGCGGTGAGAGGCTTTCGCGCTGAGCCGCGAAGATTCCACGAGATCGGGACCTGGAGAGCCGAGGTGGGTCTCGGCGCTTGCGGACACGAGTGTTTGCGCCACATCTTGGACGACAAGGTGAAGCACGGCCCACCGCGCCCTGCCGTTTCAGCTTCCATGGGGGTTGAAACAGGAACGGCAGGAAGCGGCGGTTCAGTACAATAGACGATAGCGATGCTGGTTTCGATAGGCGCCAAACCGGAGCGGCCCAAGTGGCTACGGGCGCCGGCTCCATCGGGCGAAAATTACCACGATCTGAAAGCGCTGGTGGATCGGCTGCGTCTCCACACGGTTTGCGAAAGCGCCGCGTGCCCGAACGTGGGCGAATGCTGGAACCATCGCACCGCGACCTTCATGATGCTGGGCAACCTGTGTACGCGTCGCTGCGGATTCTGCGCTGTGCCCAAAGGCCGCCCTGAGCCCATCGACTTCGACGAGCCGCGCCGCGTAGCTGAAGCCGTGGCCACACTGGGCCTGCAACACGCCGTGATCACCAGCGTGAATCGCGACGACGATCTAGTCGGCGGAGCCCGCGCCTTTGCCATGGTAATCGACGAAATTCGCCGCCAGGCACCCGGCTGCCGCGCAGAGGTGCTGATTCCCGACTTCCAAGGCAACGAGGAAGCCATCCGCATCGTGGTCGACGCCAGGCCTGAAGTTCTAAATCACAACACCGAGTCCGTGCCCAGGCTCTATCGGATTGTGCGGTCGGGGGCGCGGTACGAGCGCACGCTGCGGCTGCTGGAATACGCCAAACAGCTGAACCCCGCGGGGATTACGAAGTCCGGCGTGATGGTCGGCCTGGGCGAGGAGACACACGAACTGCTGCAAGTCTGTCGCGATCTTGCGGCCGTGAACTGCGACATCCTGACCATCGGCCAATACCTTCGTCCTTCGCGCGATCACCTGCCCATGGCTCGCCTTTACACACCGCGCGAGTTTGCCGAGCTGAAGGTAGAGGCGCTTAAGATGGGGTTCCGCCACGTGGAATCCGGGCCGCTGGTGCGGTCGAGTTACCACGCACATGAGCAGGCTGCCTCGACGGGACTGGCCGTTCTGGCATAGGGCTTTTGGGCGCGAGGCAGGCAGAACCCCTTCGACAAATCGGTATGTGCTATGCGCTCAGGGGGATTGGTTAATATAGTGTTTTGGATGGAACGAGGAACAAACCAATGGCAGTCTCTATCATGGCCGGCATTCCGGCGCTCAAAGAACTCAATACAGACCTCCGCCGCCGCATGGACGGCGCTGTAGCCACATTCCAGGCCAACCTGGCCTCCACCCGCACCGGTCGCGCCAGCGTACACATGCTCGACCAAGTGAAGGTGGACTACTACGGGACCAACACACCGATCAGCCAGCTGGCACAGGTTTCCACGCCCGAGGCGCAACTCATCTTGATTTCCCCATGGGATCCGACGGTTCTGAAGGAGATGGAAAAGGCTCTGCAGGCCGCCGATCTCGGCTTGAACCCCCAGTCGGATGGCAAGGTGATCCGCGTGCCTGTTCCGCCCATGACGGAGGAGCGCCGCCGCGATGTTTGCAAGCACCTGAACAAGGTGTTGGAAGAGCACCGGACGGCTGTCAGGAATGTTCGCCGCGACGGCAACGACGCGCTTAAGAAGATGGCCAAGGACAAGAAGATCAGCGAGGACGAAGAGAAGCGCGCGCTGGAAGAAGTGCAGAAGATGACCGACGAAGAAATTCGCAAGATGGAAGAGCTCTCGCGGAAGAAGGAAGCGGAAGTGATGCAGGTGTGACGGGACCAGTCGCCGTCATTCGTTTTCCATCCGACCTCAAATAGCCGGCATCCCAGTCCTTCGTGGTCTTATTGCGAATGGGCGGGTGATAGCCGGCTACTTCTTTGGCCGCTTGTAAAAGGGAATGGGCACTTGCTTTGCGCGAACGGGGTTCGCGCGGCACTGCACAACAACATTTTCGCCACTGGCGGCTACAGCTGTGGGGATTAGAGCCAGGGCGATGTTGGTTTTGAGGAACGGGGCGGGCGAGCCGGATGTGACTACTCCAATCTCCTTGCCTTCGAGATTGAGCACGGGGTACCCGTCGCGGCCAATGCCGCGGTCGACCATCTCAAGACCTACTAGGTTCCGGCTGGGTCCAGAGGCTTGAACCGCCAGCAAAGCGTCCCGTCCAATAAATGAACCTTTGTCGAGCTTGAGCCACCGGTCGAGGCCGGCTTCAAATACGTTGATTTCTTCCGAGATTTCGTGGCCGTAGAGGCTCATGCCGGCTTCGAGGCGCAGTGTGTTGCGCGCGCCCAGGCCGCAGGGGCGGATGGCGAACTCCTCGCCCGCCTCCATCAGCGCGTGCCACATCCTCACGGTCGTGGGCTCATCGGCGGGGATGTACAGCTCAAAGCCGTCTTCGCCGGAGTAGCCGGTGCGGGCGATCATCACGTTGGGCACGCCTGCCACGGCGCTCCAGGTGAACCAGTAGTTCCTGATCGCGGCCAGATCGACTTTGGTAAGCTTTTGCAGGGTTTCCAGCGCGCGCGGGCCCTGCAAAGCGAGCTGCGAATAGTAATCAGAGTAGTCGCTGATGTGGATCGACGGAAACGTGCCAACCTGGCGGCGAATCCAGGCGTAGTCCTTGTCTTTGGTGCCCGCGTTGACCACCAGCAGGTAGTCGTTAGGGCTGAGGCGGTGCACGAGGATGTCGTCAACGAATGTGCCCTCGGGCGTGAGCAGAGCGGAGTAGTGCGCCTGACCATCTTGGAGCCGCGACGCGTCGTTCATGGTGATGTGCTGCACAGCCGCCAGCGCGCCAGGGCCGCGAAACTGGATCTCGCCCATGTGGCTCACGTCNNGGGTATTCGACCGGCATGTCCCAGCCGCCGAAGTCCACCATCTTGGCCTTGAGGGCGCGATGTGTCGCGTTGAGAGCGGTCTTTTTCAGTTGCGGAGCGATGGCGGGCGTAGTCATGATTGTCCCTCTTGATGAGTGCGGCGGTACTCTACTTACGATAGGGACTGCGCACCCTCGGGTCAAACCTCCTGCGGTGGGGCAGACTACCTCCGGTGGAGGCAGACGCCGCAGACGCGGCAAGCTGCACGCTGACAGGATCGCAATTGAGAATGAAAGGTTGGGGGAATGCAACATTTTCGCGGAGTCCTGATGCTGGTGGCGGCGGGGGTTGCGCTCTACAAAGGTTGGAAGATTCATACGGGCACGCAGGCCTGGCTGGCCTATGGGCTTGGTGTGGCGGCGCTGGGACTTGCGATCTGGCACCTGACGCGGCAAGCAGACGGGCGGCAAGCCTGAGGATGCGGAATGCTATGAAGCAAAACCTCTACAACCGCATTCAAGGCCGCAACATAGAACGGCTGGCCGCGCTGAGCGACGGCATCTTTGCCGTGGCCATGACACTGCTGGTGCTGGATCTGCATCTTCCCACGGCTGCACAGGTGCATGGCGAGGGCGAATTGCTGATGGCGCTGGCTGCGCTCGGTCCGCAATAGTTGGCCTATGGCATGAGCTTTCTGACTCTTGGCATCTTCTGGGCCGGGCAGCAAACGCAGCTGAACCACATTGGAGAAGGCACGCGCGACCTGACCTGGATTTACCTTGGATTTCTGTTTGGCGTTACGCTTTTGCCGCTGTCGACGCGGCTGCTGGCGGAGTTCATCACCTACCGCTTTGCGCTGCTGATTTATTGGCTGAATATTCTGGTGTTGGGTGTGATGCTCTATTGGAGCTGGACGCATGCGACGCATCGAAATCTGGTCAAGGCAGACACCCCGGATGAGGTGCGCGGGAGCATTTGCAGGCGGATCTTAATTGCTCAGTCTCTCTACGCGGGCGATGCGGCCCTGTGCGTGATCAATACATGGGTCAGCATCGGAGTGATTGCGGCGGTTCAGCTGAACTATGCGCTTGCGCCGCGAGAATGGTTTCGAAAGAAGCGGTGACTTCTGCCGCCTAGCGGCGGCGCGCCCGCCAGAAAGAGCTGACGCTCAGGTAGAGAAAAACCAGCAGCAGCGGGGCAGACACCAGGAACTTCTGGTGGTCGGGGCCTTGCGCGTAGCTGGCCCTGTACATCCACAGCGCGCGGGCAAAGACTACCACGAACAAGAAGAAGAAAACGCCTGTAACCTCAAGCCACACAGTGCCGCCGACGCGGCGGAAGGGGCGCAAAAAGCCGCCGATGCCGCGCGCAACTCCTCGTGCAGCCCGCCCGGCGGTCTGACCGGCAGCCCGGGTTTGCGCGGAGGCTTCGGCCGAAGGCTGCTGGGTGGTGGGGCCGTTCACGACAGCGTTGGCGCTGGCGGCGACGCGTTCGCCGGCCATACGCCCGGCTACCCGTAACCCGGTGCCCAGAATGCGCCCTATGGATTGAGGTTTCATTCCGTTATGATGGTAGCAGCGACGCTTGCTGAACCGGTTTTCAAGAGTTTGATGCCGATGCGCAGTTGCTCCCAGACGGCGAGGCACGTAAGGTAGAGAGAACCTACGCCGCGACCGCGATTCGTCCGGGCTGGCCGCCGCTCCTGGAGGTAACCTTGACGTCTCGTGTGCGCGAACTCATCCAGCAACTCGGCGAGGCCATCCATGAGTCGGTGATCGAGAGTGAACAGATCGCCAGTGTCGTGCAGGATATCCGCAAGCACGGCTTCGATGTACTGCTCATGCTTGAGGCCACCATCGGCCTCAACGAAGTGTCTGCCAAGGATACTGAGGCCGGCGGGGAGCATGAAGGCGAAGAAGGCACCTTCACCCAGAACGATCTCCACTTTCTGCGGTCATTGCGCATCTCGGTCGAGGGCGAAGAAGAGGGCGCACAGCCGGACACGGAGTAGGGTGGTTACGCGATTCTGCGACTGTAATTCATTACAACAGTCGAAAGTTCAGCTCTTGAGCGCCACACGGATATGCAGTTCTCGCAACTGCTGCTCGGTGACGGTCGTTGGTGCGTCGGCCATCAGGTCGATGGCTTTGGCCGTCTTGGGGAAGGCGATAACCTCCCGCAGGCTGGGGGCGCCGGTCAGCAGCATGACGATGCGGTCCAGGCCAAGGGCGATGCCGCCGTGGGGCGGTGTGCCGTATTCCAGTGCGTCGAGAAAGAAGCCGAAACGGGCGCGCGCCTCCTCATCGCTGATGCCGAGAGACTGGAAGATCTGCTGTTGCACATCTTTACGATGAATTCGGATGGAGCCGGAGCCGAGTTCAATGCCATTCATGGCCAGGTCATAGCAGTTGGCGCGGACAGAAGCGGGGTCAGTGAGCAGGTTGGCCATGTCGTGCTCGTGCGGCGAGGTGAAGGGATGATGCGCGGGCATCCACTTTGCGGCGGCCAGGTCGAACTCGAACATGGGGAAGTCGACGATCCAGATGGGGTTGAAGGCCATTACGCCCGCTGCCGCTGTTCCGCTAATTGGCAGATCCGGATGGATTACCGCTTCGGTGATATTGAACGCACAATGCCGATCGGCGTATTTTTTGGCCAGCTCGGTGCGGAAGTTGCCGGCGGCGGAGTAGACGTTTATTTCGCGCTCGGAGAGACGGCCCTCGAACTTGGTGTCGCTTGCTTTGACGGGGTGGGCCGGGTCGCCGGCAACGATGATGACGAAATCGGCTTCACAGGCACCGGCGAGCTCACGCACCTTGCCAGCAGCAGCGGGGAATCCCTTGGCGAGCCGCTTGAAGTCGTCAATGAACTTGGCACCCTTCTTCAGGTCGAACATTGGGTGATTGTCTTCGCGCTCTTTGCGGCTGAGTTCGCCTACGTTTGGAATTCGCAAGGCAACGACGGGCAGCGCTGGATCAATCTGCAGCGTGGCGAGGTCCGTGTCTGCAAATGCGGAACGCACATCGGTGAGGCCGGGGAGGCGCAGGTCAGGCTTGTCGCTGCCGAACTGGCGCATCGAGTCGTCATACGTGATCTTGCGAAAGGGCGTAGGCAGAGTGACTCCCGCCGCCGCAAATGCCGCAGCCAAAAACTGCTCGACCACATGAAAGACCGTTTCCTGGCGGGGGAAGCTCATCTCCAGGTCGACCTGCGTAAACTCAAGCTGGCGATCGGCGCGGAGATCTTCGTCGCGGAAGCAGCGGGCNNTTGAAGATCTGCGGCGACTGTGGCAATGCGTAGAACTCACCGGGATGCACACGGCTGGGGACCAGAAAATCGCGTGCTCCCTCGGGTGTGGACTTGGTGAGAATCGGCGTTTCGATCTCAAGAAAGCCTTGCTTGCTGAGGCTCTCGCGAATCGCCAGAGTGATGTCGTGGCGCAGCTTGAAGTTGCGCTGCATCTCTGGGCGACGAAGATCGACATAGCGGTACTTGAGGCGGACTTCTTCGTTCTGGATGGCTTCTTCAGAGGGCGAGAATGGGGCGAGGCGCGTGTCGTTGAGAACGAGGAGCTGCGTAGCCTCAATCTCGATTTCACCGGTCGGCATCTTGGGATTGATGGCGTCTTGATCGCGCAGGCGCACCTTGCCAACCGCCGCGACAACGTATTCCGGGCGGACCTGCTCGCCTTTGAGATGGCCGTCGGGGGTCAGTTCCTTGTCCAGGACAATCTGGCAGAGGCCGGAGCGGTCGCGGAGGTCGANNCCATGAGAACCACTTGCTGGCCTGCGTGGGCGGCGCGGAGATCGCCGCATAGATGCGTCCGTTCGAGGCTTCCAAGAAAATCGAGCACTACCTGTGTCCTTTACTCGCTTGCTGGTTTGGTGAGGAAGACGGCCAGCTCCGTGCGAGGAACTTTAGTCTGTATGCCGGTGGCGAAGGTCTTCACAGTAAGGATACCGGATTGGAGTTCGTCTTCGCCGAGGATGATCATGCGGCGGGCAGTCTTGTCAGCGACTTCAAAGGATTTCTTGAGGCGGAAGCTTCCGTCGCCCAGCTCGATGCGGAGGCCTTGGCTGCGGAGTTCGCGGGCCAGGGAAAGAGCGGCGGCGTTGAGCGATTCCCCGAGCGGGGCGATATAGGCGTCTGCCAGTACCTGAGGGGCGGCAGCCTCCTGAGCCAGCAGGGTGAGCACAAGGCGGTCTTCGCCCATTGCGAACCCGATGCCCGGCGCCCTTGGCCCGCCAAGCATCTCGCTCAAGCCGTCGTAGCGTCCGCCGCCGAGGAGTGCGTTTTGTGCGCCAAGACCGCCGTGTGTGAATTCGAAGGTGGTGCGGGTGTAGTAGTCCAAGCCACGGACAAGACGGTGGTTACGGGTGTAGGGGACGGCGGCCGCATCGAGAGCCGCGAGGACCTGTGCGAAATGGGCGCGGGAAGCCTCATTAAGCGAATCTGCGATGACGGGGAGCGTGTCGATGATGGGCTGGTCGGCGGGGACCTTGCAGTCGAGGACGCGGATGGGGTTGGTGGCAGCGCGGCGTTGGCAGTCGACACACATGCTAGAAACAACTGCGTCGAGAGCGGTACGAAGTACTTCGTTGTAGCGGGCGCGGTCGGCGGCGGAGCCAACGGAGTTAAGCTCCAGCTTCCAACCGGTGATGCCCAGTTCGTTGAGGAGTGTGGCCAGCATCTCAAGGACTTCGGCGTCGCGGAGAGGGCTTTCGCTACCTGCGGAGGGCGGGCCAATGACTTCTGCGCCGATTTGCGAGAACTGGCGGTAACGACCCTTCTGCGGGCGCTCGCGGCGGAACTGCGGGCCGATGTAAAAGAGCTTCTGAAGTTGGCCGGTTTCGCCGAGCTGGTGCTCGATATAGGAGCGGACCACGCCAGCAGTGTTTTCCGGGCGGAGGGTGAGGGATTGAGTCTTTTCCGACTGGGCGCGGGCGCGGTCTTCCCACGTGTACATCTCCTTGGAGACGATGTCGGTCTCTTCGCCGACGCCGCGGGCAAAGAGTTCGGTGGACTCGAAGATCGGTGTGCGGATTTCGTGAAAGTTGTAGGCGCGGAAAACGTCGCGCACCGCAGCTTCAACGAAGTTCCAGAGCGCGGTGTCGGGCGGAAGAAGATCGCGCGTTCCTCGGGGAGATTTGATCATTGGTCGTTGGTCGTTAGTCGTNNGTTTCCGGCGGCAACAGGTCGCGGGTGCCTCGGACGGCTTTCAGCGTGGTCATGACTCCTCTAGTCTAAATGGACGGAGAACGCGGCCGGTGTGAGCGCGGAGATCTCTTGCGTTCCACATGTTATCCAAGCAGGGCATGGGCGATATGGAGCCACCAGGCGGAGCCGCTGCGCCAGGTGTAAATGACAAAGGCCTGAACGATGATCAGCGCAGGCAGCGAGACTAGATAGGCCTTGTGAACGCGCCGATTCACAAAAAGATCGCGGACGACGCCAAGGACGATGACAAGGTCAAGGCAAAGAAAGAACAGGCTGTGTTCGAAGAGATAACCAATGCGGCCGAAGGCGGCGTCGAGCAGCCCACAGGTGCCAATGAAGATGAGCCGACGATGCAACTCCGGCTGTTTGCGCCAGGTGATGGCGAGCCCAATAAACACTGCAAAGGCGACCATGTCATAGAGCGGGACGATGAGAAAGGCGTCTGAGCCGGACTGGCGAAGCTGATAGGTGTCAAAGCGGCCCATGATGATGGATGTGGCAATGCCCAGGGGGACCATGACAGCCGCCAGCGCGGCTCCAAACCAGCCGAAGAAGCGATGCCACTTGACGTTGCGCGTGCGAACCAGCGTGGACTGAAAGATCAGGAAGGCCACCCACAGCGAGAACGCTGAGCCATGGACCCAGAGAATGAGCGGCCGCGGCACGGCAGGGTGAAAGAGATTGTCGTTGACTGTGAAGCTGAAGCCGTAAACCACAATGGCGGCGATCAGCAGCGACATGGAGAGATAGAAATACTTATTCAGTACCCCTTTGAGCAAGGTCATCGTGCCTTTTCTTCTTTCTTGGGACCATGGCTGGCCCGTCTCGTCCTGCGTTAACCAGGGGGGGGATTGAAGGGCGATTGCGTTGCGTCATTAATGAACGCGGAAAGAAGTATGAAGAACAAGACGGCAGACGACGTTCACGCGCCGATTGCGGGGAACTATTGAGAATGGGCCTTCAGTTTGCGGGAAGTGTAGCACGGTGAAGTTTTGAGACTCAACGAAAATGCGCCGCGCATTGCAAGTTGGAGCAGGTCAGATCAACTCTTGGGTTCGTTGAGGTAGATGGCTGTGTAGTCGAGATAGTTTTGCGCGTACTCGAGGATCAGGGCGCGATCGCCGTCGGAAAGCTCGCGGCGCAGTTTGGCGGGGACGCCGGCCCAGAGGGTTTTTGGCGGAACGACCGTGTGCTCAGGAAGGACGGCTCCTGCGGCGATGATGCAGCCTTCGCCGATGTGGCAATCGTTGAGGATGGTCACGCCCATTCCGATGAGAACAGCATCCCCAACCACGCAGCCATGAACAGTAGCGTTGTGGCCGATGGTGACCCAGTCGCCGACAATGACGGAGTAGAGGTTTCGTTGCCCGTGGAGAACCGCGCAGTCCTGGACGTTGGAGTTAGCGCCGACGCGAATTGAGTTGACGTCGCCGCGCAAGACGGCGTTCATCCAGACTGACGAATTTTCGCCGAGTGTGACATCGCCGATAGCCTGGGCGGAGAGATCGACGTAGCAACTGGCTGGGATCTGCGGCAATCGTCCCTGGTAGCGGCGAATCATGGGATCAAGACCTCCAGGGGCAAGTTTAGAGCATTTTGAGGCTGCAGCGGAGCGTGGAAGTGGGAAGGTGTGAACATGGGGCTTGGGCAGAAATTCGGCCTCCGGTTGTGCCGGGGATCCCGCGTGTTCAAGAATTTGGCCCAAATTCAATTGAATCAAAGGGATTTTGCCCAAAAAGTGGGCCGCGCTTGACCTGAACTCCAAGATTGCCAGTATCATAGAAGAAGCCCCATGGCAGGTTTGGAGGTGGGATTTTTTGGCAGAGGTTCGCGTACAAGAAGGCGAGCCGCTCGAGAATGCGCTGCGCCGGTTCAAGCGGAAGGTACAGCAGGAGGACATCATTAAGGAAGTCAAGCGTCACTCCTACTACCTGAAGCCCGGTGAGAAGCGCCGCGTGAAGGCAGCATTGGCACGCAAGCGGAATCGCAAGAAAGCTCGCAAAGAGGCAGACTAGTTTCACAACTCGTCGTAGCATGGACCGCCCCGAAGGCTCTCGCAGTAAGTCGACGAGAGACACTTGTTAGCCCATACAGGCCCGGGGCGGGCTGTTTCGACTACTTCATTCGGTTTTTCGCTATGCATTATGGTCAGAATGGTAGAGTTATTCAAGTTTCCGATATACGATGGAAACTTTGAATTGAGTTAGCCGCTTTATTGTTAGCGGCCCGGGCCCTTGTTGTTGACGCGCGTAAGAGCACAGGGAAACGGGACCGGCAAGCTTTCGGATTCATGGCCGATTCGGCGAATTCCCCTGTGACAGGGAAGCCGGCCATGGAATTTATCGACAGGGTATTGAAGTGTCACGATTGTGGCGCCGAGTTTGTGTTCACGGCCGGCGAGCAATTGTTTTTTCACGATAAAAACTTCACGAACGACCCCAAACACTGCAAGCAGTGCAAGGCGAAGCGCGCTCGCGGGAGCCAACGGGTTCGTTCGGAGACCCGAACAACCTGTTCAGCGTGCGGAGCGGAAACTACAGTTCCGTTCAAGCCCACCCAGGGCAGACCGGTCCTGTGCCGTTCCTGCTTCCAGAAGCAGTTGGAGAAGCCGGCGCCTGTACCTACACCAGAGCTTGGCTGAAGATCAGGTCACCCAGAAAATTGCTGGGGAATCCAGCAACTCTGACCAAGGTTGCTAGCTGCGCCCAGTGGCGCTGGCTGTGGAGCAGCCCGTGCGCAAGCATCTTGCGACGCGAGGCAGTTCGAGCGTGCGGTGGAAGCCAGTCGAACTCAAGGGTGATGGTCTGATCCCACTTGTACGCTGGGTCGTTCACGAGAGTACCTACAATCTGCGCGGCCTGCTGGTGAAATCCAAAGAGCGCTTCGAGCGGGCCGGTGGGCAGGTCTGCCCTGGGCACCACGGGCAGGCCGGCAACGCGTTGAGCCCAGCGAAGCTCCGCCATCCAGATGTGGCGCACCAGTTCTTGCACATTGGGGGTGTCATCGATTCCACAGGCCAGTTGCAACAGCGCAGGATTAGTGTCGAAGTGCGCTTTCCAAAACGTCGCGGACTCATGGCTCCAGTCGAGCAGTTCTTGAATGGAGATTGCAGAGTTCATTGCGTCCTCTTCAGAGCGCGATGACCAATGTCGCGGCGAAAGTAGATGCCTTCAAATTGAATCTCGGCCATAGCCTGGTAAGCACGGGCCAAAGCTTCTTGCAGCGATGGCGCGGCAGCTGCGGCAGCTAGCACGCGGCCTCCGCCAGTCATGAGTTGACTCCCAAGGCGAGCGGATCCGGAGTGGAAGATCTGAACGCCCGGAACCTCTGCGGCCGTGGAGAGGCCGGTGATGGGAAAACCAGTCTTGTAGCTGCCTGGATAACCTGAAGAGCTGGCCACAACGCAGGCTGAGGCGCCCGGGGTCCAGCGAAGCTCTACCTGGTCGAGGCGGCCATCAATGGAGGCTTCGAGTGCATCCACGAGGTCGGATTCGAGGCGAAGCAGAATGGCCTGCGTTTCAGGGTCGCCGAATCGGGCGTTGAATTCAAGGACCTGCGGACCGCGAGCCGTCATCATGAGACCTATGTAAAGGACACCCATAAAGGGCGTTCCTTCCAGGGCCATGCCTTGCACGGTTGGCTCGGCGATGTGGTGCATGATCCACTCCTGCATGGCCGCGTCGAGCAGCGTGTCAGTGGAATAGACGCCCATGCCGCCAGTGTTTGGACCAGTGTCTCCTTCGCCGATGCGTTTGTGGTCTTGCGCTGGAGCCAGTGGGGCCACATGCGTGCCGTCAGAGAGGCAGAGGAAGCTGATCTCTTCTCCGTCAAGAAACTCTTCGAGGATGACCTGATGCTGCGGTTCACCGAGAAGTTTGCCGCTGAACAGGCCGTGGGCGGCCTCGAGCGCGATCTGGCGCGAGGGGCAGATGATCACGCCTTTGCCTGCAGCCAGCCCATCGGCCTTGACCACAATGGGCGCGCGGAAGATGTCAATCGCCTTTTCCAACTCGTCCGCCTTGGTGCAAACGGCGTAGTTGGCGGTAGGGATGTTGTGCCGCTGCAGGAATCGCTTGGCAAAGCCCTTGCTGTTCTCAAGCATGGCTGCCGCGCGGGTCGGGCCAAAAACGCGAAAGCCGCGCCGCTGCATGGCGTCCACAATGCCGAGAGAGAGAGGCAGCTCAGGACCAACGATCGTCAGGTCAGGCTGTTCGATGTCAGCGACATGGACCATGGCATCCAGGTCTTTGAGATCGACCGGAACACAACGTGCGATTTGGGCAATTCCGCCGTTGCCGGGAGCGCACACGATCTCAGTGACGCGCTTGCTGCGCTTAACCGCCCAGGCCAACGCGTGCTCGCGGCCCCCCGAACCCAGGATCAAAACTTTCATTGGTGCATTCCTGCTCTTTCTTGTAGCGCCGGATGCTGAAAGGTTATCTGAGCAAACCGAGGTCCGGAAGTCAACCCGGGCAGAAGTCTTTGGGCATTGCCAGTCCCCTATACTGAGGCGTGGGGAGCCGTAAGAGCAGACGCTGGCCAGGTGGAGGGCCGCGCCATGGCGGAGACTCGCATTGAGCCGTATCTTGATCAAGTTGATGTGAAGGAGCCGCGGGCGGAGCAGACGCGGGTTTTCCGGCGCAACCAGGTATTTGAATTGTTGCTGGCGGCGGCGATTCTGGTTTGGTGGCTGTTCCACACCAACCCGAAGTGGATCTTCCCGCCGGGATGGTGACGACTTTGAGCGCAGAGGAAGCAGAAGCTGTTCCGCTGGCGGTGCTGTTGCTCGGTCCTACTGGCAGCGGCAAGACTGCCCTTTCGCTTGAGCTTGCAGAGCGATTCGGCGGAGAGATCGTGAGTTGCGATTCGGTGGCGGTGTACCGGGGCATGGACCGGGGCACGGCCAAGCCTTCAATTCAAGAACGGGAGCGCGCGCCGCATCACCTGATCGACGTAGCTAATCCAGATGAACCCTTTACCGCAGGCGAATACAGCAGGCAAGGGAGGGCAGCGCTGCGAGAGATTGCAGGGCGAGGACACCTGCCAATTGTGACCGGTGGAACGGGGCTTTATCTGCGGGCATTGACCGAGGGCCTGTTCGCCGGACCAGTTCGACAAACGAAGCTGCGAGCGCGGCTGGAATTGAGCCGGCAGCGCCTTGGAGCAAGGTGGCTGCACCGAATGTTAACGCGGCTGGACCCAGCATCGGCGGCGTTGATTCACGCGAACGACACTCCGAAGCTGATCCGAGCGATTGAGGTTTGCGTTGCAGGCCGCAAACCGCTGTCCGCAGTGTTGGGCCGCGATCCGCTGAGTGGATTCCGGTTGCTGCGAATTGGACTGAACCCGCCGCGGAAGATGCTTTACGAGCGCCTGAACCAGCGGGCGGCCGCGATGTTTGCTGCGGGATTGATTGAGGAGACGCGGAGCCTGCTTGAGCGTTACGGCCCGGTGCAGGCGTTGGACGCATTGGGATACCGGCAGGCATCAACGGTGCTGACGGGGACATTGAGTGAAGAGGCGGCGATCGCTGCCGCGCAGCAAGGGCATCGCNNGCTGCCGTCATGACTTATTGAATTTCATCCCCCATGGCGTCGCGCATGGGCGGTGGCCCAGGAGCCGGAGTGGTATCAACGATCTTGTAACCCGGGGGAAGCTGGAACATGGCTGCGGGTGGTTCTTCCCTCTTGAGGCCGGATATGCCGAGAGTCTGGTCATTGCCGCGCGGATCGGAGTGGTGCACGAGCAGGTTCAGGTGCAGCTCGTGCGAATACCAGAATTCATCCAACACATCCACATCTTCAACCTCATCGTATCCACCAACAAAGCCGAATGTGATGAGTGTGCGGAGTGTTCCCTTTGCCTCAAGGCCGTTGAGTGTGGTTGTGCCGAGGTCTTTGAAGGAGATGAAACGGTCGTGAGCGGGAGCGACTTTGGGCGGATTTGGAAGCAGCAGCTGGCGAGCCGAATGGGTGGATGGATAGTAGATGGTTCTGATGCGCGTCTGCGGATCGAAGAGTCGAACTTCTAGGAGTTCGGGTGAGCCGTGAAAGGACTCGGGCATGAGGCGGCGCACCTCATCGTGGGTACGACCGGCGGAGTCGCGAGCGATGAGATTGATGGTGCGCCGGGTAAGCACTGAGCCGTCGGGCATAGTGCGCTCGTTAACAGTAACCACCGTCGCTGAAAAAGGAAGGCCGGCTACGTCGGGGATCCCAATTCCGCTTCCGTTGGAGATGATGGTGATGTTGGCGGGAGGGAGATTTGTGGTGGTCCTTTGAGCATGCAGGGCAACCAGACTGGCTGCGAGGATTGCGGCGAAGACGAGGGAATGTCGCGGCATGTGCGCTTGAGAACTGCCGGGCCAGAGTAGCACAAACTGCACCCTTCACGTGGATGAAGACGGCGGGCATTTAAACTAAGCGGTGGTGAGGCGGCGACCGGGCAGGATGGCGCGGCACGGAACGGAGTTCCTGGTGGCAGAGACAATTTACGATGTGGCGATGATTGGCGGCGGGCCGGCTGGCTATACTGCGGCGATTCGCGGCGCGGAGTACGGGCTGAAGGTAGCGTTAATCGACAGCGCCCGGAAGCTGGGCGGCACCTGCCTGCATGTGGGTTGCATTCCGACCAAGGCGCTACTCTTCAACGCCGAGATATGGGAACACCTGAAGCACGCGGCCGAGTTCGGGATTGCGGGAATTGGTACGCCCACGCTGGACTGGGCTGCGGTGCAGACGCGCAAGACCAGCATCATCGACAAGCACGTGAAAGGTCTCGAGTTCCTGATGAAAAAGCACAAAATCACGGTGATCCCAGGCTATGGACGGCTGACGGGACCGGCACAAGGTGGAGTGCATACGGTTGATGTAACCGCCGCGGGCGGCGAGGTGAGCACGCTGAGTGCGAAAAACATAATTCTGGCGACAGGATCAGAGGCCAAGATGCTGCCCGGGCTTGAAGCCGACGACCGCATCCTGACGAACATCGAGATTCTAGCGATGGACAAGGTGCCCAAGTCGCTGGTAGTGATTGGCGCAGGGGCTGTGGGCATGGAGTTCAGCTCGATCTTTTGCAGCTTTGGGACCGAGGTCACGATCCTTGAGTTTCTGTCGCGCGTGGTTCCGGTGGAGGACGACGAAATATCGAAGGAGATTACGCGGCTGTTCAAGAAGCGCGGCATCGATGTAAATACCGGCGCCAAAGTGGAGAAGGTAGAGAAGACTGCAGACGGCGTGAAGGTGACCTATACCGATGCAAACGGCAAGACCCAGATCAAAGAAGCGGAAAAAGTGCTGGTGGCCGTTGGGCGGTCGGGACGGACAGCGAACATCGGGATCGAGAAGACGAAAGTTGAGCTTGAACAAGGACTCGTCAAAGTGAACGAGGCACAGCAGACCGCTGAGCCGGGCGTGTTCGCGATCGGAGACATCGTGGCTGGACTTCCGCAACTGGCGCACGTGGGCGCAATGAGTGGGATGGTTGCCATAGCCAAGATTGCGGGTAGGAAGTTTCGTCCTGTGCGCAAAGACCGCATTCCCAGCTGCACTTATACCGAACCGCAAATAGGATCAGTCGGGTTGACGGAAGCGCAGGCGAAGGAAAAGGGCTACCAGGTGAAGGTGGGCAAGTTTCCCTTTGCGGGCAACGCGAAGGCCACGATCGTGGGCAACCACGATGGGTTTGTGAAGATTGTCTCCGACGCGAAATATGGGGAGATTCTGGGAGTCCACATCCTTGGACCGCAGGCGACGGAACTGGTGGCAGAAGCAGTCGCGGTGCTGGAACTGGAAGGCACCGTGGAAGAGATGATGTTCACCATACACGCTCATCCCACGCTGACGGAGTCGCTGCTGGATGCCTATGGGTCCGTTGAGGGAATGGGCATCAACGCGTAGATTCTGACGCCAAGGCGCGAGCGGCCAGNNCCGCTCGGATTTTGGGCGCGTAGTCGTTTTTCGCAAATCAGTGGCGCCTATGGTTGCCCTGACCAGGCGGCGCGATCAACGACTGATGGCTTTCGTCTATAAAGAGTGCCCGCCGGAACGCCAAGTACTTGTCCCACTCTTCAAGCGGCACACTGTTCATCTTCATCAGCAAGATGCGCCTCACATGGAATGTGCCGTTCTTGAAGCCATATTGCGCGGAATACTCGGCCCAATTTTCAATTAGATCCACATTGGGGGGCAAAGTGATCGTTCAATCCTTGGGCAAAGCCATCGCGGACTCATAGACATTGCTGCCAAGAGCGCCTAGCTCTGGATCATCCGCGGGCTTGATCTGCTTGATGCCCGGAGCCAATTCGCCACCCATTAGCGGCATGGGAGCGTCGATCCAGTGCGAACTATCCTCATCCTTCCATTGGTAAAACTTCTCGCGGGAACGGTCCATAGCCTCATGGAAGGGCTTATCCGGTTCCTGCGCTGCGCCAATCTCGGGGTTGCTTATCTCGCCGCCAAAGCCCTGAGTGCGCATGACACGCTGAAGAAGCTCCTTCCACTGAGCCTCCGGCGTATTGCGAAACGCGTTCCGTAGGACGACGGAAACTTCGCCTTGTATGTTCGCTTCGACGTGGCCTGTGAAGTGACCATGTTCGTCCAGCTGACCGGTGCAAAGGAACTTATAGAGGCTAGGCGCGGGCGGATTCGCGGAGGTCCTCTCGATGTGAACATTTCCTGCGGGAGGAATTGCAAGCCCCAACTTATCGCGCACCGGTGCCAGCAGCAGGCCCATCGAGGCCGTTTCCGCGGTCGTGTCCACCCACAAGATCTTGCCGTCGAGCGGAACGGCGGTGATCACATGATTGAACTGTGCCGGCGATGGAATCTGTTCGTCCAACTCACGATTGCTGCTAATCAGCACCGGCCAAGCGTCAAAGCCCTCCGCCTTAAGTAACGCTGCAAGCAGCGTTTGCTGATCCTTGCAGTCACCATATTCGTTGCTCAGCACTTCCTCGGCGGCGTGCGGCTGATATCGGCCGATTCCGAAAGAAAGACCCACATAGTGAACATGCAAAGAGACCGCGTTGTAGAGTGCATTGACCTTTTCATCGGGCGAGTTCAAGCCTTTGGTCAACGCATCTGCCCGCGCTTGAATCGCAGGCGTCACCAGCACCGCGTCCTTCTCGAGGCCGCGGTACCAAGCCTCCACTTCTTCCCAACTGGCAAAGGTGGTGACCTGGACCGAAGGCTTCCAGTGCTTGGTGGACTTGGGAGGGGCGTCAGGATCGGGGCGCGCAAGATTGGAGCTGGCCCAGTGGTAAAACTTGCGGCCGTTGCTGGTTGTAATTGTCGGCTGCAACTCAGCGGAAGCTACAGTGGCAGGTTTGTCGGCAGGGATGTCCAAGTCGAGCTGCTCATCGAGAATGATGATGTTCTTTTCAAAGGAATACTTGAGCCAGAATTGGCCTGGGACCTCGGGCTTCAAAGTCCGCACGGTGCTCTGATATTCGAGGATGTCTCCGACGCCGAGCCCCTTGACCGCAACATGCTTCTGGTGGATGTCAGAGTACATGGGCGCAGGTCGGGTAACATCGGCCGGCATGTCCTGCACGTTGTAGTCGGGTGTAACCACCACGCTCCCGTCCGGTTTGGTGACGCGAACGTAGCCAATGTCGGCCTGTTGATTCGAGGCCGTGTAGGTGAAGGAGAGTACGGCCATTTCCTTTACACCTGCATCGGCGAGAATACGGACGCGCGCCGTGGTCTGGCGACTACCGGTACCATCGGACTCTTCGCGGACCCGGGTTGTTATCTTGTCGAAGACCAGGGCTTCCTTTGAGATGTCAGGGGAAGCGGACGTGGTCGGCGTGGTTGAGATTGCAGGCATACTGGATGGCGGTTTGTCTTGTGCTGCTATTGGAGACAGAGTGCATGATCCAATCAGAATGGCGAGTGAAACCTAGCCACCCAGGAGAATCGCCAGGTGGCGCATTGGTAGAGATGCCTCACTCCGCATAAGAGACGCCATCCGATCACCCGAAACTTACCAGAGATATGGAATGCTGATATGTGAGCTGCACCACTCTACAACTCGATTGACTGGTCCTCCACGAGCTTGCGAGCTTTTCCGATGAAGTCGGTCAGAGGGATGGAGCCCTGGTCGCCTTTGCCGCGGGTCCGGACGCTGACTGAATCTGCGGCTTCTTCCTTGTCTCCGAAGATGAGGATGTAGGGCGTCTTCTGGTTGGCAAAGTCGCGGATCTTGCCGTTCATCTTCTCGTTGCGGTCGTCGATTTCGACGCGCAAGCCCGCTTGTTTTAACTCTAGTTCGACCTTGCGTGCATAGGAATGATGGCGCTCGCTGATGGGAACCAATCCAACTTGCACGGGCGCGAGCCAGAGCGGGAAGGCGCCGGCATAGTGCTCGATGAGGACTCCGAAAAAGCGCTCGACTGAGCCGAACAGTGCGCGGTGGACCATGACCGGCTGATGGCGCTCGCCGTCTTCGCCGACATACTCGAGCTCGAAACGAGCAGGAAGAGTGAAGTCGAACTGGACCGTGGACAGTTGCCACAAGCGGCCCAGCACGTCAACAAGTTTCACGTCGATCTTGGGGCCGTAGAAAGCGGCCTCACCGGGGATGGTCTTGTAGGCGATGCCCTTCCTGTCCAAGGCTCTCTTAAGCCCACCCTCCGCAAGTGCCCAGTTTTCGTCGGAGCCAATATACTTGGCGCGATCGTTCGGGTCCCATGTCGATAGTTCAACTTTGAATTCATTGAAGCCGAAGGTCTTGAGCACTACTTCGGCAAATTCGATACAGGCTACGACCTCGTCTTCGATTTGGCCGGGGGTGCAGAAGATATGAGCATCATCCTGCGTGAATCCGCGAACGCGCAGCAGGCCGTGCATGGTGCCTGAGCGCTCGTAGCGGTAGACGTTGCCCAGCTCGGCATAGCGCTGGGGCAGGTCGCGGTAGCTTTTGGGCGAGTTCTTGTAAATGAGGACGTGGCCGGGGCAATTCATCGGCTTCAGGCGATATTCGGCGTCATCCAACTCCATCGGCGTGTACATGTTGGCGCCGTAGTAGCCGTCGTGGCCGCTGACCTTCCACAGTTCACGTTTCATCACGTGAGGAGTATTCACGAGCAGGTAGCCGCGGCGCAGACACTCCTCGCGCATCCAGTCTTCCATCACCTTGCGCACCAGGCCGCCCTTGGGATGCCAGAAGATCAGCCCCG
>PLKU01000059.1 GCA_003140705.1 Acidobacteriaceae bacterium
ATGGTCATCTTCACGTCGTAGGACTCGATTTTCTTGCCGAGATATTCTGGGGTTCGGCCAACCATCAAGCCTGCAATAAAAACTGCCTGCACCACAAAGATGAGGATTCCGTAGAGACCCGATCCAACACCACCAAAGATCACCTCGCCGAGCATGATGTTGGTAAGGACAACCATGCCGCCAAGCGGAGTAAAGCTGTCATGCATGCCGTTGACTGCACCGCAACTTGCGTCGGTGGTGATGGTGGCGAAGAGTGAGCTGGCAGCGATGCCGTTTCTGACCTCCTTGCCCTCCATGTTTCCTGAGGGCGCAGTGGCTGTTCCAGTTTGAGCGGCTCCGTGAATGAGGCCATGCGGCTGCGACTCTGCCCAGTAGACCGTGGTGAAGCCGGCTGCAAAGAGCACGAACATGGCAGCGAAGACGGCCCACCCATGACCAGGTGACCCGGTCATGCGGCCCAGCGTATAGGTGAGCCCTGCGGGAATGATAAAGATTGACAGCATTTGGAGCAGGTTTGAGAAAGGCGTTGGGTTTTCGAACGGGTGGGCGCTGTTTGCATTGGTGAATCCGCCGCCGTTGGTGCCCAGCATCTTGATGGCTTCCTGCGAAGCGATTGGGCCCTGGGCGATGGTTTGCACCTGGCTCGGCTGTTCAAGCGGATGGGCCGTTGTGTAGGCGCTGAAGTTCTGAGGGACGCCCTGTGCCACCAGGAGCAGTGCATAGATCAACGAGGCAGGCAGCAGCACGTAGAGGAACGTGCGCGTCATGTCGACCCAAAAATTGCCGATCGTTCCGGAGGAGGTCCGCTTGATGCCGCGGATGAGCGCCACAGCAACAGCAATGCCCACAGCAGCGCTTCCGAAGTTGTGGTATGCGAGGCCCACCATCTGTGTCAGATAGCTCATGGTGATCTCAGGCACGTACGACTGCCAGTTGGTGTTCGTGGTAAAGCTGGCAGCAGTGTTAAAGGCCAGGTCTGGGCCTACGGCGGCCAAACCTTGCGGATTCCAGGGCAAATGATTCTGCAACCGCTGAATCGCGTAGGTCATGAGCATGCTGACTGCCGAGAACCCCAGCACGCCGAATGCGTACTCGCGCCAGTTCATTTCCTGGTCCGCATTGACCCCAGAGAGCCGGTAAATCAGCCTCTCAAAAGGGCGCAGCACAAAGTCCAGCCATGTGCGTTCCCCTTCCAGCACCTTGGCCAGATAGATGCCAACCGGCCGAGTTGTTGCGAGGAGAATGAGAGAGAAGATGGCAAACTGCAACCAACCGTTGGCGGTCATGTTAGAACTTCTCCGGGAAGAGCAAGGTAAGGGTCAGGTAGGCCAGCAACAGAACAGACAGAATCAAAGCAATCACCGTGATGGCGTCGATTTGCATGGGCTACCTCAACTTCTGACAGGCCTTGACGTAGAGAAATGCCAAGACGAAGAAGACCGCCGTGAAAAGCAACATCGTTAAATCTTGCATCGGAACTCACACTCCACCGCCCCAGCGGTTCGTGGGCATTTTGCTGTTAGAACACGTTCGTGAGCCGCCAAATGGGTCGAAGATTCGACCCGCCGCCCGCATTGAGAACCAGACAGGGCGCCCAAGGATGATTCTGGCTTTTTGATAGTTTGAGTTGCGAAAGGGTTTTCTAAAGAAATCGTAAGGGCATGAAGAATATAAAGAACTCCCCGCCGGGAGGCGGTGAAGATTAAGACTGTTTCGACGAATTAAAGACCTGTGTAGCTCGCGAATTATTCCTGATTTCCACTCAGTCCCTCAGGGATGAATCGATAGCCAACCCAGGGCTCCGTCTGGATGTACTGTTTGCCAGTTTCGGTCTCAAGTTTTTTACGTAACTGGCCGACGAAGACGCGCAGATACTCAGGTTGGTGCGCCGACTGTGCCCCCCATACGGTAGTCAGCAGGGCACGATGGGTCATGACTTTTCCCGAATTCCTGGCCAGATGGACCAGCAATTCGAATTCTTTCGGGGTGAGGTGAATGGGTTTTCCGAGGACGGAGATCGTATGGGCGCTGGCATCGATAACAAAGTCACCTGTCTCGATGGCCGCGGTGGTCCGCTCCGGTGCGCGGCGTAGATGAGCTCGGACCCGGGCCAGCAACTCTTGAATGCTGAAGGGTTTGGTGACGTAGTCGTCGGCTCCGAGCCGACGTCCCTTAAGCTC
This sequence comes from Acidobacteriaceae bacterium, assembly GCA_003140705.1. GTDB lineage: Bacteria > Acidobacteriota > Terriglobia > Terriglobales > Acidobacteriaceae > Telmatobacter. Next base: position 2,181 of record PLKU01000059.1, read on the forward strand.
GGTGCGTTCGTGATCTCGAACAGAAAGGATCAGCACCGGGGTTTCGGAGCGGGTTCGGATGGCGCGGGTCACCTCAACGCCGGAGAGTCCCGGCATCATGAGGTCGGTAATGACAAGATCTGCCGGCCAGTCCTTGAACACCTGCAGCCCCTCTTCGGGGTCGTTGGCGGTGCGGACGTCATATCCCTGTGCAGATAGAGCTGCTCGCAGTACACGTGTGATCTGCGGTTCGTCGTCGATGATCAGAATTCGGTCTGGCATAAATTCTTCTTTCATCGAAGAGATTACATCATGCGGTTGGACCGGTATCATGCACGGTGGGAGGATCATTGCGATGGTCTCCGATTCGCGAGGGGTCGTTCACTGGGTCGTTGGATCGATGATGGCAGCGCTGAGCACTCTGGTGCTGGTCTGGCTGGGCGCGAATTCGACAGCGGCAGGCATGGCATTTCTGGTGCTTGTCGTGTGGTCATCCACGCAGGCCGGGCTTTTGTTAGCGCTTTATATCGCCGTTCTCTGCGCCCTCTCCTTCGACTTCTTTTTTCTTCTTCCGTACCACACATTGCGGCTGGCGGGGAGCCAGGAATGGGTGGCAATGTTCTCATTTGTGGCTTGTTGCCTGGTTGTGGTGCGCGTAGCGGAAAGGGCGCGGAGGCAGACCCGGCAAGCAGAACAGCGCCGGGAAGATGTGGAGCGACTCTACGAGCTGAGCCAGGAGATGATGCTCCAGGAAGATGCACAAGCGCTTATTCACGACCTGCCCAGGATTATCAATCGGGTCTTCGCGTTGGATGGAGTGGTTCTGTATGTAAGCGATCAGGATCAATTCTTCGCCTCGACGTCCGATCTGCCCTTGAGCATCCGGGCGAGTCTGCATGCAATGACACAGGGACCGAATGCCACGCTCGCCTTGCCGGGCGGCTTTACCGCGAATGCGCTGATGTTGGGCCTTCGGCCGGTCGGGGCTCTTGGCTGGCGACCGGCAGCGCTTTCGCGAGAAGTCTCTACGGCCGTGGTCGCTCAGGTAGCCATTATGCTGGCAAGGTCGATTGCGATGGAGGCCACCGCGCGAATGGAAGCGGCTCGCGAGGGAGAGAGGCTGCGCACGGCGCTTATCGACTCCCTGNNCAATTCGCGCTGCCGCCACAACACTGCTTGAGGCCAGGGGACTTGATGAAGCAGGGCGCCAGGATTTGGCGATGATCGTCGACGAAGAGGCATCTCGGCTGGATTTGCTGATCGGCGAAGCCGTGGAAATGGCCGAGATTGACGCCAATGTCGTACAGATTCACCTTGTTCCTGATCATCCACGCGCTCTGCTCGAGCACGCGGTCGAGGAAGCGCGCAAGATCCTGGCTTCGCACCGAGTGACCATCGTCGCAGATGAGGCTGAAGAACTGGACAAACCTGTATGGTTTGACACCCACTTGATTGGCAGGGTGCTGCGCCACCTTCTTGAGAACGCAGGAACCTACACTGCGCCAGGTAGCCGGATTACTCTGAGCAGCCGCCGCGCCGGCGGGAGGCTGGAGTTTGCCGTGGAAGACAACGGTCCTGGTATCGACGCAATCGATCTGCCGATGATTTTTGAAAAGTTTTATCGCGGAAAGAGAGGAGCCATCGTTGGCAAAGGGTCGGGAATGGGGCTGGCGATTACCCGAGCCATTCTTGCCGCGCATGGAGGTGAGATTTCGGTCTCCAGCACGCCAGGCCAAGGCACCATCTTCTGGTTTTGGGTGCCTCTGGTGGAAAAGGNNCGATGTTGAAGGAGCACGGTGCGCGGCTCAGATGATAGAGTTGGCGGTTGGGCCAGGAAGAAGTGACACGCGCCGGTGAAGAGCGAAGAGGGCTATTGCGGCTCTTCGCTCCAGTCGCAGGGTATTTCCCGACGTTTTTCCGAGCTTTCCGTAGCCCATTCCAACAGGCGGGCTACCCGCCATGCATCCACGCCAGTTACCGGGTCGCGCACCTTGCCCGACAGTGCATCGCGAACGGCTGCATAGTAGAGGCGGTAGTCGCCAGGGATAGGCTCGATGGGGCGGGTCACCTTGCCGCCATCGACGTCGACGCTCAAGGTGCCCCAGTTTGTCGAGGGCTCCTGTCCCCAATGCGAATCTTCGATCCGTGTGATCTTGTTCAACTCCGGCTCCTGCAGATCCACGCCCCACTTCCAGTAATTTCCCTTGGTTCCGCGCAGGTGAAAACGAGGTCGCGCCAGGGCGGCAAGGCAGTTTGAGGACAGGGTGACGGAGAACTTTGCATAGCGAAGTCGCAAGTTGAAGGCATCTACCGAGCCGGGACCGTCGCGTTCCCGCAATACCTCTGCGCTCACTGATTCGGGCTTTCCAAAGAGCAGCAGGGCCTGGTCGGCAAGGTGGGGTCCCAGGTCGAGAAGTGCTCCGCCTCCTTGCGCAGGATCCTCTTTCCACAAGCGCCCGGAGTGAACTGGCCGCCAACGATCGAAGACCGATTCAAAGTGCACGAGGCGCCCCAGTGAACCTTCGTCCAACAGTTTCCTGATTGTCCGGAAGTCGCTGTCCCAGCGCCGGTTATGGAATGGGATGATGTGATTCCCGCCGGCGTCTGCCAGGGCGATCAACTCGGCAACCTCAGCTGAAGTGACCGATGTGGGCTTATCCACTACCACGCTCCTGCCAGCCTTCAAGATCTGCCTAGCAATCTGGAAGTGGGTCCCGCTCGGCGTGGTCACGACAAACAATCCCAGCGACGGGTCCGCCAGCATAGCTTCGAGCGAGCGGTAGGTGGTGATGCCTGGATAACGCGCAGCGGCGTTATCCGAGCTTCGTTCAACCACGGCGGCGAGTTCAAGGCCTTCAACGGAGGAAATCAGCGGCGCATGAAACACGCGCCCACCCATGCCGAAGCCGACCAAGCCTACCCGGATCATGTGATCCTCCTCAGAGCTGATGTCGAGCCCGCTCTCCCTAATTATCCCTCGAGTTTATATCGGGTTTCGGCAAGGCGGTACAACCTACGCCAGACCAAGCGATTCATGGTTACCACCATGAGCGAAATGAGAATCGTGGCAAGCAGCAGGATAGGGAAACGACCGTGGTCAGTGGCCCAATCGATTTGCGCGCCAAGACCGATGGTTTGAAGAGTGCGATCTTTCAGATGCGTATATTCCGCGAATACCGAGGCGTTCCATGCGCCACCTGAGGCAGTGACCATCCCGGTGATCAAATAAGGAAAGATTCCAGGGAGGATGAGTTTTGTCCATCGCTGCCACCGGTTGAAGTGATACAGGGAGGAGACTTCTCGGAGGTCGGATGGGATTGACATGGCTCCGGCGATCACGTTGAAGAGGATATACCACTGCGTACCAAGAAGCATCAGGACAATGGATCCGATGCCCAGGCCGCCGCCGATTCTCACCAGCCCGATGAGCAGGATCGGGAAGAAAGCCGTGGCTGGTACTGAGGCCATGACCTGTGCGATTGGCTGGGCGATTCGGGCAAGTTTAGGGTTAAACCCGATAGCGACGCCGACAGGGACCGTCCAGGCTGCGGAGATGAGCAGTGCTGCGTTGACGCGCAAAAAAGTCGCGCCGGCGCCTTCGAGCAAGAGACGTAATTCCGGCCATGTGACCTTGCTCAGCATCAGGACGGCTTGCGTTGCTCCCCAACCAACGACGCAAATAGCGGCAATCGCAAGGGCCCAAAGCCCTGCAGAATTCCTGCGAGGCCGTTCGTCATCGAGTGGATGAACGACCCGACAATCCGCCGTGGCTGCCATGCGGCGGAAGATGGGTTCCTCGAAGCTGGTCCAGATACGGCCAGGAGCTGCAAAGAGATTGGATCGGCGCAACAGTTCAAGAATGGGTGACTCGACGCGGTCGGCCGACTCGACCTGCTCAAACTTGAATTTGTCACTCCAGGCAATCAGCGGACGCCACAACAGCTGGTCGGTGGCTACAACAATGAGAATCACGACCAGAAAGCCGGCCACAAGCGCGCGGATATCTCCTGATGCGGTTGCCGTCTGGAGGTAGCTGCCAAGGCCCGGCAACTGAAAGTTGCGATCACCCATGGTGAACATTTCGCAAGCGATCAGAGCGAACCAGCCACCTGCCACCGAGACAATGGAGTTCCATACCAGGCCAATGGCAGCGTATGGCATCTCAAGTTGCCAGAACCTTTGCCAGCCGGAGTAGCGATAGATGCTTGCCGCTTCACGCATCTCTCTGGGAATGCTTTTAATGGAAGAGTAGAAACTAAATGCAAGGTTCCAGACCTGTCCCGTGAAAATCAGCAGAATCACTCCCATTTCGATGCCCATCTGGTGGCCAGGTACAAGCGCGACCATCGCGAGTACGACAGGAGGAAGAAAACTGAGCACGGGAATGGACTGCAGAACGTCGAGGACGGCGACCATCCAGGCTTCAATTCGGGGGTTATAGGCCGCCGTGTATCCATAGGACACAGCAAAAATCAGGCTGAGAAGATAGGCGATCGCGATGCGCACAATCGAGTAGAAGGCATACGCAGGAAGTGCGCTGATTGAGTGCGAGATTGGCACTACCGGGATGGGTTTGCCCAGCCAATAGGTGCCCGTGCTAACGAGTGAAAAGAAGATGGCCAGCCCGCAAGCTGCCACGCCCACGTCAATGAGAAATGGCCAGGTGCGTGTGGTGACCAGGGTTCGGGCGAGGGGGTGTTGCAGGTTCACTTCGCATCCCCGTCGACCGCGAGTTCTTCTTCCTGCGCGTCAGGCAACACAAAGCGCCGACGGCCCGCGTCAAAGTCAAATAATTCGGCATAGCGGCCCCAGGTCACAGCCGTTTCCATCTGGCGCAGGCATTCCTCTTGACTGAATTGCTCGTCGAGCATGTCCAGGAAGAACTCTTCCGGCACAGTGTGGTCACTCTTAGCCTCAAGGGCGCGGCGAATTTGACGCAGTAATAGAACGTTCTCAAGCGCAGCGTCGCGAAACAGTTCTTTCTGGCGGAGGATCTCGGAATTTGCAAACTCCGTACCGCTCGCGGTGATAGCCGCATCGCCCTCTTCGATCTTCAGGAAGCCGAGCAGTTGTGCGGCATCCACGATCGGAAGCAGATCGTCGATCTCAAAGGCCAAGTCATCGGCGAGACGGTAGATGTCGTCTCGTCCACCTTTGTCCAGAAGAAGCTCAAGCAGACCAGCCATGCCGCCGGGCCGTGCGTGAGGCAGCATCTGGTAATGCATCTGGCGCTGGTCGCGTACGCGTGTGTCGGGGTGCTGACGATCAGGGGCATCGGAGGGGGCCACATCCGGCTTGGTGAGCACCTTGTAGATGTAGTCAACGAGCTGAGTAAATGGCTCTGATTTGCGGTCGCGCGGTTGCGCCAATTGAACGCGGAAGTCTGTGCGAATATGCCCGGGGTTGCGCCCCAGAACGATAATCCGGTCCGCCAGCAGAACGGCTTCCTCGATGTTATGGGTTACCAGGAAGACTGCCTTGGTGGGCATGGTCTTGTTGGCCCACAACTCCAGGAGTTCTGAACGCAGGTTCTCGGCCGTCAGGACATCAAGGGCGGAGAAAGGTTCGTCCATGAAGAGAACTTCCGGCTCCACTACCAGGGCACGGGCAAAGCCCACGCGCTGGCGCATTCCACCGGAGAGTTCCTTGGGATAGGCGCCTTCGAAGCCGTCCAGTCCGACTGTATCCAGCATCTTCATGCTGCGCTCGCGGCGCTCTTCCGGACCGACGCCGCGAGCCTGCAGCGGAGCTTCCACGTTCTCAAGAACAGTCAGCCAGGGAAACAGGGCAAAGCTCTGAAAGACAATGGAGACGTTGATCTCGGCCTGGGAAATTGGCTTCTCGTGCCAAAAGACCTGACCCGCGGAGGGCGAGGAGAGCCCGGTCAGCATGCGCAGCATGGTGGACTTGCCCGAACCCGAAGGACCCAGAAGGGCGAGAATCTCCCCCGGAACGATACTCAGGTCAGTTGCCGAGATCACCTGGATCCGGTTCTGGCTGGGCTGGGCGTAGTATTTCTCAATTTTCTCAGCACGGATGATCGGTTCAAGTGCCGGTGCCGCGGTCTGGGGCTCGGTGGGGGTGGCCGCTTCCTGCATGGGATAGTCTCCGGTTGGGGTCCGCACGATTTGCCGGCCAAGAGTTATTGCAAGTGTATGATTTCCCGGTTGCAGGCTGATGAATCGCGACCGTTAACGCTGGCTCTGTCCCGGAATTTGAAACTTGTTACATCGCGAGCGGCTTTTCAGACTCTAGGCTGTGCACCGTGCTGATCAAATCCCCTAAACCGAGCGTATCATTTGAATAAGCGCTTCGCACGCCCGGAGCGCGCTCCGCAAGTTGAGCAAACTTTATCTGCTGTGGTTGGGCCGTGTTCCTTTTAGATGCTCAGTAAGTTTCGCGCGTGCCGACCTGATCATACGTCTAGGAGAGTATGACCGAAAAGACTGTCAAACCCAAAGTGCTGGTTGCGGACGATGAACGAGTCATCGCCGACACAGTGACGATGATCCTGAACCAAAGCGGCTTTGAAGCCCGTGCCGTGTATTCCGGTGAAAAGGCGGTTGAATTGGTCGCCACCTTTGAGCCGAATATGCTCATATCTGACGTGATCATGGCCGATTTGAATGGCATTGATGCTGCGATCCGTATTCGCCGGCTGTTGCCAGAGATCAAGATCCTCTTGTTCTCCGGCCAAGCCGCGACGGCCGATCTGCTTGAGAAGGCGCGCGCCGAGGGCCACGAATTCGAGATCTTGGCCAAGCCCGTCCATCCGCAGGATCTGCTCAACAGGCTGCGGGGATGATTCAAAGCACGACGTCTCTTGGTACTGGACATTACGGCATTTTCGCGTCTGGTCTCTACGGAATCCACGCGGCGGAGTGGCTTTTTCCTTGAGGAGAAGCCACCCTTCATTCGAAGGCAAAGTCAGCAAGTGAAGTTGAAAATCTTCTTGAGTTCCTGGATAAGTCCCTGTTCAGCCGCTCTGTTTTTTTATCGCAGGCCGACGAGCCCCTTGACCGATTCGGTCAATTTTCCGGGATCGTAGCCGAGGCCGTCTTTGAAAACGGTGTCCACAAGCTCTATATCCCCGATCTTGTCGGCGGGGTTGCCAGCGATGACGACCAGATCGGCGGATTTGCCAGCGGCGATGCTTCCGATGGCGGCCTCTTCGCCGAGAAAGATTGCTCCGTTCTGGGTGGCGATGTGGATGGCCTCAACGGGAGTGAACCCGGCTTCAACGAGAAGCTCAAGATTGCGCTGGTCGCCGTAGCCTGGCACAACGCCTCCAAAAGAAGTTGGGTCGCAGCCAGCCAGCAGCAAACCTCCGGCTTTGACGAAGTCGCGTTCGAATTGCATTTCCTTCTTCAGTAGCTGCGCATCGATAGGGTCGTTCCGATCCGCGATCATGCTTCGGACTGACAGGTAACGCGTCCAGGCCTCAGGGGTCAGCGCCAGGGAAACGCGGCTTCCAACGGCGCTCATCGGCGGACGATTGGGAACCGTTATCTCAAAGACAGCCAAAGTCGAAGTTACGGCAACGTGGTGAGAGACCAGGTCACGAATCATCTCCTGAACAGGTGCGCTCGCGATGTCAAGATTCTTCGCAACGTCCGCTTCCGCGCCCAGCGGACAGAGGCCGGGCTGTTTGCCTGGAAAGAACTCTGTATCGACAACAATCCCGTGCTCCAGATTGTCGATGCCGAGAGCGGCCGCCTCGCGAAAGCCGACGGCGCAAAGATGGCCCGTGATTTTGAGACCTTTGGCATGAGCGTGATCGATGGCAGCCTTCAATTCTTCAGGTGTGATGTCCATATAGGCCTTGAAGGAAGTCACACCTTCCGAGGCCCAGTAATCGACGGTGCGGGCGGCGTCATCGGGGCTTGTGAGCGTGTGCATTTGCGGCGCACGACCGAGGTAGCCACCAAGATAGGGTCCAGTGATGCGGAGTTTGGGGCCGGGGATTTGTCCGTCATCAATCATGTTCTTAAGATTCAGGTCAGTGTAGGGTTCCATGCTGCCGGCGGTGCGTGCGGTGGTGACGCCGCCGGCGAGGTACAAGCGGGGCGCACTGTCGGCCATTTCGCCCCAGAGCGGGAGATGCCCCGTGCCAATGGGCGGAGCAGTGTAGAAAAGGTGTTCGTGCATGCCTACCAGGCCCGGGATGACGGTTTTGCCAGTCAGGTCGAGAACTTTGGCATTCAGTGGGTAGGCGGTCTTGAGCCTGGCGCTTTCAATGCGGGTGATCTTTCCGCCCTCGATTTCGATGCGCCGGTCTTCGGAGGGCGCGGCCCCGGTGCCGTCGATGATGCGGACATGCTCCAGGACGAGAACTGGTGAGTCTTCCTTGAGGAAGGGCTTGAGAGCCTCATGGCCCTGGGAGGCTGCGACGGTGGCAGCAAGCGTAAAGAGGGCGGCGGGAATCAACAGGGAGAGTGGCTGGAGCTGTTTCATGGGGCATCCTACTTTAGAAGCAATTAGACCGAATTCTACTGATCGAGGACCACCTTGGGGAATTTGGCCTGAATCTGCGGCCGAATGATCTAATGGTTCCCCGCGATATGAAGGCAGCCGCTTTTACTTCAGGAAGGGAATCCGAGGTCAGAGTTCTCGACGGCCGTCCATCGCGCTGGCCATCGTGACCTCGTCGGCGTATTCAATGTCGCTGCCCGCGGGAACGCCGGTGGCGATGCGAGTGATCGTGACGTTGAAGCCGCGAAGGGCGCTTGCCAGCCAGTTGGCGGTGGCTTCACCCTCGAGTGTGGGACTGGTGGCCACTATCACCTCATCCACCTCGCCCTTTTCAACTCGGGCTACCAGTGTTCGTGTGCGAAGTTGGTCCGGCCCAACGCCGTGAAGTGGCGAAAGGGTGCCGTGCAGCACGTGATAAACGCCCTGGTAGGCGCCATTTGCTCCTCGGGCTCGCTCGATCGCTTCAATGCTGGTCGGCTCCTCAACCACGCAAATGAGCCTCTGGTTGCGTGATGGGCTGGTGCAGTACGCGCAAGGATCCACGTCGGTGACGTTGTTGCAGATCGAACAGAGGCGCAAACTCGCCTTGAGACCACGCACAGCTTCAGCCAGCGCCGCGGCATCTTCATCCGTCGAACGCAGAATATGGAAGGCAAAGCGTTGGGCGCTTTTTGTGCCCACGCCGGGCAGCTTCTTCAACTCTTCAATGAGCCGGGCCATCGGCTCGGCATAGCGTGCCACAGTGCGCCTCCCTGGAATTCCATTCAGAATGAATCAGCCAAGCCCCGGCAGATTCAGCCCGCCGAGCATTCCTTTTACGCTGGACTGGATGGCTTCATCGGCTCTTCGTCCTGCTTCATTGACTGCTGCCACCACAAGGTCCTCAAGCATCTCCACGTCGGGCTGGCCCCCACCCAGGCTGACCACCGCGGAAGGGTCGATATGCAGCTTGAGCAGTTGCTTCTTGCCGTTCATCGTCGCCGTCACTGCGCCGCCACCGCTGGTTGCCTCGACTACAGTTTCGCCGAGCTTGCGCTGAACTTCCTCCTGGATATGGTTCGCCTGGGAAAGCATCTCCGAGATTTTGAGAGGGTTGATCATGTTTGGTTTCCTGTGTACGGCATTTCAATTACTTTTGGCGAAGATCGACCACGCTGCGCACTTCAGCTTGAAAGATTTCCATCGCCCGCTGAACCAGCGGATTGGCCAATGCTGCCTCCTGGACACTGCCGGCAAGCGGGCCAGCCATTGAAGTGTTGGACTGTGAGCTTGCTCCATTGGTCTCGCCCGGGACAATTAACAGGCGGGTTGGTGCACCGCAGCGTTGTAACTCCTGGCGAATGATCTTCTCCGCAGCGGCATTCACTGTCAAGGCAACCATCTTCTTGCCCACGCCCGGGACTTCAATGCGCAGGCTGGCGCCATCGATCGTCCAGAATCCGGAGCCGAGTAACTGGGCAGCAGAGCTATGTCCGGCATCGACCAGTGCGGACCCGACTGCGTGGCGCATCGATCCCATACTGAGTTCGCCCGAAGAGGGCGGTGAGCTAGCAGGAGCCTTGGCGAGCGCGCCCTCTGTAAGAGCGGCTGTGGAACCATAGCCTGGGGCTGGACTTGCGACGGCCGGAAAAGGCGCCGAACCTGAAAATGGGCTCGTCGATACGGATGTTGCTGGGGGATCGGGCGGCGGTGCAGAGCGCTCCACTGTGGCTACAGGAGCCGAGGAAGACTCCATTCTTGTGCCTGGGTTCCAGCTACCACCCGTTGTTCCGAACGGTGAAATCGTTGAAGCGGGGGTGGATGCTGCGGGGGCTGGGCGCGACGGAGCTGCGACGGGTTTTGAAGGACCTGGTATCGAAACGCTTCGGCTTGCTGAGGCGCCTGTGCCACTTGCCATCCCACTGAGCAACTCTTCGAGGGGCAAAAGGCGCTGCGCATGAATCAACTTCAGTAAACCGAGTTCCAGATGAAAGCGCTGCTCCTGTCGATAGTTCAGATCGTCAAAGGTTCGAAGAACGATCTGCAGATTACGGGTCAGCTCTTCCTCAGTAAATAACAGGGCGGTGCGTGCGGCGCGGGCGCGCTCATCGCCAGAAATTTGGAGTAGTTCAGTCTTTTCTCCACCCACCTTGGCCATCAGGGAGTTGCGCAAGTACCTGACCATCTGTCGCGCCAGGGACGAGGGGCTGTGTCCCGCGTTGACAAGAAGATTCAACTGCTCCATCAGCTCGGCACTCTGACCCGCCGCGACGGCTTCTAGCAGGCGCTCGAAGACGGCGTTGGGTACCGAACCCATCAACTCCCGGATCTGCTCCGCCGAGAGCGCGGGATGCCCATCCTGGGTGGGTGCAGAAGCAATGGCTTGATCCATGATCGAGAGTGCGTCACGCATGGAGCCGTCGCCTGCCTCGGCAAGCAGGGCAAATGCGTCGTCTTCAGCCTGCACCTGTTCCTGGATGGCGATCATCTTCAACTGGGCCAAAATGTCGTCGAATTTCACCGCATGAAAGCTGAAGTGCTGGCAGCGCGAGCGGATGGTCTGCGGAATGTCCTCCGGCTGCGTCGTGGCCATCATGAAGATCACGTGCGCGGGCGGCTCCTCCAGCGTCTTGAGCAGCGCGTTGGACGCCGGGGTCGAGAGCATGTGGACCTCGTCGACGATGTAGACCTTCCAGCGCCCCGGCGTTCCGAGCGCGGCATGCGCCACCAGGTCGCGCATGGCGTCGACCCCGTTGTTGGACGCCGCGTCCAATTCGTGGACGTCGAGCGACGTGCCCTGGGTGATCTCCGTGCACGAGGTGCAGCTGCCGCACGGCTCACCGTCGACGGGGGCGGCGCAGTTGAGCGCCTTCGCCAATATGCGGGCTGAGGAGGTCTTGCCCGTGCCGCGCGGCCCGCTGAAGAGGTACGCATGCGACACGCGGTCGTCTCGCACGGCGCTGTGCAGGGCGCGCACCACATGGTCCTGCCCCAGCAGTTCGTCGAAACGCCCCGGCCGAAAACGCCGGTAGAGCGAGACGAAGGGGACATCAGCCATGGGCGCCGAGCCTATCGGCGTGCTCTGACGGCGACGCCGGCATTCGGTGCGGTGGCCAGGTTGGCTACGGCACACGGCCATACCCGCTGAGAGCTGCTGCCTTCCGGCCCTGACTCGATTCACGAGCGGCCGTTGCGCAGGACCCGGCCACCGCACCCAACAACGGCGACGTGGTGTGGGCCACCCTACCTCCCGATCCGGGGCGGGGGCCCTCGGCTAGCCTGACCGGGCTGACAGGGAGGCGTGCGAGAGCGGCCGAATCGGCACGATTGGAAATCGTGTGTTGTGCAAGCAACCGTGGGTTCAAATCCCACCGCCTCCGCCACATGCCGCCCGACCCGCTGACCGACGATGCCGCTATGGCGCTCGCCCTCGCCGAGGCGCGCCGGGCCCTGGCCCATGGCGACGTGCCTGTGGGTGCCGTCACCGTGGTGGGCGGCGAGCTGGTGGCGGCCCGCCACAACGAGCGCGAGCGCACCAAGGACCCCACAGCCCACGCCGAGTTGCTCGCCCTGCGCGACACTGCCATTGCCCTCGGGGGCTGGCGGCTGTCCACGGTCACCTTGGTGGTGACCCTCGAGCCCTGTGCCATGTGCGCCGGTGCCCTGGTGGCGGCCCGGGTGGGACGGCTGGTCTTCGGGGCCTTCGATCCCCGGGCGGGCGCGTGCGGGACGCTCTACAACCTGTGTGCCGACCCCCGGCTCAACCATGAGGTGCCCGTCACGCCCGGCGTGCGGGGCCCCGAGTGCGGTACTCTCTTGACCTCGTTCTTTGCCGGAAAACGGGCGCTCTCAGCTGCGACACCTCCCGGTGGTCGAGGGCACAGCGACTAGGATCTCTCCTGGAGGGATGCGAGAGTGGCCGAATCGGACGGTCTCGAAAACCGTTGTGCCTCATGGGTACCGTGGGTTCGAATCCCACTCCCTCCGCCACCGGGTCGAGACGGCCCGTCGCATCTCTGACGAAGGATTTTGGGGCAGAGCAGGCGTTCTGCCGGCAGCACCTGGTCGTCACCACGACCGGAAAGGAGTCAACCATGGCACGCGCACGCTCGACATTCGGCAAGCTGCAGCGCGATCAGGCCAAGAAGGATCGGGCCCGGGCGAAGATGGATGATCGGCAGTCCCGCCGCGAGGACAGGGCGTCCGAGGAAGTCCAGGGTGGCAACGCCCAGGGCGAAGTTGTCGACCAGGCCCGCTTGCTCGAACAGTTCGCCGCGTTGCACGAGGACCTGGCCGACGGCCGCATTTCGCTGGATGACTTCGAAGTCCGCCAGGAGGAGCTCCGCGCCAAGATGGTCGTCGAGTAGGGCAGAGGTACCCAAGTAGGGAGAGGTACCCAAGGGGAGGGACCGCGCCCGGGATCCGCAGGCGATTCAGCCGGGCGCGGCGCGGCCTTCGAGCCAGCGCCGGAAGCCGGCCGCGTTGGAGTGGACACCGTTGAGGGTGTCGAGCTTCTCCTTGTGGGCGGGGTCGATGTCGCCCATCGTGGCGTCGAAGCGGGCGGCGAGCGCGTCGGCGATGTCGGCACCCTGGCGGTAGGCGGCTTCGGCCGTCTCCGCCCACTGGCGCAGCGTCTCGTCGGCCTCGGCCAACAGGTCGGCCGGCGACTCGAGCAGCCCGTAGTGGGCCAGCGCGATCGCCTCCGGTTGGCGCGCCGCGAACTTCTGCAGCGAATGGAGGGCCAGGTCCAGGTCGAAGTCGGGAGGCGGGGTGGCCGGGCGCAGCACCCCGCCGTCGGGCAGCTTGACCCCGACCGCGTCCCCGGCGAAGAGCACCCCGCTGGCTGAGTCGATGAACCCCACATGGTGCTTGGCATGGCCGGGCGAGTCGATGGCCACCAGGGTGCGGTCGGCGCTGACGGCGATCTCCTCCCCGTCGGCTACGACGTGCAGGCGCGCCGCCTCCGTCGGTTCCATGCGCCCGTAGAGCGAGTCGAGCAGCGGGCCGTAGACCCGCGCCGCCGAATCGATCAGCCGGGTGGGGTCGGCCAGGTGGCGCGCCCCCTTCTCGTGCACGTAGACGGTCGCGTTCGGGAATGCCCTCGCGACGTCGCCGACGCCGCCGGCATGGTCGAGATGGATGTGGGTGACGGCCACCCCGGCCAGATCGTCGGCGCCGACCCCGAGGCCGTCCAGACCCTCCTCGAGCGGGTGAACCACGCCCGCCGCCAGCTCTGGCGATGGATGCACGAGCAGCGCGCCGACGTCTCCGAAGCGGAGCTATCGCGTGCGTGGCGCGCCAACCACGTGCGGAACGTGGTGTGCGGCGGATGGATCGAAGGGAGCGACGGGAAGTGGCAGGGGAAGTCGTGTTGAAGGCGCGGGCACTGGCGGTCGGGGGGCTCGCGCTGGCCGCGTCGCTCGTCGGAGGGCGGGCGTCCGCGGACAACGTGGACGACGACGACCTCGTGAGGCCCCAGCGCCTGACCGTGGGCGTGGCCGACGATCTGCTCGGCCAGCTCGGACCCGACGGCAAGACGCTCTACTTCGTGTCGAACCGCGACACGACCAATCAGATCTTCGCCCAAAGCATGGTCGACGGCAGCGCGCAGCAGCTCTTCGACGACGGCGCGGACGTCACCTGGCCGCGGGTAAGCGCGGACGGGCGGTCACTCCTCTACATCTCCTTCCGCGAGAGCGTGTCGGGGCAGCTTTGCTTCCGTCGCCTGCCAGAGGGCGATCGTCGCACGTGCCTGAAGGATTCGTCCGCCGCCTTGCAAGCCGAATGGATCGACCACGACCGGGTCGCGCTCGTCAGCCGCCAGTCGATCAAAGGGGACCTCCGCGTCCTCGAGGTGACGATCGGCTCGACCCTCTCGGCGAGGCCGCTCCTCGATCGGAACATGACGAGCCCCGCAGTATCACCCGACGGGCACTGGCTCGTGTACGTCCCGGTCGCGCGGACGGTGGAGACGGTGGGCCCGGCGTTCGCCGCGCACGCGGCCCAGACCCTCGAGGCGATCCCGCTCGCCTCGGCCTCGTCGACCCCCCCGGCGAAGATCGTCCTGCAGCTCCCCGGGCAGACGGGCCAGCCGGTGTTCGCCAAGGATGGTCGCTCGCTGTACGTCGTGCAGTTCTTCACCGACACCAACCACGACGGCACGGTCGACGCGAGCGATCACGGGGTCCTCTTCCGGGTGCCGATCTCGTTTGCGGGGGGAACGCCGGTGGCCGGCCCCCCCGAGCAGCTCACCGAGACGTCGTGGAACTGCGAGTACCCCGCTCCGTTCGTCGATCGCCTGATCGCGACGTGTTCGCAGGACGCGAGCCTCGACGTGTACTCGCTGCCGCTGGACGGCGAAGTCCCCGCGACCTGGACGATGCCGATGCTGCTGAACGCGATCGACGACGCCGACACGCTCGTCGAGGAGCAGCTCCTCACGAGCCGCCGCCTCACGCGCGAGACCACCCCCACCGGCCGGCGACGCGCGATGCTCGCACTCGCGATGGTGCACCTCGAGCGTGAAGAGTTTCGCGCTGCCGAGTACTACGCGGAGCAGGTGGACACCCTGCGCGACGAGGCGACTGCGGGGATCTCGCTGCCCCTGCGGATGCTCGTCGAGCAGCGGCGTGCCGAGCGCCGCCGGGAGCAGGGACGCATGGTCGAAGGGTTCGGCCGTGAGGCGCACGAGCGGCTCGACAAGCTCCACCCGGACAAGGCCGAGAGCCCCATGGCCGAGGACCTGACGCACCTCGCGCGGAGCGAAGTCCTCGACTCGCTCGGCGACAAAGCGAAGGCCCGGAGCGAGCTCGAGGCGGTCACCGTCGACGAGACGACCCCCGCACCGATCGTCGAAGCGTACTACCGGCAGGTGGACGCCTTCTACCGCCAGGTCGATGACCGCGAGGCGCTCATTGCGGCGTGCAGGCAGCTCTCCGCCAACGCCGCGCTGACACCCGACGAGCAGCTCCGCTACGCGCGCGCTGCGGTGCGTGCGATGGTGCGCGGGCTCCCTTACGCGGACGCCGAGGCCCGCCTTGCGCGCGAGCGGGCCGGCGCGACCGCGCACGAGTCGGAGCTTGTCTTCGCGATCGACCTCACGCGCGACGTGCTCGCGATCAGGGACTCGCGCGCGCCCCAGAGCGTGGGCGACGCCCTCCTCGCGCTCTACGCCGCGCAGACGCGCCCGGGTCGCCGGCGGGTGCTCATCGTCGACGCCGTGCAGCGGGCGGACGACGTGGACGCGGATGACGTGCTCGACGCGCTGGTCCAGCGGGACATAAAGGACGTGCCGCGGGGGACGCACGAGCGGGGAGAGGCCGAGGACGTCTACGAACGCCTGATCCTCGCGCGGGCGTACGAGCGNNCGCCCGCGCCGACTTCGACGCGGTCGCCGAGCAGACCGGGTCGTTCGAGGCGGACGTGGGAGCGATCGACATGCGCCTGAAGTTGGGGGAGCTCCCGGCGGCCATCGAGGCACGGTTCGAGAAGCGCGGGACCCCTCCGGCGCGCGCTCGATTCGCCAAGGCGTACCTGATCGCTCGACAGCTCCCCAAGCTCGACGGAGACGCCCACGCGAAGGCCGCGGCCGCGGCGCTGGCCGCCCTCGACGCCTCGTGGTCGGAGCTCAAGGGGGAGCGGATCGCGCAGGCCCTCTTCGGCGCGCTCCTCCACGAGGAGTACCTCCAGACCGGGGACCTTGGGACGGCCGAACGCGCCAACGTGCACTACCTCATCGCGCTCGAGCTCGTGGGCGACAATGCCCGCTTTCGCGCGATGATCTTGGGCGAGCTGGGTCTCTTGCACACCGACGTCGGAAACTACCGGATCGCGCTGGGATACCTGCTCGAGCGTGACAAGCTCCCATACAGCGACAACTCGGAGGGACTAGACGTCCTTCTGTCGAAGGCGCAGGCGCTCCTGCACGTGGGGCGCGACGTCGAGGCGGCGGCCGCCGGTGACGCGGCGCTCGCGATGATCGCCCGCAACCCGGCGCTCGCACCCTACCAGCTCCTCGCCCTCGACTGGGCCGCGGTGGACAACCTTACCGCGGGGCACTTCCTACGCGCGCTCGCCCTGTACGACCAAGAGATCCCGCTCGTCGACGCGTCTCGCGCCCCGTTGGCCGAGCGCAATCGGGTGGTCTTACGCGTCTCGCGGGCGGCGGCCGCGGTCGGCGCGAAGATGCCCTCTCGGGCGCTCGCCGATCTCGACGACGTGGAGAAGCGTCTGGACGACCCGAAGACGGCCGCGGCCTTGCAGTGGCCGCACGCGACCCCCGATCAAGTGGCCCGCGCGTACCGGCTCATCACGAGCGGCCTGCGCGCGAACGCGAACCGGGAGCTCGGCCGCCTCGATGCGGAAGCCCAAGCCATCGGTGCGCGTAGGGCAATCCTCGAGGAGCGGCTCAAGGAGACGAACCGGGTGGAGATCGAGCAAGAGGCGATGCTC
>PLKU01000533.1:0-684 GCA_003140705.1 Acidobacteriaceae bacterium
CTGAAATAACCTGGATCGGCCCAGCGCACCAGCCCCTCGGGCAGGTCTTCGCCCGCCTTCAGCGGAGGATGCTCCTTCACCATGAATACGAAGTCTCCCCAATATCCCGCCGCCGGAAGCGTGTTTCCCAACGCAGCAGCGCGAACCCCGGGAATGGCTCTCACTTGCTCAAGCAATGCTTCATTGAATGCGTTCACCTTCTCCGCCGTGTCGTATTTCTTTTCCGGCAGGCTGTACCCCAGCGTGAGCATGTTTTCGGTACCGCAGCCCACATCGGCTGAGCGCAGCCGCAGAAAGCTCTTGAGCAGCAGCCCAGCAGCAACCAGCAAGACCACCGTGATTCCAATCTCCACCGTGAGGAGTGACTTTCGCAGCACCGTGCGCGAAACGCTGCTCGCTCCTGTGCGCGCAGAAGTCTGCAAGGCTTTCAGCATAGTCTTGCCCGTTATCGAGAGCGCGGGCAGCAATCCGGCAACCAGCGCAGCTGCGAACATCAGCACGCACGCAAACGCAATCACAGCACCATCGAGGTGGATGCTTTGCGCGGTGGGCAGGTCTCTCCACGCATGCGCGAGGAACTTCGTAGCAAGTACCGACAGCAAAATGCCGCCCAAGCTTCCGGCCGCGCAGATCAGCACGCTCTCGGTCAACTGCTCGCGAATTAAGGTGGCACGCTGCGCTCCG
>PLKU01000533.1:694-2711 GCA_003140705.1 Acidobacteriaceae bacterium
CCGGCGAGATCCTCGTTCAGCGAACGTGGCGCAACATCTTCGTTCACAGGGTCGCGTGGGTATTGCAAGTGAAGCTGGTACTGTACTGCTCTCACCTGCGCCAGGGCACTCGCAAGGCTCACGTCAGGACGCAACCGCGCTACCACCTGGCTCTGATGCCAGTCGTGATGCTGCAAGAGTTCCGGCGTTGCATCCGCTTTATACGGAACCCACAACTGGATGCCGACATCGGGATAATTAAACCACGAAGGCAACACGCCGACTACGGTGAAGGGCCTGCCGTCGAGGTGAATCTGGCGACCCACAATCTTCGCATCACCGGCAAACCGCCTTTGGAACACGCTCCAGGTCAGCATGACGACGGTATTGCCGGGCCGGTCCTCCGACTCAGTAAATGCCCGGCCCAGTGCCGGCTGCACTCCCANNTGATTGCCATGTCTTCAAAACCATGGGTCTTCGAGCGCCAATCGTAAAAGTCCGCCGGTGCAACCGGGTTGTAGGTGAAATCCGGCGTGTTCGCCCCAGCCCCTCGATGGTGCTCGTACACCATCACCAGCCGGCCGGGATCTCGAAAGGGAAGCGGTCTCAGCAAAACTGAGCGCACAATTGTGAAAAGAGATGTGGCCGCACCAATGCACAGAGCCATGACAACAACCGCGATGATCGAGAATCCTGGCGTGCGGCTTAGTGTACGAAAAGCATATTTCACGTCGTGGCCGACATTGGTCAACGGCAGGAGTGAGTTCTGCGCCCACAACGTTTCGCGCACCTTCTGCGGGTTGCCCAACTTTACCCGCGCCTGGCGCCGGGCCTCGTCGGGCGACATTCCGCGCGCCTCGTTGTCAGCGGTCTCTTCGGTCAGAAAGGTCTCGATCTCGTGCTGCAACTCGGCGTCGGAGCGCTTGCGTCGAAGAAACCTCAACCAATTCATTGCGCACCTCCCTCTTCGCCCATCACAAGGCCGATGGCGCGCGCCATTTGGCGCCAGCGGCTGGTCTCTCGCACCAGCTGTTTACGGCCTTCCGCCGTCAGCCGGTAGAACTTCGCCTTGCGGTTGTTTTCGCTCACACCCCAGTAAGAAGAAACCCACTTTCGGTCCTCGAGCCTATGTAGCGCCGGATACAGTGAGCCCTGCTCCACCTCCAGAAGATCTTCAGAGGTGTGCTCAATGACTTTTGCGATGGTGTGCCCGTGAGCGTCACCGCCGACCAGTGTCCGCAGGATCATCATGTCCAGAGTGCCTTTGAGCATCTCACTCTGTGATTGGCCCCTTTTGCCCATAGATTCCTCCCCTCGAACTTCTATTGGAAGGAATCATACACCACTCGAAGTTCTATGGGAAGGCCTGCGGGAATGCTCTCGAATGGTTTTGATCAGCTGAGGGTAACAAACCAATGCGCACATCGAAGAGGCATTGGGTTCGTCTTCCGGAAAGGTTTGCCGGCAACTCGGAGGTTGCAACAGCTGCCCTGGAATGGTGATATCCGCGACCGAACCTTTGAAGGCTTTGCCTCGATTTCGTCGAAGAATGGCGGAGTCATAACGATCGAGAGCCCTTCCCACCTCGAACCAAGCGCTACCATTCGGCACCTGGCCGACCAAGCCCCTGCTCCTCGCCTTAAAACGCTCAGCACCAACTACGCGCTGCTGGCCGCAGCGACGGAAGTAAAGCCGGATCAGGTGAAATGGTGGAAGACGCGTGGGCAGAACGCGAAGTGTGATGAGAGTTCTGTGGTCAGTGGACCACAGATGTCCAGCTTTTCAACGTCGAATAGTTTTTCTGCACCAGGTAGAACCGGCCGGACGTTCTGCATATGGCTCTGAAAACTCCCCACATACGTGCATCGAATTCCGGAAATGCGTAGCCGATCCGCCTTCGCCATGCTTCCAAATCCTTTGGGTGAACCGCGCGGTACTAGCTCCTCATCATAGTCGGCTCGATCATTCTGGTTGTATCGTCGCCATCTCGGCAGTCATTGGTTAAGCAATATCGCTAGGTCGGAAGGGTTCCGTTGCC
>PLKU01000431.1:0-715 GCA_003140705.1 Acidobacteriaceae bacterium
ACGTCTGGTACACGCGCGACGAATTTCGTTATCTCTGGAAGAAGATGTCGGGCGACGTTTCACTCGCCGCCGATGTGATGTTCCCGGACCCGAGCGGGTACGGTGACCGTAAGGCAGTGATCGTCATTCGCCAGGACCTCGATGACGATTCGAAGGAAGCCATTGCCGCCCTCCATGGTCTCGGCATGATTCACCTGGCCGAGCGTCCGCTCAAGGGGGTTCGCGTTAAGGACACGGAGTACCGCATCGGGGGCCGCGGCCGTCCGGGCGGCACCACCCCGGACTCTCTCGTCGGCGTCATCGCGAAGCGCATCGGCATCGAAAAGCACGGCGACTGGTTCGCGCTCTTTGTCAGCGTCGAAGGCGAAGCCATGCACCAGTTCGGTCCACCCCTTAACCTACACATCGACGGGCCCTTCTACGTGGGCATCGGCTTCTGCTCCCACCTGCCCGACAAGTCCGATACCGCCGTGCTCTCGCACGTTGTTCTCGAGAACTCCGCCGGCCAGGTCCACTAGACCACTGGGCAGCTGCCGCGCTTAGGTCCGCTCGAGTGCTGGCCCACGCCCGTAGCGCTGGGTGGCGTAGCCGACGATAAGGCCCACCATGCCCCCGGGCAGCATGATCTGGAAGTAGTAGCCGTGCTGCATCTGGGCGACGATGAAGGCCAGCAGCAAGCCTACGGCCAGCCCGACTGCAACGAGACTTTGTCACC
>PLKU01000431.1:765-11487 GCA_003140705.1 Acidobacteriaceae bacterium
ATGCAAAGCCTCCGGTCTGCTGCAGCTGAGTGAACGCCTCAATCGCCGGTATCGACCCGATTCCATATGTTCGCCTTTTCTTCGTCATTTCCGCACGGCGTTGACTAGTGTAGATACATGCGTATATACTCTTAATTGTCGGGGGAAATCATGACACCAGCAACAGGGGTAGCGCGTGTACGGGTTGTGAAATGGGGTAACAGTCAGGCTGTGCGTCTGCCGAAGGCTGTGCTGGAGCAAGCCCGCGTGCACGAGGGAGATGAACTGACCATCCGAGTCGAAGGTGGGCGAATCGCTCTGGAGCCTGCAACTCTCACACCCACACTGGAACAGTTGATTGCGGGCATCACGCCTCAGAACGTTCACAAGGAACAGGATTGGGGTAAGCCAATCGGCAATGAGATATGGTAAACGAATACGCTCCAGACGTTGCCGATCTCATTAAGGCAAATTTTGACTTAGGTCAGGCGGGACATGAAGAAGCTGGGTGGCGTCCCGCCTTAGTTTTGTCACCCAAAAGTTACAACCAAAAAACTGGACTAGCCGTTGTTGTTCCCATTACGAATAAGCAAAAAGGATATCCTTTCGAGGTGGTACTACCCGCCGGTTTAAAAATAGGCGGCGTAGTTCTTGCAGATGCAGTTAAAACCATTGATTGGAAGGCGCGGAAAGCTCGTTATCACGACAAAGCTCCAGCACCAATCATGAAAGCCGTGCAGGAGAAGCTGGCTGCATTACTGGGACTCCCCCAGCCGTGAAAATCCCGTAACTGACGATTCGCAGGTCTGCCGCAAATGCGGCCTGGGATTGGCTGTGTCCGCGACATCCGCCGAAGCGGGAGCAGCAGTTGCAGCAGTTGCGCCCGCACGGGTCACAGAGATCAAGCCGTAACCTAAGTTAGCGTGCCCCCTATACGATTGCCGGAATCCTGCTCGTTATCTTTCTGATTTACGCATACGCCAATCGAAACCAGCAACGCCAGCCGGGGGAGCCACGCCAACCCCATTGAACAGCTCGTAAAACAACGTTGACGCAGCCCTGACGTACTACCAGTGACAGTCGTGAAGTACGCGCCACCAGAATTCCTGCCATGACGCCGGCACGCGTTTCCGATGTCGTCCATGGGACATCCTACGCTAGCCCAATTTGGTTCGCTCCATCTTCCTTGCGCTGCGTATTCCGGACGAAGCCGATCAGCGTTACGGCATGATGTCGATCACGATTCCGGGCTGAAGCCGATCAGCGTTCCGGGGTGAACGCGATCACCGTTCCGGTGCGAAGCCGATCAATGATCGGGCTTGGCCGGAAGGGTGATCGGCATGCCGGAACGGCTGTGGAAAAGTTCGTGGCGACGCTGGACACAAACAGTAGGTACCTTGCCTCTGAGCGCGAAAGTGACCTACGGTCGTCTTCAGCAGAAGGAAACCGACGGCATCGGGCACGTTGATTTCTAAAGATTCCACTCTGTCACCGTCGCGTACATTGATGCGCAGGATCTCCACGTGGTCTTTCAAATCTTCGGCGCCGTCAACGAGGCACAAGTCGATACTGCAATTCGTCCCATAGACTTTGAAGATGGATTCGTCTTCTTTGATTCGTGACAGATCTGTCACGCTCTACTCCGTTGCCGCCGTCCACAGCGGCTGTCCGGCGAGCGAGTGGTAAAATCCCCAGCCCGCCAGCGCCACCACACTCAGCAGAGCGAAGATAGAGGAGCTCATGTACCAGGCGGAGAAGTCCGCGCTGAAGGGGACGTTCGACAGCATATCAACCGTGAAGATAGCGACCGCCAGCGGTACGAGGCCGAAGCGATACACAATGAGGACGGCGATGGCGTAAACCACGATGTGGGCCGGGATCTCAACTGCTCGATAGGATCCCCCCGAATTCAGCCCGGTGAAGATGGCCACGAACGCAATTGCCGCGATCCAGTCCTTGCGCAGCAACACCTTCAACCCCAGCAGCAGGAAGAAGAATTCCAAGGCAACGAAAATGGACTCTGGCACCCGGTACAGCCAAGTGCCCAATGCCTCCCGTCCACCGAGCAGATATTCGGTTGCGTAGGTTTCGGGCGGAGCCCCCATGTGCATCATCGGAATGGAACGAATCTGGAAAACTAGGATCCAGACCACGCCGAGGATCACGCCGAACAAGAGGTCCCGCCCTACCAAGGGATCGCGCAGTTGCCCGGAAAGCAGACGACTCCACGAAATGATGGTTCGAGGCCAGTTACGTCGCACCCAGGGTTCGACCGCGAGATAGAGGAGCCATGTCGCCCCAGAGACAAACAGGCCGGTGCTTACGGCAAGGATAAAAAGGCCGAAGGTTTCAAGACCCGGCACCAGATGGCTGCGGCACAGCCACAACGCGATTTCCAGGCCGAACATGACAAAGGCCAAGCGGACAGCGCCGTCTCGGTCGCCGCGCCCTAAGCGATAGTTGCGTCGCGCGAAAAAAGCCGCTGTCAGCAGCACCGAGACCAGCAAGAGCACTCCCGCCACCTGGCGAGCTTTGTCTCCCGTAGTGCGTTCATCGCCTTTTTGGCGCTCCGGTTTTGTCCAGTCTCCGATCAGCGAGAAAAAAACTGGCTGGCCGCGCCACGACGCCGCCTCGACGCGCAGGGGACGCGTCGTATCCGGCCACTTTCCCCTCCAGGCGACCCGCGTGTCACCGGCCGCCAGAGAGTTCCAAATCGGCTGCGCCGCCTGAAACTGTGATTCGTCCAGTCCAGCCGCGCGAAACAGTAGGTTCCAGTCAAAAGGCGTGGAAGGCCCGTTGCTCGGACTCTCCAGTTCGGGTGGAATCGCCAGTAGGTAGATCAACCGCCCCTGGGGATCGAGTTCCAGGTGCACCATGCCGGAAACGATCTCCGGCGGATCGTTGCTCTGAACGAGGCCGGGGGTCAGCATTTGATCGTGAAAATCGCTTGCCACCAGGTACCGTGGGCTCTGCCGGTACCAGTACTGCAGCAGAGACGGTCGCCCGGCCAAGACCCGGTTCCAGTCCGGACGCGGCTTGTCCGTCTTCTCAATGGATTCGACCAGATCCCCGTTGTTGTAAAAGCCGTAGGCGCTATCTGCGGGGTGCTTCTCATATCCCAGCTGTCCGATGATCTCCCGAGCTTTTTGGGTGAGAACTTCCGGAGACTGCTCGAGCCCCATTTTCTCGAGTGCGCTGTGGTGGATGGTGAAATAGACGACGCACGTCAAGCCCAGCAGCGCCGCCACCAAGCAGGCCAGCGCGATCCGCGGGCGCAGGCCGGCGGTCTCTCCCGAGGCCGCGACCAGTTGCGGCGAAGGCGTTTCCCCGGCGGCCAAAGCTGCCGCCAAAGGATCTCCGCCGGGCAAGGCCGCCGCCACACTGAGTACATTCGCGGGGCGCGCTGCGGGCTCGGTTTCGAGGCAACGCAGGATCACACGTTCGACCGCGGGATCAAGATCCTTCACCACCGACGACGGTCGGCTGAGAATCTTCTCTCCGCTACCCGGGGGCGCCTCGGCCGGCCCTGCGGCGAAAGCGTGCTTGCCGGTGAAGATTTCATAGAGCACCAGGCCGAGCGCATAGATGTCGGTGCGCACGCTGACTTCTGTGCCCGCCAGTTGCTCCGGAGCCATGTAGGCCGGAGTGCCGCTGCGCACCTCGGCGCCCTGGATCTGGCCGGCCACGCCGGCCAGACCGAAGTCGGTAATCACCACCTGGCCGCGGCCATCGAGCATGATGTTCGCCGGCTTCATGTCCCGGTGGAGCACTCCCTTCACGTGAGCGGCGGCCAATCCGGCGCAGAGCTGGCGCGCGATGTCGAGGGCCTTGTCCTGGGGAAGACGGCCGATGCGCCGGAGAAGCGAAGCCAGGTCCTCTCCGTCGACGTACTCCATGGTGAAGAAGCTGTGGTTGTCCACTTCCCCGACGTCGTACACGCGGCAAACATTCGGATGAGAGATGCGTCGCGCAATGCGAACCTCGTTGCGAAAACGTTCGAGCAGACCCTCATCGCGCGCCCCCTGGTCGGGCAGAAACTTCAGGGCCACCGGCTGGCCGAGCGTCAGGTCATCGGCGCGGTAGACCTCCCCCATACCGCCCTTTCCAACCAAGGCGATGATGCGGTAGCGGCCAGCGATCAGGTGGCCGGGCAGGAAGCGCCCCTCGTCCAGCGAGGATGTCGACGAACTCGAGAAGCGCGAGGCCGAGGCGGCCCTTGCGGATCGCCCTGGAGTGGCCGGAGCAAAATCGAGCGTGGCCCCCTCGTTGCTAAAGCTGTCCCCGAGCGAATTGCCGCACGAGGAGCAGAAACGCCCGGAAGGGGGGACCTCGGTACCGCAGGCGGTGCAGGTGGCCATGAATTTTCCCGCTACAGTCTAACCCGTCAGAAGGGAATGTACCTCTCCCGACGCTCGGCTGGCAGCTTCCTACCGAGGCGGAATCTTTGTTCTCAGAAACCCCGGCGAGAAACCAGCCATCGCCTGTCGAAGTCGAGCCTGTCCGAACCGAGCAAGCCCAGGACGCTGCCGCATGTCGTTAAGGAACAATCAGAATGGGCGCTCGCCAGAAACTGGTCTTCTCGCTTGCCGGGTCAAGGATCGTGATCTGGCAGTCGTATTCTCCCGGAGCCAGGCGATCGATGGCAAAGCTGAAGCTGAAAGGCATCGTTCCCAGCCGGCTGGCGGCACTGGGAACGACCGCCGTAGGAGGGGTTTCAAGAACCTTGTTGCCTCCGAGATAGAGGCTGACAAAGGCGAACAGAGGCTGGCTCGCGGGCGGGCTGCCTTCGAGTGGCTGCTTATAGGCCTGGAGGTAGACGTATATCTCGTGACTCGTACTGAAGACTCGAGTCACGCTCGGAACCAATTTCTTTCCGTTCTCGACCAGGGGGTTGACCGCTNNGAGCTGATGGGGACGCGCTTGTCCTCCTTGTTCAAGTTGGGAATCACGAAGGCGGTTTGGTAGGTGCCGATTCGACCCGTCTCGTCGTCGCGCGCCAGGAACTTGATCAGATACTTTCCGGGCATCAGAGTGAAGCCGGTGTCGTACTCGATCGGACGACGGGCGAGCTCCACGGCAGTTGCATCGGAGAGCTTGATGTTGACGTTGTCGCGGACGTTGGTGACGGTGATGCCGTCGCCCAGGTCTTTGATCTCGCCTACGAAGTCAATGAGGGTGTGCTCCGCGCCGCCACGCTTGGCGAGGGCGAGTTCACGTCCCGGGATCTTGACCACGATGGGGACGAAGTACTCGGCTCGGTTGAGCTGAAAGTGATCGATCTCCATGGCGATGGAAAGCTCAGTCACCGGATCCTCAAGCATGAGCGCATCTTCAAGCTGACGCTCTTTGTCCACTGAAGTAAACTTGCTGAACTCCTTGTCGGCAAAGTAGCCCTGGCGGTAATCGAGCTTGGCCGTAGCGTCTTTTGTGAGCGAAACCTTGATACGCCTGAAGTGTCCGTTCTTGGCCATATTCGTGGCGTAATAACCAATCATGTAGTAATCGGAGATTGACTCCTGGGCATTCACAAGTCCGCGCGTCAGGTCGTTGTTGTCCAGCAGCGCTTTGCCGCCGGTGTCTCCCGCCAGCGCGAACAGCGTGTCCTGCGACTGCTGAAAGTTATTTGTGTTGGCAAGCGCAGCTCCGCCTGTGTACATGCCGGAGTTTCCCGGCGAGCCTTGCGTAGCGTCGCCGAGCGGAGCTTGTGCCACCAGGCCGCGCGCATCGATAGGCCAGAAGGACACTCCAGCCTTGATAGCCGCATCCACTGTGGCGTGTAACTGGGCCTGGTTATCAATGCCATTCAATCGCAGCCCACTGGCAAAGTAAACCAGCGATTTTTTCTCGTTCAATTGGCCGAGCATCTTGGCTGCGGTCTGCAACGCAGAGAGCTGGCGATCGGTATTGAACACGTTGAACTCGCTGTCGTCCTGGCCAAAGGCCGCTCCCGTGTCCGCGCTGCTGGCGTCGTCCACACTCTCCGCGGAATCCGGGTTCTCGCCCACGATCATCGTTTCAAGAATGCTGAGCAGTTTGTTTCTATCAGCGGTGAAGTCCTGCAGAATATCCACGGCCCCGCCCTGGTAGCGAAGAATCGAAACCATGTCCACAGTGGTCAACTGCGTTCGAATAAACTTCTGCGCAGCTGAAAGTGCGCGAAGCTGGTCCGCCGGGTACATCGCCGACATGTCAAAGTAAAGTGCGAGCAGCCTGTGATTCTTGTAGCGTCCGTTCTCCACGGTTTCAGTTGCAAGCTGTGTACGCGCCAGCTTTTTGTAGACCTTGATGTCTTCGCTGTCTGGTTTTGCGACGGGCAGGGGCGCCGCAAGGGCTGACAGCGCCTGGTGCTCGCAGAAACTGATCGACTGAGGCACACCGTCTTCGGTCAGCGCAAAGTCCTTGGCGGTAAGCCCCTGAACTGGCTTCCCATCCTTGTCTTTCACCACTACCGCTTCCACCACCAGCTGCACCTTTACTGAGAGGGTAAAGTTATCCCCTGTGCCCGCGGGCTTGTTCTGCCCGATCTGTTGCGCGCCGGCGAGAGCGGCGGCGATAAAGATTACGGCGAGGCTGGTTAGGTTGCGCATCTCAGAACCTCAGCCTGATCGTTGTCTGCAAACTGCGCATGGGATTCGCGGCAGCGGGCAATCCAAACTGTGTGCTGTTGACGGTGGTAATCCACCCTGTGAAAACGCCGTGGTTTAACAGGTTGGTCGCGTCTACCCGTGCGATCAGGTAGATCTTCGTGTTGGGCCGAAACGTCCTCTCCAGCGAAGTATCGAGCGTGAACTGGCCGGGCCCCGTAATCGAGTCTCTGCCCGCGGTTCCCCATTGCCCAGTGAGCGGCGCGGTGTATGCCGCCGCATTCAAATGCACGTTCCCCGCACCGGAATAGATCGGCGCACCCGTCAGTGTCGGTCGAATCGTGCCCGTAAATCCGGTGCCTTGAACTGCAGCCGGGTAACTGGGAGTTTCAGGCATGCCGGTCCCGAATGTTATCTGCGTCAGGATGGTCCACTCCTTGATCAGTCTCCCCGCCCATCCTTTCATCAAGTCTCCACCGCGCAGTCCCTGGCCACTCGTGTATTGAGCCAGCACATTGATCAGGTTGCGCTGGTCAAACGTGGAAAGAGATCGCTCCGCCTTCAGGTTGAGCCAGTTTTGCGCAATGGCCGTCGCCGCAGGAGGTGAATCGCTCGCACCAGCAGCCACATGTCCCTGCCCACCTAATGAGGCGTCGTCGTCAATCGACTTCGAATACGTGTAAAGCAGCGATGCCGTAAAGCCGTTGCGCAGTCTTCGTCGCAGTTGTAATTGGCCGGACTCGCGCGTCGAGTCACCGCCAGAAGTTCGATACTCAAAGTCCACTGGGCAACTGGGACAAGGGCTGACCGCACCGATTGGATAGGTATTGGGCAGAAACTCCTGCACGCCATGTGTCCCTTTGGAACCAAGGTATGTCGCGGTCATCTGCATTGCCCACGGCAGGTCCCGTTGCACGGCAAGATTCCACGTCTGTAGATATCCCACGCGAAAATTCGGATCTACGGCGAAATTATCGGGATTCGAAGCGGAACAGGAGTTGAATCCATTCGCCAGCGTAAGCGGACATGCAGCGCTGTTCTGCGCCAAGAGGCTGGTCGAGAGCGGCGCCTGCTGAGCAAGTTGCAGCGCTGGCGCCAGGTAGACCGACGTGTCGTCATAGATGCCATACCCCGCTCGCACCACCACAGTTGAAGCGGGAATGGGTCGCCATGAAATCCCGATGCGCGGCTCCAGCCCGAGCCAGTCCGGCCGTATCAGGGAGCTGGGATAGTGCGTGCCGGTCACGGGGCCCACAGGATCGCTGCCCACAACCGGCGCAGTTGCGGTAAAGTTCGGCGCGATGTCGAGATTCACCAGCCGTCCATGAAGCTCTGTCATTGGTGCACCAAACTCCCAACGCATCCCTGCGTTGATAGTCAGCACCGACAGGACGCGCCAGTCATCGGTCGCGTAAGCGTCGCTCACGGGCTCGCGAAAATACTTGTCGGCGTTTCCATAAGCAATTGCACTCGTATCCGGCACTCCCAGCAAAAAGTCGGCGAGGTCTGACCCGCTTGTCGCCGTGCTGCCCGCAGGTCCCGCCGTGGCCGCGCCCGTAAATGTAAAAGTTCCTCGCGGGTTCTGCTCAAAGAAGTCGTTATATTGCTGCTCACGGAAATCGCCGCCGATCGTGATGTTGTGATGACCGCGATAGATGGCGGCGGACCCTGAAAATGCATCGGTCCGATTGCGATTGAAGGAGCTGTTGGCATCACTCAGTCCGGCAATGCCGCTTGAAAAGTCGAGCGCCGGTGGACCCCAGTCGGCCGGGTCCTGGTAGTCGCCGCTGATGCCCGCGTCTCCCGCAACATTTTCATGATTCTCAAACTCAGGCACGATCCGCGTGCTCAGTCGGCTGAACTTATAGCTGGTATTCAGAAACAAGTGTTGGTTGAATCGGTGCAACCAGTTCACGGTTGTATTCATGCCCAGCGTATCGGTTGTATCCACAAAACCGAACAAGTTCTCGTTGCCCGCTCGTATGCTCTGCAGGTTGAAGCTCCCTGAGAGTTGGTCTTTGCGGCCGATCGTCTTGTCCATGTGCGTTTGAAACATGTCCTGGTGGCTGCTGTTCAGCACCGGCACCTGGTAGTTGTAGTCCGGGGCCCCGGTGATATTCGGCATCGGGTAGAGCGCCAGCAGCGCCTGTGCCCGCGTGCTCACCGGAAACGTGTTGCTCACAAACGGCAACCCCGTCGCGGGATTGTAGACCGTCACCGGCTGGCCAAGCGCATTCAACAGCCCTGCCAGATTCCCAGCGCGCTCTGCGCCCGTGGGCACAATCCCTGACACAATCGCCGCGGTGTGGTCGCGCGTCCACTGGTAGCCAACAAAAAAGTTCGGTCCGCGCGGCAGCACGTGCGGAATCTTTATCGGACCGCCGAACGAAACGATCCCCGTGATGCGGTCGTACATCGCCTTGGGCGTGTCGAATCCGCTCAACGAATACGGGCGCGCATCGAGAGCGGAGTTGTTGAGAACCGCGGCAAACCCGCCGGTATAGAGACTCTTGCTGTTCGGCCTTCTATTCCCGAAAGCCTGGTCAAGCGAGTATTGGCTGGTCGCCGCATTGTTCACGCTGCCATTGACCAGAAAGCCGTCAGAGGACTGCTGGCTCTGTTCCTCTGTCGGTTTTGGAATTTCAGGCCCAGCCGTGGCGGGGGATCCATCAGCCTTCTTCGCCGGCGCCGGCGGTATCAAGGTCGGTGGCAGACTCGGCGGAGCTTGCGTCAACTTGGTGCGCGCCATCAGTTGATCCACCGGCAGCAATGTCAACTCCCACTTGCCCGGGGCCGTCTGCGGTGCGACCGTTACATCTGCCTCGATCGTCGTGAAGCACTGCATCTCGATTTTGATCTTCCACGGCCCATCCGCCAGGTCCGGAAAATCGTAGAGGCCACCTTGATCAGTCACGATGCTCACTTTCTTCTCTCCTTGCGTCGCGGTCACTGTTGCCCCAGGTACTGGTAACCCGCCGAACGTAACTTGCCCGTGATACTCCGAAGCCGTGGCCATGCGGGAAGCGCAGAGGCTCACCAGAACACACAAGAGCAAGATTGTGGCAAAGCGCCGCGCCATCCCGTGACTCCAACTTGAATTCAGTTTTCTGAAGGCCATTCAACATGATTGATCACAAGGGCCTCCACCTTGGCTTTCGTCGATTCCAGTTTCAACCCAAGCTGCTCCTGAATTGCCGTCAAGATCGAAGGCCCCGCGGACTCCTGTGTCGCGCTGGTGCCCGGCCCCTGGCTCGCACTGTTCGCGCTCGACATCGCTGCGCGAGTCGAATCCAGCGTCCAGTTCAAAGTAAAGTCATAACTTCCCGCCAGCCCGGTCTCGTCGACCACCACACGCCCACCGATGTCGTCTCTTCCCGACAACCAATTTGTAAACAGCGCCATCGACACTGCGCGCGCCGCCAGTGCACCTCTCGATCCCCCACTCAGAGTCGGCATGTGCTGCATCTGTGGCTCCAGCGAAACATCCACCCGCGTCAACTTTGGACCACTCTTTGCCACCACCAATGCAAAGACCGGAAGCTCCTTCATCTGCTGGCTGCTTTGAAGCTTGAATCGATCTGCAAGCAGCGATTGCATCATCATTCGATATTGTTCGAACCTCATATCGGGAATCATGGTCTTCATTGCTTCCACTTGCGAATCCGCGACCTCGGCGTCGATGTCGAAGCGCTCCGTCCCAATCCAGCCAGGTTCTTTGGGAAGCTGGTCGTCCGACTTGATGTTGTAAGCAAACCGGATCAGTGCGGTGACCGTGCCGTTCTCCACTCTGAATCTCGTGGGAGAGATCATGAAATTGAGCAGGGTGCTGTCGGACTTACTCGGCCTGATCGACGCCACTTCAAACGCTGGCAACTGGGCCGTGGCATTGAGGCTCTGTGGCGGAGGCACGCTCGCCTGACCCAGTGCACACTCCGCGACAAGGGCCACGAATCCCACCGTTCTCAACAAAGAGTCTTTGCCTCGCATCAAAATGGTCATGACCTCTCAAGAGAATAACTGCCAATGCCGCCGGACAATAAGACTTCGCGTGATGTCTCTAACTTAAGACAATCGCCCGCTCCCCGTTGTTCCTGTGACCAACCATTTGTTTGCGGACTTGATGCGCGGCATCGCCACGCTATTGACTGCTGCATAAATA
>PLKU01000457.1:0-10006 GCA_003140705.1 Acidobacteriaceae bacterium
CCCTTGTCGCGCTGAAGATAGGCGTCGACCGCGGACTCTACCGCCAGCTGCGACAGGGCAGCCATGGCAAGGAGTTTGTCCTTGAGTTCGGCGAGTTGTAGTTGAAAATGAATACGCGGCAATGCTCTTCTCCGTCTTAGCCTGGAACCAGATTGAATTTACCCCACGCCGATGCTCGGCGCTGAGTTTGCCACGGCGACCTGGAAGCTGTTATTCCGCTTTAATGATTGTGCACCATGCTGTGTTACGAATGAACAAATTTCAGTGAATGCACCAGAAGCGTCACACCCAAAGGTAAGCTGTCCCCATGTGCATCGGGCGAGCGCAGGGCCGGGAAGATGCTCTAGGCTAATGGTATGGAAGCCGTAAACGCACCAGCCCCCGCCATGCTCAGCCTCAACCCTGCCAATTGTGAGACCCGCCAGGTTTATAAATTGATGACCGGGATCATCGTTCCTCGACCGGTGGCGCTGGTTTCAACTGTTGACCGCACAGGTCATGCCAACCTTGCCCCATTCAGCTTCTTCTCAGGCGTTGGCTCAAACCCACCCACGGTGCTCTTCTGTCCCGCTGTACGAGATTCAGGTCCATCTGCCCGGGACATTCGAAAAGATACGCTGCGCAATGTGGAGGAGACGGGGGAATTTGTTGTAAATATCGTCAGCGAATTGATTTCTGCAGCGGCAAATGCCTCAGCTGCGGAGGTTGCGCCGGAGGTGGACGAGTTTGTACTCGCGGGTCTCACACCAATTGCGAGTATCGTGGTGCATCCGCCGCGCGTGGCCGAATCACCGGCGCAGATGGAATGCAAGCTGCTCCAGGTGATCTACACGAGCCGCGCGCCTGGTGGAGGCGTCGTCGTCCTTGGCGAGGTGGTCCGCTTCCATGTCCGGGAAGATCTGATGGAAGACTTCCGGGTGGATCCTGCGGGCCTAGACGCCGTTGGCCGCATGGCCGGGAACACCTGGGTCCGCACACGCGACCGCATTGAATTGATTCGCCCGAAATAGGGGCTGATGCTGCCGCGCGGAATTCCAATGACCGTGTTCCCGGGGGGACAGTGGGCGAGCGGTTTCTATTTTTTCTTGTATTGGCCTCGCCGGGAAGGAAGGATTCCCACTTCGTCCTGCGCTGCCCATCGATCGTTGCGCTTTGACGAGGTGTTGTCGCCGGAGTTGTCTGACCCTTTGGATTCGGCGACGGTCCTGGGAGGAAGGAATTCGGGCTGCGCGGTCACCAAGCGGGGCGAGGCGGCGCTGCGTGAAGCAGGTACCGGTTCCGGCTCCGGTGTAATTGTCCGAGTGGGGCCTGTGCGTTCCGGCGCTCGATCGGCCTTGGCCGGGAACGTTGGTTCCGACTCTGTTACGGCTTGTTCTTTCTGCGCTGACTTCAGTCCAAGCACGGTCACGAAGTCTCTGAGTCCATCGAAGCGGGAAGCAACACGCGGTGCGCCCTCTTCGACTTCTACCTCCTGCGCTTTCTGAGCCGCGGCCCTTTTCTTAGCGGCAGGCTTGACGGTAGGCATGCGCTCC
Organism: Acidobacteriaceae bacterium; assembly: GCA_003140705.1. GTDB lineage: Bacteria > Acidobacteriota > Terriglobia > Terriglobales > Acidobacteriaceae > Telmatobacter. The sequence goes on from PLKU01000457.1 coordinate 1,533, forward strand.
AAGGATTGCGCCGGTAGCACCCAACCTTGCACTGGCGTCTCCAAATCCCCCTTCGGCTCAGGAGCAAGAGGGCTGGCTGCAGGTGGAACCGGTTGCGCCTCGTGAATCCTGACGGATTCAACTGGTGCTTTCGCCCGTTTGCCGCCGATCTCCACGGGCGCCTGGGCGGCAGTGGCCGGGGGCGTGGCAAGATCTCCAGCCTGGGGGACAGGTTTGCTTTGTTGCGCCACGGGACGCAGATCGAGGTCGCCGAGCCACCAGGGCAAGTCGGGAAGTGGGTTTGGCATGGGTGCAACTTGTTCCTGCGCAGGCGGCGCCTTGGAGGTTCGAGGCGGAACCGGCGACGGCTCGGTGGGCACAAAGAGGTGCTCCTGAACGCGGAGCTCCGGCAACCTCGGTTTGGCTGCGGCAGCAACCGCCGGAGCCGACGCCGTGGTGTCTGCGGTTTGGGCAATCTGCTCAGGAATTGGCTTTTCGGCGACGGGTTCTTCTACGACCAGGGGCTGGCTGAATGCGGTTTCTTCTTTATTCGTCCTGCTCTGCGTATTTGTCCTGCTCTGCGCAAGCAGATGATCCTCAATCGCCTGAACGGAATGGCGAAAAGCCGGGTCGGCCTTTTCCAGCCCTATACGGTTGAGCACAAATCCTACGGCGGCCACGTCGAGCCGCTGCAGCGTGGTTGCCACCTGGCGGAGTTGGGTGCGGGTGGTGACACCCGATTCGACAACAACGATTACGCAATCCACAAACCTTGCCAGGTATTCCGTTTCCGCCGAGACAACGAGCGGCGCAGCATCGGTGAGTACGAGACCCCCTTCCCGGGTTTCGGTCTCTTCCGCCATCTGTTGGACAAGGGCTGATGGCCGGCTGCCGCGCTGGGTGGCGGCCAGCGACTGCCCCGATTGACCAATGGCCCCTGTTTCGGCCGCACTGGTGGGCGGAGCGGGCGGCGGTGTTCCAGACGCATCCACGAGAACCGTTGACCTTCCCATGGCCTGCAACATCTTTCTCACCTGGGTCACGATTGTGGTGACACCCGCCCCCGGCCCGGTTCCGGTAAAGATGCAGCTCTTCAGGTTGCCCTGCTTGCGGGCAAACTCGATGGCGGCGGAGAGCCGCAACACATGTTCTTCCACAACTCCGTCTGAGACTTCAGAGAAGTCCGGCAATTGGGCAAGGGGCGGAAAGCCAAGGACCTGCTCGACGTCTGCCGCGATGTAGAGCGTTGGATCCCTCTTGTGCGAAACCCCCGCGGCCAGGATTGAGAAAAAGAAGCCCGCAAAAACAATAAGCAGCGCATTTCGCGATGCACCGGACTTGGCGGTGTGCAATGGCGGGACAGCCGGCGTGGTGAGGAACGCGGATCCTGGAGCGCCGTCCTCAAGGATCAGGTTGCGCCATTGCTCATCTACAGCTGCGTATCGGGTTTGCAGGCGGGCGATGTCGCCCACCAGGTCGCTGGATCGCTGAAGCTTGGATGCGGCCCCGGCCGCCGCAGCGGTGAGTTGCCCGAGCTGGGCATTCAACTTTGCTTCTACCGCGGCGGTGCGCTCCAGGTCGCCGCGCAGACGCAGCTGAATGCGCGCTGCAGCCTTGGCGCGCAGGTCGTTTGTCATCGATTCCAGTGAAGCATTGATTTTGGCCAGCTCTTCCGCATCCTGCTTGTATTGCGGGTGGCTCGGCGTGAGGTTGGCCATTTGCGAGATCAGGATGGCGCGCCGCTGATTAAGCGAGGTCTTCATGCTGACGAGGCCGGCGTCGGTTGCGATGAGCTCGTCTGCCTCGGCATCCAAGGTTGCGAAACTGCGCCCATGCTCGGCGTCTGCCGAGGTGTATCGGGCCGCCGCCTCGTCGTGGTCTGAGCGCGCCTTCACAAGCTCGGCACGTATCCGGCCGATGTCGTCGTCGTAGTGATCGGGAGCCCCGGTTCCAATTGTCGTCTGACCGAGTTGCTTGTTGAGCTCCTCCTGTTCGGCGCGGTCGGCGGTGAGCTCCTCCTGTTCGGCGCGGTCGGCGGTGAGCTCCTTGATGATGCGATCCCGCTCTTCGCTTAACACGGTCAATCGCTGTGCGTCACCCGCCTTCTGCTCGCCGAGCGAATCCTGGATGTAGCTGGCAGCCACGGCGTTGGCAAGGTTGGCGGCCACCTGGGGATTGGAGCCCCGGACGCCGATCGAGAACTGATAGCTTGACCCCTCGCGAACGACTTCCATTCTCCGTCGCAGGCGCTCGACAGCGGCCTGTTCGCTTTCGTCGCTCTTCCACCAGTTGCCGCGGCCTACACTGTGCAGTGCCGCAGCGAGAACATCGGTGCGGGTCACGTTCAACATCTGCTGTGCTATGTAGGACTCGTAGGTGTTGCTGTCGAAGGGCCAGCGAGCCGGGCTGCCGGGCTGCTGCAAGACCGAGGGTGGCGCGGGCTGAATGTAGACCACGCTCTGCGCCAGGTAGACCTGCCACGTGAGGAGATAGTAGATGAGGCCAAGCACCAGGCCGCCCAAAGCTATGCCCCATGCAAGACGGCGATGCATCTGCAAGCTGCGCAACAGGTCCAAGCGGAAGAAGGCCTTCTCCGCGTTTCCGGCCTGAGCGGAGCGGACTGTTTGAGCAGGCGGCCCAAGGGCAGCATCGCCGACGCGCAACTGCTCCGCGGATACAGATGGACCTGACAAAGGGATCATGGCAACCCCACCGCAATGGCGGCAAATGTGCCGGCAGAGATAAGCGGGCTGAACCGCTCAAGGACATAGGTAGCTCGATACAGGCCGGACTGCGGCACGAAGATGATTTCGCCGGGCCGTGGAGTGATCTCGAGGGACTTAGCTGGATTGAGAATGTCGTTGAATGAGATGATCCGCGAATATCCAGTGGCTGGATCGACGATCTGAATGTGGGGCTTGTTGCCGGCGTTGCCGGTGAATCCACCCGCTTCAGCCAGGAGGCTGGCAAGAGTTGAGGTGCTGGTTAATGGAACAGCTCCGGACTTCTGAACTTCGCCAATCACAGAAACAAAGCGCTCTGCCCCATTGGGCACGTAAATGACATCGTCGCGGCGCAGGCGCAGGTCTGCGAGGCCGTTGCCGGAATCGATCAGCGCCTTGAGCTGAACCCACACCACCTGATCCCGTCCACGATAGATGGCGCAGCGCTCGGGTATTTGCGACGACTTGTTGGCATCCGTCTCCAGGCCGCCGCGGGTGAGTGCCTCAAGCAGCGTAGGCGTTCCGTCGAACGCGAGTACGCCCGGCTTGTCAACAGCTCCGAGCAGGAGAATCTTGTTGGAGGTGTATTTGGTTACGGTGACCTGGGACGCAAGGTTGGAGTAGTAGCCGGATAGCGCAGAGTCGATAGCCCTGGCCGCTTGCGAACGGGTCAGCCCATCGAGCATTACGTCGCCAGCCAAGGGCAACGTAATACGCCCGTCAGGCCCGACGATCAGTTTGGCCGCCAGGTCAGGGCGTCCCGCAAAATCCACGGTGATCTCATCGCCCTTCCCGAGCCGGTATTCTTCGTCTTCGGGTGGTTGAAAGGAGCGCAAGGCTTCAGGCGGATTCGGGTTGAGCGCAGGAGAATCTGGTTGTGCCTTGGTGTCCTGGGCAGATGGCTGGGACTGATCCTTGATCTGATCCTGGGCAAAGAGGACGCACGATCCTGCGATCAGAAGAAGAAGAACCGGGATATGCTTGCAGGGTTTCATGCCGCCGCCTCCCGGCCGCGAAAAACTCCCAGACCCAGGCGTACCAGCTCGAGCCCCTTGTGCTTTTCCTCGTCCGTCAACACCCACCGATGCAGCACTACGAAGCCCCCCGCCGCGTAGAGAAGGCCCGCGGCCAATAAAACACCCGCACCCTGCCAGCGGTTCACTTGAGCCACCAGCAAGGCAACAGGCCAAGCCAACGCGCCTGCTACCAGGTAAGGTGTAACGCCCGGCACAATCACCACCCGCAGAAAGCGCTTGAGCCGAAGATCGAGTACCCACAGCATCCTGCCCATGAGCACACACGCGGAGCAAACAATGGCCAGGCAAACAGCAGCCCCAATCCCAAAGGGGGTCCACCTGCCCTGAATCCAGCGAGCTGCGGGCAGCGTGATGGCCAGGAACAACAGGTTGGGGATCGAATACGAGAACTCCTCGTAAACCCGGCCCATCCCTCGCAGGATGGACGTACCTGCCCCAGTCAGCATATGCATTTGCATGGCCACGCTGAATAGCACAAACAGGGGGATAAGGGTGTCTCTCATGGGTAACGCGGGGCCGAGCCAAACCTGCAGAATGGGGCCGGCCCAGAACGCCAAAGCAGCGACGAAGGCGGCTGTACACAGGTTAGAGTAGCGCGATCCTCGCAGATAGAGTTCACCGAGCGCGTGAAGCTTCTTTGATGGGTCTGTGGCCGCATCCACATGAGAGGCAGCCGGCAGCAGCACCACTCTACGCTTTCTGCCGGATCTTTCGGTTGCATCATTTTGCGACGGACGGGTCATGCTTGTTACGAACTCCTCTTATGCTCCATGATGGTCAATGAATGGCCGCGGCCCTTCCGCCAATGGTAGGCCAGTAGGCCGGCGAGCGCAGGAAACTTTGCCAGCACGGTGAAGAAGGCGTAGACCAGAGCGTCGCCGCTACTCCAGCCGCGTCTTTTCCCGGTGAAATAGATGCGGCTGAACTGGAGTGCGTACAGACCGAGCATTACGAGGAGGGAGAGCCCGCGCGTGAAGGGCGCCAGGCACAGCGCAATTAGTGGCAGCAGAAGGCCCCAGAACCAGATCCGGCGGCAATCGCGCACAAAATACCGTTCCTGGCTTTTGCTGTGGATGGCCGCAACCTGCGCATAAGCGTGGCCGGTTCGCTTGGCTCTTCGACACCACTCATCGAAGTGCTTCATAGCTGCGTCGTGACGAGCCATCGCTGTATCCAACAACAGAATCTTCCATCCCGCCCGGCGCACGCGTACACAGAACTCATCGTCTTCTCCGGCGATGACATCGGCGCGAAAGCCGCCCACCGCGCGGAAGACCTGGGCCCGCACCATGAAAATGCCTCCGCATGCAGTGAGTTCCCCAGGCGTCTTCTGCCACTCGAGATCGCATAGCTTGTTGTAGACGGTTGCCTGGGGATGGATTTCACGCACATGCCCGCAGGCTACGCCCACGTCCTGTCATTCATCGAGTGCTTTCCTGCTCTGCTCGAGCCAACCATCGGCGAGTTCGCAGTCGCCATCAACAAACTGGATAAAGACCGTAGCTGGCTCGCGCTCCATCACGAATGCGAAGTCTTCATTCCGGGCACGCGCTGCGCTGAACGGTTGCGATGAATCGAGTTCGACAACATGGCGGCCCGCTGATCGCCATACGCGACGCTGGCGTCCGCCGAACCTGAATCGACGTAGACCACCATTGTCGCGGTCTTCATCGCCGCGCGCAAACAGCGCTTCAGACGATCCCCCTCGTTGCGCCCAATCACAACGATCGGAACGTTCTTGCTGGAGCTTGGGATCATAGAGATCAATTCTAAAGGGCCGATCAGGTTATAGGTATTGAGCCAAGGTTGAAGAACTGACAGGTCGTTGCGGCATCCAATCGGTTCCAAGTGCGCAATGGCTTACGCGGTCGTCATGTCCTGTCCCTTGGCCTCGCGGCCCATGAGCGCGAGACCGGAAAGGGCCAACGCCACCACGATGACGGTGACTGCCAGTACTGCTGGATAATTTCCCCAACGCTCTGCCGCCAATGCCTGTCCCTTGCCGTTCCACGAAGTCACGAGGCCGCCCAGTTGGTACGCAAGCCCAGGCGCCGTAGCGCGAACGGGCGCCGGAGATAGCTCTGTGAGATATGCGGGCACAACTCCCCACGCACCCTGCACCATAAACTGCATCAGGACCGCTCCGACGCCCAACGTCAAGGCCGAATGTCCATACGCGTAAAGCGGAATTACAGGAATGGCCAGCAGCGCTGCCGTGACAATTGCCCGCTTGCGCCCCCACTTCTCCGAGAGGGTTCCAAACACGATTCCGCCGGCGATTGAACCGAATCCATACAAAACGCCGATCAGTCCAACTATTGACGGCGACAGCTTTGCCGAGACCGTAAGGAACGTCGGATACACATCCTGTGTGCCGTGCGAGAAACTCATGAAGGCAGTCATCAGCAGCACGAGGAATAAGAACGTCGGCAGGAAGGCAAGTAGTCTGCCCGCAGCACCAGCCTCGGGAGCGTTGCCCAACCCTGCTGCCGCTCGCGCGCGGCGTTTCCTTGCCCCTTCAAGCCAGACCGGCGACTCCTGTACCCGAGCCTGCACATAGAACACAAGAACGGCGGGCGTGGCGCCAAGAATGAACAGTCCTCTCCAACCGATTCCAGGAACGGCCAGCCCCAAAAATCCAAAGCCGTGGAAGAAGAGCGCGAATGCCGCGGAAGCCAGGATTGACCCCATCGCATAGCCTTCCTGCAGAATGCCAGAGAACGTCCCGCGACCCTCCTTCGGCAAGGTCTCAAACGCGAGAGCCGCGCCTACGCCCCATTCGCCGCCCATCGCCAGGCCGAAGAGCGCCCGCAGTATGAGTAAAACAGTCAGCGACGGCGCAAAGGCGCAAGCCAGCTCAATCACGGAGAAGCTGAGGATGTTGGCCATCAGCACCGGCCGCCGCCCAAAGCGATCGGCAAGCATGCCAAACAGCAATGCTCCGACTGGCCGGAATACCTGCGTCAGGAACACGGCACCCAGCACTGCTGAAGGCTTGGTGTGGAACTCCCCCGCGATGGCCGGGACGCAGAAGATGAGAATGAAGAAATCCAGCGAATCGAGCGTCCACCCCAGGAAGGCAGCGACAAAGGTGTGGCGCTGCGGGCGCGTGAGGCGGCTGAAGTGACCAATCAAAGACATAGGCGGCAGGATAACAGACTGCATTTGGGGTAAGCCTGCGCCTGCCGGCTACGCAGCTTGATCAGCGTCCGCTGCGCGAGTGAGGCTCAGGCGGCAGCCGCAATTCCGGGACTCCGGGCAGTTGGGCAGCAAACTCAAGATATACTTGTTGCAACAAGTACAGAGCTGGAGCATCAAATGTGTAGAAGGTCAATCGCCTTTGGTCAGCACACGGTCCCCTGCTTTTCGCGCGGACTGCCGGATTTTTCGCGGCTTTGACAACACCACACAATCGGAGCCGCTGGTGCGGAGCCGAAAGGAATCTAAAGCATGATGCGTTTCGCACTTATCACTGGCACTCTGGCCCTTGCGGCTCCCCTCGCCCTGGCGCAAACCTCCACATGGACCTCCGATCCAGCGCACAGCCAGGTCGAGTTCAGCATCTCCCACTTGACTGTTGCTACCGTGCATGGACACTTTGGCAAAATAACTGCCACGGTTCAGTTCAACGAAGGCGATATCACTCAATCCAGCGTGAATGCGACGATCGACGTGAATGGGGTGGACACTGGTGAATCGCCCCGCGACTCAGTGCTGAAGAGCTCAGATTTCTTTAATGTCGAGAAGTTCCCGACTGCCACGTTTACCAGCACCAGGGTGGCGAGAAACGGGAACAAGCTGACGATCACTGGGCAACTGACCGTACGCGGCGTTACCAAGCAAGTTGTACTTGAGGCAGAAGGCCCTGCCCGGCCGGTTTCGGGGACAGACCACAAGCCACACACCAGCTTCTCGGCAACCACCACGATCAGCCGAACGGCATTCGGCATCGCAACCATGTTTCCGGATGCGGTTGCGGGCGATGACGCCAAGCTGACCATTGAGTTGGAAGTCGTGAAACAGTAAGACAGAAGCAGAGCCGATGAAGATCGCGCCTGCCTTCCTCGGATCGCGGCGTGGCGATTTGCCAGAGGAGACCGAAAATGTCAGGCCTGAAACTCGAAATCGTGCAGGAGGCACCCTTTTCCAGCTTGGAGGAAGAGGCGCTGCTGAACTTGTTGCGCACCTCCGACTGCCTCAACCGGACCTTTCACCTCAAGACCCGCCATTGGGGAGTGACCTCGACACAGTACAACGTGCTGCGGATTCTGCGTGGAGCGCAACCGCACGGGCTCACCTGCTCAGCTATTGGCAGCAGAATGATCACCGCCGAGCCGGACATTACACGGTTGCTGTCGAGGTTGAAGGCGCTCAAGCTCATTCGGCAACACCGCGATGCGCATGACCGCCGGGTGATTTGGACGCGGATCTCGGAGGCTGGCCTTGATTTGCTGAAGAAAATGGCCCCGGTGATCCAGCGGCTTCCGCGCGAGCTTTTAGGGCACCTGGATAGCGCGGAATTGGCTGAGTTGATCCGACTGCTCGAGTCTGCGCGCAAGATCGGCGCGGAGGCGCTAGCGACGCTCGATTAAATCGTCCTTCCTTGTGAATTGGAATTCGGCGGAGGGCTGCTGGCAGGGCGTGAAGAGGCCCCGAGCTAGCTGCCGACGACTTTTTGAGCGACAAGTTCTTCGTCGGCCTCGGCATGGATGATCTTGTTGTGCAGGCAATAGAG
>PLKU01000457.1:10024-12289 GCA_003140705.1 Acidobacteriaceae bacterium
TGATGATGGCCATCTCCTTGGGGGAGAGCCGCGGTTGAGTCTTGGGACTCACCAGGGCCGAGGCCTGCGACCGATATGCCTCAATGACCCAATTCACCGACTGATTGTCGATCCAGGTTTCACCGGCAGCGATGCGGCGAACACAGCGCACCAGCAAGTCGGGTGAGATTGAACGTGAGATGATGCCGCGGACTCCGCGACGATAAAGCTCTACTGTATGGTTTTCATCGGACGACAGGGCCTGGACGATCAGCTTTACATCCGGGGCAACTCGGAGCAGTTCGGGAATCACGTCCGTGGTCCCGGCCAGAAGGCTCCCCTCAAGAAGAACAACGTCGGTGGGAAAGCGCTCGACCGCCAGCTTGAGATTTTCGAGCGAGTCAGCCTGGGCTACGACGCGCAAATCGTCTTCAAGCGCAAAGACCTTGCGAATCCCGACGCGGTAAATCGCCTGGGAATCCGCAAGNNCTACCGGGCTCTCACTGCTCGGCGAATTTGTATTCGTCGATTGTTGCGGCTGCCAGATATTGCGTTTTGCTTAAGCAGCAGCGTACCACACGGCCGAGACAATGAACTAGAACGTCGCGTGGCGTGCCCAGCACAGCGCCCGGCATCCGCAGAGAGAAACGGATATCGGACCCTGCCACAAGCTGGCTGTCCAGTTCAAACAGCGCTCCGCTTGCAGAAATATTCCGGGTGTGAGCACTCATCTCAGATTCCCCCGCCGAAACAATAGCTGGCAACACGAGCGGGAAACGCACGGCGCAACGCACTTCTTGCCGGGCTGCGACTGGTTCTGCTGGTTCAGCAGAAATTGACTTTGCGTGTTTTGAAGCTCTCATAAGGTTGCACCCAGAATTCATTTGGGGGATGCTTTAGCAACTCTAACTAACTTTTATGTTTCAACACAGGGCACCAAAGTTTTCAATTCAGTAACAATCAGGCCAAAGCTTGTTTGCGCGATGCCTTTGCAACCATCGATCCTGTCTCGCCAGGTCGTGTATATGCTTAGTAGTAAATAGCTTATGCTCGATGATGATGCTCGCATTCTGAGCGGCTCAACTACAACAAAGTACCGTTAACTACTTGGATACTGAAGTAGCCTCGCACGGGAAAAATGCCGCTGACGCGCCGACCCACTCCTGATTCTTGTTGTGGTCGACACCCATCATCTTGCCGCGGCCCAGGCGTACGAGAGATAGTGCCGGCGTCAATTTGCCTGCATCGGGCCAGAGGTACAAGATGCGTATCTCCGCTTGTGTGAGCCCGTGCGGTGTTTCGATGGTGGGCTCGAATCGCATGCGCTGCTGGACGAGAAAATTGGCTCGTTGCCCTGCGGGAATCGCCTCAAGTTGAGATTGCGATGGGCCAAACTCAATTCCCTTTCCCGCGAATGAGAAAAGTGGCTTGAGGAGCAGCTCACTATATATATTGTTCTGCGCTGCTCGAGATGGAAGTGGCACGCCCGCCCTGGCTAGTCGCTGGAACCCATCCCCCTCGAGGAAATCGCTCACAAATACTGCAGGGGGCACGACCGGGTGACCGCCTGCGGAACCGGAGAGGCCAGAGGATGTTGACAGCCACGGAATTGAGAATTTCGATATAAGGAAATACCAGTTGGGGTGACCAGCCCACTCCACGTCCCACGCTTGCGTCCAGTCAAAGGGCAGGCGGATCTTCCGGGCGATCAATTCGTCGGCGATGGCCCGGTTGAAGATGCGGTGGATGGGAACCAGCTTCCCGGAATTGGAGCGATAGTTCAACCGGTTCTGGATCGGCTCAAGGCTGCGGATGTCCACCACGGCTATTCCCAGTTGGCGCGCAGTGATCTTGAAGTCCGGAAGGGTCTTCTGGTTGAGTGGGTCCAATTCAGTCAGCACCACGTTTTCAGGATCATGGGCGCCGAGCACTGTTTGCGCGAGCAGATCCCAGTAGCCGGCCTCTTCCATTCCCCCAAGAAAACAACCGAGCGTATCCGGCAAGCGGAAGGCTTCCTTATAGGTTGAACTGAGCACGTCCTGGTAGCCATAAACCGATGGGAACGCCTGAATCTCAACGAGCTTCGGAGCCGGCTTGCCGGCTTCGTCAAAGACAAGGCCGAAGTCGGCAGTGAGGAAATTGGGATGAGCCGTTTCCCCGGCCACGCGATATTCCTTGGGAATGGCCTGGCGTGCAGCGGCCATATAGGCTGGATTGCTCATGAGTTTCCGGGTCAGGTTCGCCCCGGCAGCTGCCATCTCATCCAGTAGCGCAAACGGCACAAAC
>PLKU01000036.1 GCA_003140705.1 Acidobacteriaceae bacterium
ACCGTCAGCACGAAGAGCAAAGCCCTCTTGAATCTTTTGTCCGTGGTCATCATCGTAGATTCTCTCGTCTTCAGCAACTGCGTCAGAAACTGGATCCTGTTAGGTCCCGTACCGTCAGAAGATGGCTTAGCGCACGTGCGACCACTTTAAGCGCCGTTGGACCCATTGGCAAATGCCGCACAGGAAAATATAGGAAGGCCGCCGCGCGGCAGCGTTGACCGAACCGATCATCAACACCAGGGTGGTCGCCAATCCTTCCCTATGCCGAATCTTCGCCACGGAAAACGACGGAAGTTGGCCGGGATTTGAATAAGGGAAGGGTTGCCGGTGATACGACCGGAACCCTGGATGTGACTCCCCGAGCTACGATCATTCGTAGCCTATCTTGGTAACGATCAAGTGTGGATTCGCGACATTCAGCGGCGTACAATCCTTAGTAAATGTCACCTTCACCACGTACTTCTTCCCAGCTTCCCCCGGGAACTTTCCGAGGAATTTGAAGATGTTCTGTTTTGTGAACTTGTCGTCGCCCGTAGTTGTGCTCGATCCACTCGATACGAGATGGCCCTCATTCCAGACCGTCCAGTCCGCTCTAAGCAGCGGATCATTGCTGCTGCAATCCTTCAAATCGAGCGGGCTCGTTGTGACCCCCATCATGCACACCATTTGCATGAACGGAAGAGGCTTCTCTACCTGGATCATGATCCAATACCCTTGCGAGGAAACAGGAAACTCAGGTGTCTGGACCGTACCGACCGCGGGTGATACGGGCAAATCCACTACGGAATACCTGTACGGATGATCCGGGTGACTCCTGGCAAAGGCACCGGGCACGAGGCACTGCGCGCCTAAACTTCCGCAGAGAGTTCCAGCCAGCTTTCTTCTCGCCATCCATTTCACGAATCACATCCGCTTCGTTCTTGCACTTTCGTATCGTCAGATCACTCGTTGTTCCCAATGTTCCGCCCACAGTATTGCGCTCAAAGCGTTGGGCTGTCTTTCGCTGCCCACAATATACTCGGTCAGCGTGCCACCACAGAACTGGCTTGACGGTATAAGTTTGGGTTCTGTCTGTATGGTCGGCCAACCGTACATGACCCCGATTTTCGAGTTCTGTCCGGAATGGCGGTAACACGCCAAGAGCTGATTCGAGTGATTGGCTATTGTAAATACACGCGTGAAAGTGACCGCTACGCTTCGTATGACAGAGCCTGGATGATGCCATCTCTGATCGCCTTTCGAGCGCCGATGACTCCTCCGATCAGTGATGCAGTGACCGTGATTCCGAATGCAATCGGCCACGATAGGTACACTACATCCAGCCGCAAGAAGTTTGGAAACGCGAACTCCAATCCCCTTCCGATAAAGAATGTTAGACCAATCGCTGCTACGGTTCCCGGAACGCAGATCGTCAGAGTTTCAAGGAACAGGAGGAGCGAGAAATACCTGGTTGACGCGCCTATAATAGTATTCTCAGAACGCCAAACTCCTGCGTCTTCTCGATCACGCTGAAGTAACCTTCGATTGACAGAAAAACAAATCCAACCGCGGAAACAAACAAGAACAGGACCGTCGCCAAAAGAGTGACCAGCATTCTCACATTAGTTGGGTCCGCTCTAAGTCCATGCCAAATTCCAGCGACGGTCAAAATCATGGTCGCCTCGATGGAAACAGCGATCGACGATGTAAGGCCTCTGTCAGGCGCATCCATGATCCATCCACCGACGAGTTGCACCGGCAAACCAAAGCCGCTCAGGAGGTGACTCGGTGCGCGACGGTTGTGAATGGAGCCTGCCATGGAAGTCAATTGACATCTTAAACGGGCATGCCCTTTCTTCGTTCTGGGCGGTTGGTCGCCAAACCTTCCCCAACCCTCAAAGTTGCTCTGTTCAGGCTTTAGGCTCAGCGGCTCGAACCATTTCCACGAGCACTTTCCGCGCCTCGTCCAAGTTTTGGACTTCGTGCAGGAAGTTGATGCGTGTACCTTTCATACCATCGCCGGTCTTCAGCCGAAGGTGAAATCCAAGCCGGTCGACCGCTGTCATTGTGGCCTCGGTGGCGTTGAGGCCGGAATGAACGCTAGAAAGTAGGATCATTGCGGGGACGTGATCCGAGTTCATGTGTTCGACAATCTTTGGAGCCGCATCGGCCAGAGGATCAATCTTCGCGGACTGGTATTCCTCCGTGGTCACCCATCCCATGACCCCAAAGCCGCCGACATAGTAGATGTCCAGGGGTTGCAGGCGGTAAAAGCCAAAGTCTTTGAAGTCTACCCATGAGCGGCTATTCTCGTAGCGCGACAGATAACGTTGGCGAGCATCGCCGACTTCATCCTCCGGCATGGGAAGGACATCACCAACAAGCGTTGCCCGCGCGGTGCCGAGCGGATCGCCGTCGCCCCCTTGACACACAAAGAGACTTGCCCGATGGTCAGCTTGAATGTTCTGGGTATGCATGGCCATGTTGCTGATCAGGAAAACAGGTCGCCCGGCATCGTCGATCGTATAAGGCATGAGAGACCCGAACGGATATCCCGAGCGCTTTCGGGAGACGGTTGAGAGAGTCGCAATTGTGCAGAGGGAAACGAGAGTGCGGACGCGCTCGGAGTAAGTCGGCTCTGGAAGTTGCGGTATGCCGGACTCCGTGTATGCGTGCTTGCGGGAAGGATTCATCTCTGCTGTAGACATTGGTCTTCTACTCCCTAAGACTATGGTACGGGGATGTATTGCATACACAGTTCAGAGAGGAAATGAGGAAGTGAGTCTCAGCTGAAAGGCCCGAACAACTGCGCCCGGGCCTTCCGTCTAGAAAAGGCTTACTACTTTCGGCTATCGCGAGCGGCCTTCACATAGTCGTGCGAAGACTGGATATGCGCATACTGTCCGTTGAGCAGTTGCTTGATCGGCAATGGCAATTCTTTTTCAAGCGCTTCTTGATACGCCTTCTTTGCTGTGTCCTCACCGGCTTCGGCTGTCTCCAGCAGAGTGTGGTCTCCTCCGCCGAGGTGAGCCTTGATATCGCCCCAAGTGCGGTGAACAGTCCCTCCAACGGTGCCCTTTTCTTTCACGTCGTGGACGCCTTCCTGATGCAGAATTTCTTCGATCTCGCCGCGGAATTGCGCACGTTTCAGAGATTCGACTGCGAAGTAGCGTCGTAGAGTCTCATCTTTCAAGTGCTCGCCTATATTCTGAAAACCTTCCTGCCCGTCGATGAGAGACTGGATGACGGACCGCAGGGTTTCTTCAACTTCTTTGTTGCTCAATTTGTGGGTTGTTGTTTCGATAGCCATGGGATCCTTCCGATTGCGGTTAAGTATGGGGATTAAGAGCGAGGTCCAGGCGATGCCAGTGCGATTCTCCTTCTCGCCCAGTAAGCCAGAGAAATCGCGAAAATCCAGCGCCCCTGCTTCATCTGCGAAGCGCACCCCAAAGACGCAAGATCCTGGAGCGCGCTCTTAGCTATAGAGGCAGGGATTCAGTGCGGAGTTGCCTGCCGGTCTTACAGCTCTTGCTGCAAAAGTATTGTCGTTCACTGTTTTCTTGTGTGTGTCGGAGAAGGTCCTGGTCGGATGGTCGGCTTCTATGAGAAGGTCATA
>PLKU01000050.1 GCA_003140705.1 Acidobacteriaceae bacterium
CGCCAACGGATTGCAGGAATGGTCGAAGAGACTCTGGCGAGGTGGCGAAGATGAGGCTGAGCTGAATCCGTGGATTCAGTCCAGTGGGCAAGAGAGTTGTCCGCCCGCGCCAGAGCCGTTCACACATCAGCATGTGGAACGCTCCGTGATCGACATCTGACATTCTTCTGAGAGGCGTTGCTATTGCATTCCTGGGAATGCTCAGCTTTCGGAATGGCTTGCTTCGGCAAGTGACCACACGAGCCGACTTCAAAGATGGCCACGAAGTGTGACGTCACCTGTGATATCATGACATCGTGAGAGTGGTTCTTGATACGTCAGTCCTGATCACCGGACTTCGCTCTAGCAGTGGGGCGGCAGCAGAGATTCTCAGGCTTGTCTTGCTAAGAAAACTGACCATTCTCATGGACTACAAGCTGGCCTGTGAGTATCGGGATGTCGCCCTTCGTGTTGAACATCTGATCGTGTCGGGTAAGACCCAAGAAGAAGTGACATTGCTTCTGGATATGTTGGAAGCGATTGCCGAGCCCATTCTGGTTGTTGACCGGCACTCGCCGCTTTCCGAGGATGCAAACGATGACATGGTGTTGGAAGTTGCCATCAATGGCAGCGCAGATGCGATTCTAACCAATAACGCGAAGCATTTCCGTGAAGCGGCAATACGCTTTCAATTGCAGCTTCTAAAGCCGGCAGAGTTGTTGAAGGAATTCAGGATAAGGAGATAATGGGCATGCCTTCAAGCCAAAAGAAAGTTATCGTGAGCAAGTTTCCGCTCAGGCTGATGCCTTCTGTCCGTAAGGTTGCCGAGGATTTCTCGCGGAAGGAGGGTGTCTCGCTCAACCAGTTCATCAATGTCGCTGTGGCGGAGAAACTTGCCCATCTTCAGCATGAGGACTGGCTCGCACGCCGTCCTAAGCCAGCGGGCGACTCCATCGCCAAGGTTTTGCAGATTCTCGACCGACCGACACGCCATGCAGCCGAGGAGGAAGATAAGCTTCCGAACGACTATGTACCCCTCCGCCGCCAAAAAACCGCCAAACGGTGATTTAAATCGTTCACACATGATCCCGGACGTCATACAGCGGTGGTAGCCAATCAACGTTCCGGACAAGCACGAGCTAAGGAGGCGAACGCCTCAGACTCCGGGTTGGCCTGTTCTGCCATTTGGGATCGCGCCTCTTGACTAAAAGCAATAGAAATATGCAATGTGACCTCTAATATGATTTCTTTGGAGACCGCGATGCGCGCGAACTAGGAGTGCGCGGGGGGCATCGGTATCGCGATTGCGAGTTGACCGCTCATAATCCTGGGGGCTCATCACCCTCGAAAGAAGGATCGTATCCGGCGAACACAAGGCACTCCAGCCGATCTGCCTGAAACAGGACATCCTCTGGGACTCGACTCCTCTCGACCTCCAGATACTCTCGCAGGCCATTCACACATCGGGTAACGCTCTTGTGAATCAACGGGTCGTCTTTGGTCATCTCAACGTACCGCTGTGCGATTTGCACAAAAGCTCTGAACTCCTGCACCGGATATCTTCGCTTGTTCGAAAGTGCGAGCCCAAAGGTTGCCCATAACGCCACCACTTCTTCGGCGGCCCTGTCCTTTTCTGAATCCGGCATCGACTCTGCTCCCAGAGACAATTATGGAACATTTCAAGAAGATGGATGACCGATGTCTCCCCCCAAATGCTACGCTTGCCCTTCATATAGTTTTAAAGAGCTGTCAACCAGGCTCAAGTTCTATGAGATGGCATGTAAAGGAAACCGACTCGCAGATTCATGATCGGCCGATTCATGGGCGCGCTCGGCGCCTTCGCAGAGCGGCTCCCCAATGCAGAGTTCCTATGTGCAAGGCGGCTAAGCGCTGGCTCTTGATCCAACGAACAATGATCTATAGTCTTCTTCCCTGTTCTGAAAAGTTCGCTCGTTCTTGTCGTAATAGCCCACCTGAGGGAAGGAGACCGTTCGTATGCGCAAAACAAGGAAGAAGAAGACCAAGCCCAACTATAGGAAGAGCGTACTTCGCCTTCCTCATCTTGATCACTCCAAAGCGGCAGTATTGAACAGTCTGAGTTCGCCGGGGTCACGAAGAGCCTATGCATTCGCAATGGACCAGTTCATCGCGTGGTATTGCTCGGAACCTCGCCTCGCATTGAATAGAACTGTCGTTCTCCGATTTCGCTTGCACATCGAGAGTCTCGCGCTTGCTGCGTCGACAATCAACCAAAGACTGGCTGCCGTGCGCCGGTTGGCATTTGAAGCTGCAGATGCAGGATTGCTCAGTCCGGACCTGGCAGCTGGGATCCGCCGAGTCAAGGGAGCGAAGCAGTTAGGACAGCGGTTGGGAAATTGGTTGGATATCGATCAGGCGGGCCAATTGCTCGAGAAGGCCAATGGCGAGACGCTGCACCGAAAGCGAGATCAGGCGATGATCGCGGTCCTTCTTGGATGCGGATTTCGCCGCAGCGAGCTTGTCACTTTGGACATCAGAGATATCCAAACGCGTCAGGAGCACTGGGACGTGGTCGATCTGGCGGGCAAGGGTGGTCGCATCCGGACCGTTCCTATGCCCCAGTGGGTTAAGAATGCCGTGGACGAATGGATGTCAGCAGCAGGGCTGACCGAAGGAAAGGTCTTTCGTGCGATTAGCAAGCACGGCAAGGTCTGGGGCCGCAGTATCACGCAGAATGTTGTCTGGTGCGTGGTTCGCGAATGCTCGAAGCGGATTGGCCTTGAATGTCTTGCTCCACATGATCTTCGCCGAACCTGTGCGAGGCTCTGTCACACAAACGGAGGCGAACTTGAACAAATCCAATTCTTGCTGGGCCATGCATCGGTCCTGACCACAGAGCGCTAGATCAGATGTCAACAGAACCTAGGTCACCCAGTGAATGACATCTTTACGCCGCTGCGGCGGCAATCGAGCACGTGAAGTCATGTGCCCGTGAAGTGATGCCAGTCATCCGGACTTCACTCGATGTAAGCTGAAGTCAGGATCTTGGTGGAAGCCTGGAGTATCGATGTCAACTCGAGTAATTCTACTGGCCTCGCAATTGTTTCGATGCCGGAGAGGGCACTGTTGGGCTCAATTGAATCAAGAGAAGGGTCGGGAGCCGTGGCTCCAGAACTAAATCTCAGCGAAATCCCAAATGCTTCCTTGGCCGATGAGGTCGTGCCGCACTCGCCATGGCGATTAACTGCAGTTGAGACACTTCCGGAGTTCCGGCTGCGGGTAAAGTTTGCTGACGGCCTCACCGGGGTGGTCAATTTGTCTGGCATCGTGCACTCGCCAGGGGCCGGTGTATTCTCTGCTCTTGCAGACCCAGCGCTGTTTGCACAGGTCAGGATTGAGCACGGTACACCAGTGTGGCCTGGCGAAGTGGACCTCGCTCCTGATGCAATGCATACGGCGATCCAAGCAAATGGAGAATGGTCACTCTAGGAGATGTGGTCCGCCGAGTTTTCTGCGACCTAAATAGCTGCCCCCCTGCTGCTAGCGCACTTCAATTCCTGCAACAGAACTGCTGTTTGTGGCAAACGACAATTCCGCATTACATGACCCAGATTTTCGGTTAAGGGGAGGGATCGACGTCTCGCTCCCTCGAAGAGCCGTCCCTCAACAAGTGCAATGCCCATGTAT
>PLKU01000157.1 GCA_003140705.1 Acidobacteriaceae bacterium
GCCTGAAGCAGGCTGGCATTTCTCTCTTCGGGAGTAAGGTGAAGGCCTACTGGTCTCCGGGGAAGACTGGCTTGGACTAGCGTCGGTTTCCCATTCATACCGTTCCCGGCGTCTCGTTGGTACACCATCGATGCCATCCACGAGAAGTTGACTTGTTTTCCCTATCCCGATCTGAATTGGCGCGGCCGATGCACTCATCGAGCAAGTCACATTGATCCACGGCTTCGGNNAACTGGTGACATTGATCAACCACTGACGGGCGACCATCCGGAAGGGCAACGGATTCGGATTCGGCGAAGTCTCCTGTTTGCTATTCTTAAGACCCATATCGGCCTGGATGCGCCCCGTTGGTTAGCGCGGCGATGCCCCGAAGCGAAGCTCTGAAAGGAAACGCCCAACTATGCCAGCCAGCGAGCGCGAGCAGCAGTTCCTCAAGGCCGAGCATCTGGTCGAGCTGCAAAGCGCCGAGCTCAAGAAGGAGCTTCGCCTCGGCGACCTCGTCCTTTCCCAAATGCTCTACATCACAGGGCTGCAGTTCATCGGGACGGCGGCCAAGCTAGGCTCCGCACACCTTATGTACTGGATTCCCGCCGTCTTGCTGTTCTATATACCGTCGGGCCTCGTGGTGGTCCATTTGAACCAGGAGATGCCGCTCGAAGGGGGCCTCTATCAATGGGCCAAGTTGCGTTTCGGCGATATGGCCGGGTTCCTGGTGGCCTTGAATTTATGGGCGACCATGGTTCTGATCGTGGCCTCGGAGGTCCCTTTGCTCGCCGACAATCTGGCGTACGCCGCGGGACGGTCCGGCTCCTGGATCCCCGAAAACAAGTCCGTCAANNCGTGGGCGCGCTCTTTATGGGAGGCCTGATGCTGGTGGCCGTGCGAGGTTTGGCGATTGCAAAATGGCTCCATAACGCCGGCGGTTTCATGCTGCTCCTGATCCTGGCAGGGATGGCGTTGTTCGCGTTGCCGCGCTGGTTGCATGGCGGAGCGGCCGTCGCCCCGGTGGCCCTCACTTTTCCGGCCGTTTCGCTGTTGAATCTCAACCTTCTCGGCAAGATGGGCTTTGGAGCTTTCGGCGGGTTCGATGGGGCCGCCATTTTTTCGGGAGAAGTACGCGATCCGAACGTGGCGCGAACCATCCGACGCTCGATTTGGTTGGCCGGGCCACTGGTTGCGCTGATCTATATTCTCGGCACGGCCTCCGTCCTGGCGTTTACCCAACCCGGTGACATCGACCAGATTTCCCCCACGACGCAAGCGTTGAGCCGGGGTGCACAAGTGTCGGCTATTGCGCTTTTCGTGGTTCCGTTCGCGGCAGCCCTGATGATCTGCCGGACAATTGGGGCAGCCAGCAATTACTGCAGTGCCGTGATCCGCCTGCCGATGGTGGCCGGATGGGATCATCTGTTACCCGCGTGGTTTAGCCGCCTGCATCCGCGCTTCAAGACTCCGGTGGGCTCCATCCTATGCGTGGGCCTCACGGCTTTCGGCTTGACGATTTTGGGGAACGTGGGAGTGGGCGCCCAGGAGTCATACCAGTTATTGAACAATTCGGGCATCATTTGTTGGGCGCTTACATACCTGGCGATGTTCGCCATTCCGCTGGTGGCGCGCGGTGAGAAGCCTCCCTGGGGCGTGCGAGTCGCCGCCGTTTCCGGGTTCTCGATGACGCTGCTCTACGTGGTCCTGTCGATTTTTCCGGTCATCGACGTAAAGAACGCAGCTTCATTCACGGCCAAGGTGAGCGGTGTCGTGATTGGCATCAACGCCGCAGGCGCATTGTATTTTTGGCGCGCCGGCAAACGGAGGAAAACACTTGCCGCGATCCTTTGAAAAGGCAGCGGCATTTGTAGGTCCTGAGTGACCGGCAACTCGGAAATTACCATTGAGTAAACGGCCCCGCAACGGCCCCGCTAAGTGTTACTCAAGTAGTAATTTCCGGATGGCCGACTAACCGCTCGCACGCCGAATCATCCGGAGAATTCTACGTTGCACAGGGATTTGATAGACTCTGGTCAAGACGCAAACTCGACGACAGTCGAACGTACATGAAATCATCTCTTTTGAAGTGACCGCTGCGAACGCTCTGGGGCTCGCCAGCCTTCCTGAGGAGCCTTTGGATGAGTCCAGCGACGAAGATTTCTCCTGTTTCAACGAAGCCCGCAGCTTCCGCCAACATCAATCGGGAAGAGACTCCTTTCGAGGCGCTGGCCAGCATCTGCTCAGTTCTGGTGGTGGGCCTGTTCATTCTGACCTTCTTAGCTCAGAACTACGTCATTCCGTCAGGTTCGATGGAGAACACGTTGCTTGTAGGCGATCACCTAGTCGTCGACCGGATCACGCTAATGCCGCCCGCTTCGTGGATGCCGCTAATAAGGTATCGCGAGCCGAGGCGCGGCGATATAGTGGTGTTCATCAAGCCCGTTTATCAGCTTGGTATTGATCCGACAGACGCCGATGGGACACCGCAGTACATTCCCCTAGTGAAGAGATTGATTGGCGTACCGGGCGATCATATTCATCTACGCAACGGCATTGTGATTGTTAATGGTGTCGCACAGCCTGTGGGATTTGCGCAGCCGACGACGACGGATAACTTCAACGAGTTCCTCGACGATTTCCCCGCAGTACCTCCAGACGGGGTGTCCGGGTCAACTGAGTCGTGGGCCGTGAACTTCTCGAATTATATCCAGGGCGGCGACCTGGTGGTTCCATCCGGCATGTACTTCATGATGGGCGACAACCGGCATAACAGCCTGGACTCGCGCTTCTGGGGCTTCGTGCCGCGCGCCAACATACTTGGCCGTCCGCTGTTCAACTATTGGTCGTTCAAGGCCACAGAGGCACGACTTGAACAAACAGGATTTGTTAACAAGCTCGCGTGGATCGGCCACGTTCTGGCGCATTTCTTCCCAGACACGCGCTGGAAACGCACTTTCCACGTTGTTCGTTGAACCGAAATTGTAAGATCCCGATTTGATCTTGGTGCGCTCCGGTCGTATGACCGGCTATTCGTCCCCAACCCTGTTTTCGGCTTTCCTCTACCTCCGACCGGAACCCGAACTCTCTGAAAGGACTTTTCAAGCCGCGATAGCTTGGCACCTCGCAAGAGGCATCAAAAAAACAGAAGAGCCTCGTCATCGATCATCAGGTATTCCCAGAGCCCCTCCTGGTGGAACCAGATCGGGTCCGCATTGCGCCGGATAAACTCGTCCACGTCCATGCTGTCGATCATTGGTGGCCGGCGTACCCGCTTCTGTTTCCCACGCACGAAGATCCACATGTGCTCTTTGCGAAGTCGCGCCTTTTCCACCTTCTGCTTCGTCGTCAACTCCGGCTTCTGCTCACGCATGGGTTCCTTTCCAAAGCAGGATACACTCCGATCATTGTGCCGCTCAATTGATCCACCCACTTGCATCGTTTTCGTCGTCTTCTTCCTCTGACATTGGTTCAGACATCGCGATGGCCTCTTCGGCCGCCTCAGCGATTTCTTCGTCGTCAGACTCGGCAAGGTCTATCAGGATTTCCCCTGCCTCCTGCGGACGGATGCTGGAGGCGGCACCGATGGCAGCAAGCAGCAACGGCTTTGGGGTGCCAGCGTCATTGAGTAGCGCGATGACCTGAGTCCAGGCCGCGTCCAGTTCCCAGCTGCCAGCTGCGTTGACAGCCTGGCAATGAATCTCAGGCTCGCCGCTTTTCAAGGCCTCCAGTATCTGATTATCAAAACCTCGAACCCAGCGCATCGAAAACACAGCCGTCAGCATCCAGTCTTTGTCCCCGCTGGAGTAGGCTGTCATGATGGCGTTCTGGTGCCAATCCTGGGGAGCTCGCACTGATGCTTCCAGGATTCCCCGCCGTACTTCCTTGGGATTGCTGTAATCGAGGTAAAGTTCGTGGAGCCTGTCTTGGATGTTGAGAAAGGTGCGCTCGGAAATGGGTACGTCATCCGGATCTTCGAACCCATCCGTGTCCGCTAGTTCGAGTACTGCCCCGAGGGAAATTGCCGCGCCGGCCCGCAGTTTCTCAGGCTCCTCAGCATCGCGTAAGATCGCCATCAAGGCATCAGCCAGATCGTCGTTGATAACGGTAGAACCGCCTGCCAGTTCGGCGGCAATGAGCCGGTCGGACACTTGGGCCCGACTATCATTCAGAATCTTCTGAAACATCTTCCCGGCATCGCTTGGCCAGTCCCATGGAGGTGTGTCTATAAGAGTCTTAAGGTCCACTTTGGCCCCCTCCTGCGTTCCGTTTCATCAGGCGATTCGCAGATAACGTCGCGGGTTGAAGTGCATCCGAGCCGAGCGCGAACCTCCACCCTTGCGACTCCATGCCAACAGTTTACCCCGACTCCCGGCGCAGACAATGAGCTTGCTTCCACGCCGGTTACAACTCGCACCGCGAGCATACAGGGCGCAGTGCACGGGAATAGTTCCGTCCGAATGGCCGAAAATTTCCCCCCTATGCCGCTCTTGGCCCTCCCGGGGTCTATGGAAGGGATCGTGTACGGTTGGCCGACCATACGCCCGGAACTCCAAGCTATCGCGCAGATGGATGAGCACATTGGTCTGATTTCACAGTTGACTCGGTTATACTTGGGCCTCTGTCTGGATCATGGTCGCTGGGAATTCTCGAATTCCAGCAGATAGCGCCCGGGATAAGGGTTGAGCACATGGACGACGATTCAGTTTTCTCATCACAACAACGGGAGCAGATTCGTGGGGAACTTGTTTCCACCGCAAAGACAGATGCACGTATCGGCGGCGCTGCCCATTTAGGCTCGGCGGCGGTAGGTTCAGTGGATCGCTGGTCTGACATCGACCTCGCTTTATGTTTGGTCCCCGATGCCAATTTGGATCAGGTACTGGTTGATTGGACTACGCGTTTGTATCGCAACCACGCAGCAGTGGCGAACTACGATGTCAAGCTTGGCGACATTTTGTATCGTGTTTTCCTGCTCGACAACACTCTGCAGGTTGATCTCTCCTTCTGGCCCTCCGCCGCATTGCGCGCGATTGGCCCAAAATTCAGTCTGATCTTTGGCGCTGCTGGGGAGCCGATTCCATCAGCAGTTCCTGATTCAAATGATCTGATCGGAATGGCGTGGCTATACGCGCTGCACGTGCGTTCGAGTATTGCTCGATCTCGCCTGTTTCAGGCGGAACATATGTTGAGCGGAATGCGAGACAACGTGCTTGCGCTGACGTGCAAGCGTCATGGTGTGGCTCCTGTGCAGGGGAGAGGGCTGGACGATCTCCCAGCAGAACAAAAGGTACGAGCTGCGGAAAGTCTGGCTCGCTCCCTGGAACCAATTGAACTCAAACGTGCATTTCGCGTCACCGTGGACACCCTGCTCGAAGAGACGCGCTGTGCCGACCCTGGCCTTGCGACGAGGTTAGAGCGCCCCTTGAGTCTGATGGTGGATTGCCTGCTTTCGACTCAGTAGACGAACGCAGCATCGCAAATAAAACAGATGCTGCAGAGTCGCTCATCGAGTGCCCGCGGAGTCGCAATCTTGGGTTCCGGTCGAATCACAAGCAAACCGGACACGATCCGCTT
>PLKU01000143.1 GCA_003140705.1 Acidobacteriaceae bacterium
GTCCGGTTCGATGAGCGGGATGTGGAAACGGAAGCATGGCGAGGCTAGTGAGGCACCGGCAACCGAAAGGGCCGGTAACAGATAGGCCGAGCCTAAAACCACCGCGCCACATCTCGACTCTACAAGAGGATGACATAGCTCGACGGAAGGCTTGGCCAACTGGGCAACCAGGATGAGCCTTTACTTCCAGAGACAGTTTGTTCTCGGAAGAGACAGACTATGGCTATGAAGAGCCGTGTGAATCGAGAGGTTCATGCACGGATCTGTGAGGGCCTCGGGGTGAAATTCCCCGGGGCTACTCGACCGCCCGGAACTGGGGAATAGAATCCACACTGGCCCTCAGTTAGCGCGTTGGACTCCCTTGAAAAGAGCCAGAAATCATTGAAAATAAAAGACGGCGGTTGCGGCTCTTTTGATAATCCGTTGTGACCGCACCGGTCATGCTGGGCCTGTTACCAACATTTTTCAACAAGCTCGACCAGATTTGCCCCCTTTTACCTTACTGGAGTACACTCCTTTTGTTTTGTCACACGCTTTCTGCGGCTGTGCTGCAGGATTTGCGCGCCCGTCAACCGGTAAAACACAACTTGCTTCAATTAGGAGACGACTGCATGAGGTCGAAGAGCGTAGTCTTAATCGCGGTTCTGCTCACTCCCGTGAGCTTTGTATCCATGGCATTTCCTCAGACACAGAAATCAGGGAGCGACGCGGTCGCGGAGGTCACGCGCCTCCAACAAGAGTCGGTCAAGGCGGACCTCGCAAATGACCCATCGTTTGTCAAGCAATACTACGCCGGGGATTACACCAGTGGAAGCAGTTGGGGAATTTCGGACACCAAGGCCTCCGTCCTCAAGGATATGAGCGACCCACAAGCCAACAAGACCAACAAGGAGGAGATCAGCGACCTCAAGGTTCGCGCCTATGGCAACACGGTTATCGCGAATTTCAAGGAAACCTACGACTCCCTCTATCATGGCGAGCATCGCGCGCGAAGTGTAATGTGCACCGATACATGGGTGAAGAAGGGCACATGGAAGTTGGTCGCCGATCATTGTTCCCAACTCGCGAAATAACTGTGAGGTTCCGGACCTCGGCCAAACTTATTCCGGACCAAGACGAATGTGATGCTTTCTCGAAGGCTGTGCTGCATGTTCCAAAGACGGCAGGGCTTATCATCCTGCCGTTTGCCCTTCCAACACCTGCAATCTTCCGACAGCAGCTCCTTGTTACGGTTTTCGAGGTATTTCTTCACCTCGACCCCCGCGGAGCGGACTCCTCCGTACAACACCGCAGGTACCTGTTGAGAAATCATTAGGGCCGTATAGACCGTATTCCGCGAACAGAGTTTGCTGGCTGTCACGATTGCGAGTGCGGAGCAGTGTGGGCTGAATTCCGGGTTCCTGAAGAGTCACCGCTAGCCAAGATCGGAAACGCCTCGTCCCGCAACACGGAAGTTACGCCCAAAAGGGCCAATGTCCGGATTGCCGACGATCCACTCGGAACGGCAAAAATCGCTGCGAACGGAGTCGACGAGTGACCCGACCCGCTACCGCTATTGCAGAGAATCTTGCAGATTCACCGACACCTGTGAGGACCGTTGGGGATGCAATTCTCTCCTTTCATAACCTTTCTCCGGCTCTCTACAGGCATGGCATTAGGGTCAGGCGGAGGAGGATTCTATGCACAGCCGATCAACATCGCTGGAAGCTATCGCCAAAGTCGTATCTCGACTCGCTATTGCCATGTCTGCAGCCTGGTTCCTGGGGCTCGCGACGACAGCGCAGCAACCAGCGCCAACCGCGCCATTGAAGAGCTCAGGGCATTCCTATTCCGCATTCCAAGTGAAAGTCGAAGGTCGGGGGCGTGCCATCATCATGATCCCGGGGCTTGCCTCGTCAGGCGCAACCTGGGATGCAACCGTTGCTCATCTGAGCGATCGTTTCCAATGCATTCAGCTAACATTGGCCGGGTTTGCGGGAACGCCTTCCATTGAGGCTCCGCTGCTGACCACCGCTCGGGAGCAGATTGCACAGTACATTCGCGACAACGATATCGATCAGCCCGTAATCATGGGCCATAGTCTGGGCGGATCCATTGCCCTCGACCTGGCGGCGCACTACCCCAAGCTCGTGGGGCCAGTCATTATCGTAGACTCACTCCCGTTTATGGCTGGCGCATGGTTTCAGGCCGACTCCCTAGCTGCGGCACGACCAACAATTGAGAAGATGCAGGCCGGTATGCAAGGCATGACTCATGAGCAATGGGAAGGGATGACGCGGTCGGGCGCCAGCACAAATGCAATGGCCACCAGCGCACAGGATCAGAAAACCCTGATTTCATGGGGGCTGGCTTCCGATCAAAAGACCGTGACAAATGCCATGATCGAATTGGTGAGCACAGACCTGCGACCGGAGTTGGGAAAGATCGAGTCTCCTGTGCTGGTCATCGGTACTTGGATCGGATTGAAGGGCTACGGCGTCACGGAAGAGGCTGCGACTCAGCTTTTTCATCAACAGTATGCTGATGTGAACCACCTGCAGTTCGTTATGGCGAGACAGGCACGCCACTTTGTCATGTGGGACGATCCGGCATGGTTCAATACTCAAGTGGACGGGTTTCTCGCAACGAACACGCATCCTGCGTCCTCGAGTAAAAAGCATACGGAGGAAACCAAGGCATGCACGCCCTCAAGAACAGAACAGACTTGACTGGCGGTCAAAACAAAGGCTACTGGACGTGTCAGTTGTTGGGCTGGGGGGGATATGGCCTCGTATACTTTCTGGCCGTGCTTGTGCCATTTCATGCCGCCGGGCCAAAACAGTTTGTGGCGGACCTGGCTTACTGCTCGGCCGGCCTGCTGGGAACACACCTGCTGCGGTCGCGGTTCAAACCGGGCGGCTCGAGTGAGATTCCATATTCCAGACTTATCCCTCGCCTGCTCGCAGGGGCACTGCTGGTCGGCGCGCTTCAGGCGCTTGCTCTGGACGGCACCTTGGCTCTCGAAGGCATCCTGGACTGGCGCCGTCCAGGCGAGGGGATGGCGATCGTTGGTGTAACTATCTTCTCCAGTGCCTTGTTGGTGGGGCTGTGGCTGGCAGTCTATTTCAGCGTCCAGGCCGTGCGGCGCAGGCGCGCCGCAGAGTTGGACACCCTGCGCGCGCAGGTGCTGCTTCGTGAGGCCAAACTTCTATCGCTGCAGCAGCAGTTGAACCCTCACTTCCTTTTCAATTGCCTCAATAGCCTTCGCGGCATGATTGATGAAGACAGCCGACGTGCACAGGAGATGGTTACCCGCTTGGCGGAACTACTCCGATCTTCCTTGCGTCAGGACCATAGGAGCCTCATCTGCCTCGAAGAGGAACTCGTCACGGTGAACGCCTATCTCGAATTGGAATCCGTTCGGTTTGAGGATCGCCTTCGCATTCGGCGTGACATCGAGAGCGGGGTCGGATCGGCCCTTGTGCCGCCCATGCTGGTGCAAGGCCTGGTTGAGAACGCCCTGAAGCATGGCATTGCCGAAATGCCCGACGGCGGCGAACTGGAAATTCACATCCGGCGGAGCCGGGATCGGCTTAAGGTTGACATCTGCAATACCGGTACTCTCCGCTACGAAGCTGCAGGGATCGGCACGGCGAATGCACGCGAGCGGCTGCGGCTCCTCTATCGAGAATCCGCCGACCTAAGTCTTTCCGAAGAACCGCCAGGTTGGGTCCGCGCCACCGTCTCGATCCCCTACCAGACAAAGGAGGCCTTGTGCGAGCAATCATCGTAGATGACGAGCGGCTTGCGCGTCAGGAACTGCGACGCTTGCTCAAAGAGCACCCCGATGTAGAGATCGCTGGAGAAGCTCGCAACGCCAACGATGCCCAGGACATGCTGGAGAAGTACAATCCCGACCTGCTGTTCCTCGATATCCAGATGCCAGGCCGCAGTGGCCTGGAAATGCTGGAGACCTGCCCCGAACCTCCGCAGACCATCCTCACTACAGCTTTCGATCGGTACGCCCTGCGTGGTTTTGAGCTAAACGCCGTGGACTACCTGCTCAAGCCCATTGCACCCGAGCGCCTCTTTGAAGCCTTGCGCCGCGTGCGCGAGCGATTGCAGGCTCGCTCCTCCACAACCGAAAGCGAAGCGCAAGCCAGGGGCGCAGTTTTAACTACGAGAACCGGCGGCAACCTGCGTCAGGTATTCGTTCGCGACGGGGATCGATGCTGGCTCGTGCGTATGGATGAGATCAGCCTGCTGCGCGCCGAAGGTAACTATACTCGCGTTTTCTTTGCGGGTAATCACCCGATGATCCCTCGGTCGCTCGGGCAAATTGAGCTGTGTCTGAATCCGGCCTTGTTCTTCCGAGCCAATCGTTCCGAGATCATCAATTTGCGCCGCGTGACATCGATCTCACCTGAAGCCGACGGCTATGTCGTCTCTCTGCGCAATGGGGTCGATGTAGTTGTCTCGCGAAGACAGGCGAAGGTTCTGCGCGATCTTCTGGCGCTCTAATGTATCGTTTGCCTACGGAGCATAACGCCAACTCAAGAATTGAAAGGTTCCGTATGTACGACTTGCCGCATCTCACGTTAAGGTAAATCGCCAAACCGTGCATCGAGAATTCCAAGCGAGAAATCAGTAAGTTCATGTGCTCCGGGCGAGTCACCGGCTAACCGGACAAAGCGCGAGAATGTGGATCATCTCCGGCTTTTATTGCGCCGATCGGTTCGGAAACAAACTCTGCTTCATTGAGAAACGATAGAATTCACTGGCGGGCTGATATGAGTAAGCGAATACCTCCGAATCATCCGCTCAAACGAAGAAAACGGATGACTCAAACACGTTCAGCGGGCGAAGTACTTCAGGAGCTTCGCACATTCTGCCTCTCGCTCCCCGAGACAAGCGAGCGAGGCTCATGGGGCCATCCAAACTTCGTGGCAGGCAACAAGACGTTTGTTACATTTGAACAATTCGACGGGAGGCCTTCAGTTGCCTTCCGGCTTGGCCCGAGTGACATCGATCGATTGTCCAGAGACAATCACTTCTTCGTGACGCCGTACGGTCGCGGACAATGGTTAAGCCGATGGCTTGATCCCACGTTCGACTGGGATCTCGTAAAAGAACCCGTGATCACAAGCTACAGACTTGTCGCACTCAAGCGCATGCTCGTCGCACTGGAAGCTCAGTCCTGATGGCGGCCGGCCCGGGTCACTAGGGGTCAGCGAAAGAGGAGAGCGGCTGCGCCAGATTACCGGCAGCTCTGAAGTCACAACCGGGCAGGATTTCGGGGTTCCGGTCGTATCACCGGCTACACGTACAGAACCCCGTTTTGTGCCGGAAACCGAGTTGGGAACGGATAGACGACCACACGACCAGAGTCCGGGCCTCACGCTGAATTCACGATTTCCCGCATCCAATGAGAAGGGGCGAAACAGCAAGCCCAAATTGATGAAGAAGACACACCCCGAGTAATTGGAAAGATATGGCTGCAAGAATTGAAGATTATGCTCTGATTGGCGACTGCGAAACCGCGGCGCTCGTGGACCGGAATGGCTCCATCGACTGGCTGTGCTGGCCGGACTTCTCCTCCGACGCATGTTTTGCCGCTCTTCTGGGTAAGGAAGAGAACGGCTACTGGAGGATTACTCCCGCCAACGGTAAATGGAAAACGACTCGCCGTTATCGTCCCCACACATTGATTCTCGAGACCACCTTCGAGCACGCGGATGGATCGTTCCGCCTTATCGACTTCATGCCGATTCGGCAGCGCAATTCCCACATCGTCCGCATCGTCGAGGGCATCCGTGGGAAAATCTCTCTCCGCATGGAAATGGCTTTGCGCTTCGATTACGGACGGACCGTGCCATGGGTGACGCACATCAAAGACGGCATCCGCGCCATTGCCGGGCCCAACCTTGCCGTTCTCCGGGCCTCTGTTGCAATGCACGGAGAAAACCTGAAGACGGTTGCCGATTTCACGGTAAGGCGTGGCGACCGTGTAAGTTTCTCCCTGGCCTATGGATACTCCTATAAGCCCAATCCCCGAAAAATCGATGTCGAACAGACCCTCAATGGTTGCGAACAACGCTGGCGTCATTGGGCCCATCGCCTCAAGTACAAGGGAAAGTATCGCGATGTCATTGAACGGTCGCTGATCACGTTGCGAGCCATGATCTATCGGCCCACGGGCGGCATCGTTGCCGCCATCACCACGTCATTGCCGGAATCGATTGGCGGAGTGCGCAACTGGGACTACCGCTATTGCTGGCTGCGCGACTCCACCTTCACGCTGCTGGCACTCGCCAACGGCGGTTATTTCGATGAAGCCGCGGCATGGCAGGACTGGTTGCTCCGCGCCCTTGCGGGGAGTCCGGAGCAGGTGCAAATCATGTATGGCCTGAAGGGCGAACGTCAGCTTTTAGAATGGGAAATCGGTTGGTTATCCGGATACGAAAACTCACAGCCGGTGCGAATCGGCAACGCGGCGGCTGCGCAGGTGCAACTCGACATCTACGGGGAAATGCTGGACTGTTTCTTCCACGCGCAACACTCCATAGGCCGTCGCACCAAGGATGAATTCCGAGTACTGATTCTTCTGCTGGAGCATCTGGAGACCATCTGGCATCAGCCGGATGACGGCATCTGGGAGACGCGCGGAAGACCGCAGCAATTCACTTATTCGAAAATGATGGCATGGGTGGCCTTCGATCGAGCGGTGCTGCTGGCCGAGCAACTGCACTACGAGGCCCCCGTTGCGAAATGGAAGACAATTCGGGATAAGATTCACAGCCAAGTTTGCGCCCAAGCATTTAGTGAAAAGAAGAACAGCTTTGTGCGAGCCTATGGCTCAGATCAACTGGATGCCGCCTTGCTCCTGATGCCCATCGTCGGCTTCCTGCCGGGCAGCGATCCGCGCGTCAAAGGAACCGTCGAGGCGATTGAACGCGACCTCATGGCGGCGGGACTGGTGAAGCGCTACGAGACATCCAGGGGCAACGACGGGCTGCCGGCCGGAGAGGGCGCTTTTTTGGCCTGCAGCTTCTGGATGGTCAGTGCCCTCAAAGCCATCGGCCGCGTGAAGGATGCCCGGAAGCTGTTTGCACGCCTGCTCGCGCTGCGCAACGACCTGGGCCTGCTCTCGGAAGAGTACGACGTCAAGCGCCGACGGCTGGTCGGCAACTTTCCCCAGGCCTTCTCGAATATTGCGCTGGTCACTGCGGCCTTCGATCTGGAGAGCGGACCCAGCGTGCGCAGTCGTGCCCATCGCAGTTCGCACCGTTGACGAAATTATTCCGATAAGCTGTACCGAAGCCATCAAACGGTTCGTGCCCCCGACGAACATTAGCCCGTCGCTTATTGCATGGTGGGAAGCCAACTGCCCGGCCGACGGAGAGGGAACCCCACATGTTTGCTATTTACGCCTGTATCACCGGCAAACCGGACAGAGCCTTCTGCTAGTTCCTGGCAAGGTGGGCGGAAGCCACTAGCCATGAAGCAGAATCCGCAGTCCAAGGGCAACCGCAAGAAGGCCAGGACAGTTTTGCGCCTGCCTGACCTTGAGCATGCAAGGCCGCCGGTTCAGATTTATCCGGCGGCCCAATTGGATGCGAAAGGGCGCGTTATGGGATGCGGATGACGGTGCGGATCTGGAACGTCGAGCTATTCGCCAGAACGTAGTTGCCATCGACCTGGCGCCATTCGTAACCCCGTGGTGGGGCGGCCAGATGATATTGGCGGTAATCGACTTTATCGCCGCGGTCCCAGTCTTCGTGTTTGATGGGTGCACCTTTCTTCCATTCCTTGTGTTCGACGTACGTGTGGTTGTCGGGATGGTTCTGGGCAAGGGCGCCGCCGCCCATTATTGACTGCTGCATAAAT
>PLKU01000438.1 GCA_003140705.1 Acidobacteriaceae bacterium
GTGGTATCGATCTGGTTGTCGGCAGTGAGCAGATAGCCGCTCGTTAGCTTCTGAACGTCGTCGCGGTCATAGGCATCCACGGGCAGCCGCCTTTGGGCATTGAGCTTTTGCAGCACCTCAGGGAGCAGATTCTCGGGCAGCGTGAAGTAGACAGCGATGGGCTGGAACTGGTTGATGATGACCAGGTTGCTGGTATTGGCGGTAATGATATTGCCGGGATCAACCAGGCGCAGGCCAATGCGGCCGTTGATTGGCGAATGGATGGAACACCAGTCGAGTTGCAACTGCGCGGTCTCAATAGCTGCCTTGTCAGACTGGATGGCGCCCAGGTACTGGCCCTGGGTGGCGGCATCTGTGTCCAGCGTCTCCTTGGAGGTGACGCCAGCGTCGTAGAGGGCCTTGTAGCGGGCGTACTCCGCCTGCGCATCCTTGAGCAAGGCCTCATCGTGCGCCAAGGTGCCCTTCGCCTGGTCTAAAGCGGCCTGGTACGGGCGGGGGTCGATCTGCATGATCGTTTGCCCCTCATTGACCTGTTGGCCCTCAATGAACTTGACGGGCAAGAGCTCGCCGTTGACCCTCGCCTTGACCGTGACACTCATGTAAGGCGTGACTGTGCCCAGAGCGGTGACGAAGATGGGCATGGGCTGCTGTTGCACGGGGATGACCTGAACGGGAACCGGGCGGCTCTGCAGCGCAGCCGACTGACTGGCGCTGTTAGCGGCGCTCTGCTTCTGGTTCTGATAGATCCGCCATACCACAACGCCTAAACACACCACCACGATCAATCCGATGATGCGGAGCCAGGCTCCATGCCGAGCGGGCGGCGGGTCAGAAGCGTTAAATGCAGGCAGATGGGACTCGTGAGTGCCTTCAATGGACATGTTTTCGTTTCCCGTCGTTTTCAATTGTGTAAATGCCCGAAATGCGGACCAAATGCGAACCGGCAGGGCGGAGAAGTACCTGTCCGTTTACGCTTCTATGGACGCGCCAGTTTCAGAAGAAGTTTCGCTCCCAACCTCGCGGCCGAGCGGTGTTTCTCCCCATAAACCACTCACATCTAACGCGAACCTGGACCGAAGCCGCGATCATTGTAAGCGAAGCGGGCTATCTATGTAATTTCGTAATTCCCGTTCGTCAGGCAACTCAGTTTCGCGAATCAGCATCCGTGCTTCGGCGAGAAGTTTGCGTCATCGGTAAACAGGATGATGCTGCCGCCGGCTTTCGCCGCGCCCATGATTCCGGGGCCGCCGCAGGCCCGGAATTTGGCTGAGAGATAAGGCGAACTTCGGGAAAAATGTGCAACCACCGCTGCGGTATTGTCAGTTGAGCCATCGTCGACAACCAGGATTTCAAACTTGCGCGCAGGAGCCTGAGGAGGAAGCGCGTCCAGGCAGCTTCCAATGCGGGAGCCGCAGCTGGAGGTCGGAATAATGATTGGCACGGTTGCGGCCTGGATTAGACATCCTTCTTGCAAACACGAGAATGGAATGATTACGCCGTTGCTCCTCGCACCTTGGCAGGAGTTGGGTCATCCGTCTTTTTGTGGCGGCTGCCGCGCAGTAGATATTTCGACAGAGTGACAAATCCCTTGAGATTACTCTGCAGTTCGCGGCGATCGCTGATGGACTGCCTCAACTTGTACAGCAACTAAGAAGGCGCGAGCTAGAAGCTGCGGCGCGCTGCGAGGCAGGTGGCTGAGGATTCCGGCTGCTGCGCCCTTATACTTTAGCCACGGTATGTTGACGCACCTTGACACAATCCTGGCAACGACGCGGGCGACAGTGGAGACTGCCAAGGTACGTGTACCCGTGGCCGAACTGGAGCGGCGGGCGGCCATGCACCAGCCGCGGGGCTGGGCGGCGTGTTTGCGGCAGCAGGCTGCCGTTGGACCGGCGGTGATTGCGGAGATCAAGAAGGCTTCGCCTTCGAAGGGACTGATTCGCGAGGACTTTGACGTTCAATGGCTGGCAAAGCGGTATCAGGCTGGCGGAGCGGCGGCGCTTTCAGTGCTGACCGATGTGCCGTATTTCCAGGGCGGCCTGCGCAACCTGGAACTGGCTTCGGCGGCTGTAGCGTTGCCGTGCCTGCGCAAGGATTTCACGGTGGACGAATACCAGATCTACGAGGCGCGGGCCCACGGTGGAGATGCAATTCTGCTGATTGCCGCGGCGCTGAGCAATGGCGAGATGAAGCGGTTCCGTGACGTCGCGCGCGCACTTGCCATGGATGTGCTGGTTGAAGTGCACACTTTGGAGGAGCTTTTGGGATTTTTGGATGCGCTCGGAGAAGGCGGTGCGGACGCGATTGGAGTGAACAACCGCGACCTGAAGACCTTTGATGTCCGACTGGAAACTTCGCTAGAATTGGTGGCGCGGATTCCGGCCAGCGTGGTCCGGGTGGCGGAGAGCGGCATTGCAACCGCCGACGAGATTGGCCGGCTGCGGGCAAAGGGGTTTGACGCGTTTCTGATTGGCGAAAGCCTGATGCGGCAGGCCGATCCCGGCACGGCGCTTGCCGAATTGCTGGCAGGGGTTGCAGCAACATGAGCCTGTGGATCAAGATCTGCGGGAACACCTCGCTTGAGGACACCCAACTGGCTGTGAAAGCCGGCGCGGATGCAGTGGGTTTTGTGTTTGCAAGCAGTCCGCGGCAGGTGACGGTCCCGCAAGTGGCCTCAATTCTCGCCCACGTGGCCGCGCCGGTGGAGAAGATCGGCGTTTTTGTGGATGCTCCGCTGGACGAAATCTACGCAGCGGTACGGGCGTGCGGGCTGACGGGGGTGCAATTGCACTCCGATGCTGAGCCGGAGCTGCCTGCGAAACTGCGGGCGAGGTTGGGGCCTGCGCTGCGGGTTCTGCGCGTGGTGTATTTTGACGCAGAGACCGCGATACTGGTGAAGAAGCAGATCGCGGAGCACGTGCGGAACCCAGATATCGCGGCGGTGCTGGTGGACTCGCGCACGGCAACGGCGGTGGGCGGGACCGGCGTGACCTTCGACTGGGATGCCGCACGTGCCACTGTCTTCAAAGGCACAAAAGCGGGCAAGCGAATTGCCGCGGGCGGGTTGAATCCGGCGAATGTAGCTGAGGCTATTGCGACCCTTCGGCCATGGGGAGTGGACGTGGCGTCAGGGGTGGAATCGACGCCGGGACACAAAGACGCCCATAAGGTGAAGGAGTTTATTGCGCGGGCCAGGGCGGCAGACCGGAAAAGGACTTCGGAATTGAGCTCACATCAGGACCGATCCTGATCTGGCAGGCGAGATTCGCGGGTGAATACTATTGCCCGACGGTCTCGTTTGCAGGCTTCTTCACAAACTCGAAGGTGCAGGTTCGGCCGACGATGCCCAGGCCTTCGCTCTTGGTTCCTGTGCCGACCGTCTCTTTAAATTGGGCCTTGACGTCGTAGCTGTAATCCGCACCACCGTGAGCGAAGATTCCGCGCGCATACTTTCTCGAAGTGACGATNNTTTGCCAATTCCCGTCAAAGCGCTCCCTGGCAATGGAGATGGCGGGAAAAAGTATCAGGGCGCTGACGAATAGAAGTCTAACCACTTTGAGCATGTGCTTTCCCCCTTGCGGGTATGAACTTTAGCACAAAAGACGCGATTTTGGATGTGAGGTAGAGTTTGGGCCCTTTGAGCTAAGAAGGGACAAGCGGGCACTCTGAACTGAGGTTGCCGGTTAATCCATGGGTGACCGACGGTTGGCAAAGATAGAAGCGAATCAGATGAATCCGAGCGTCGCAGAGGAATACGCCGGATCCATCCGCTTCTAATACTAACTACTTGATAACAATAATCATATTGAAGAAAGCATGAAGTCGGCTGTCAAGATCCGGCCCTCGTCATGCGCAGAGAGCGATGCTTAAACCTGGACTGGGCCAAATCCTCACCCGTCAGATCGCGAGCAATTCAGACCAGTCATTCAATGCGGCAGGGAGCATGGTAACAACTGGAGAGGCGATACATCATGCCCGTCTCAACCTTAGATCAGTAAAGGAGAAACAATGAAATACGTTAAGGTGCTTGCTTTCCCAATCCTCGCAATGGCCTTCTTGTGCTGGTCACCCAAAGCGTCGGCGCAGATTGCCGTTCAAATAGGAGCGCCGCCTGTTTGCCCCTATGGATATTTCGACTATGAGCCCTATGATTGCGCTCCATACGGCTACTACGGCCCCGATTGGTTTGTAGGAGGCGTATTCTTTGGAGCCGGCCCCTGGTTTCACGGCCCAAATGGCTTTTACGGCCACGTCGACAACCGGTTCGACCCTCACCATGGCTACAATGGACCGGTGCCGGGACGCGGGGAGGCGCAATTCAATCACTTTCACGGCAACGAGGCCCGCGATGGACAAGGCCATGTAGGCAACGCCGGTCATGATGCGGGAGCAGAACATGCGCTGCCTGGGTTCCGGGGTGGTGGCCGCAGCGCGGGCCACGGACGCCGTTAATACCCGACCCGAATAAGAGGTGAGATAAGGTGCACTGGATCAAGTCATCAGTGCGCCTCTTCTCGCCAGGTTCGCTGCAATGTTGCGAGCCTTCTACCACCATTCCGAAGCACGCNNCTGCACTAGCTTAACGACCTTTTCAGCAATCGATCCGAACACGAGCGGATGCCAGCCGGAGATGCCGTGCGTGGAGATGACAACCAAGTCCGCGTGCTCACGCTCGATGACCTCCATAATGTTCCCAGCCACATCGTTGCCAACCTCGACGCTGGATTTTGACTTCACGCCTCTGGAGGTCAGAGCCGCTCGGCATTTGGCCAGATGGCTTTCCGCGAATTCTCTGGCTTCGCGGAGGAATTCGCCCTCCGGAATCAGGTCAGGGATGGTTGTTGTCGGGAACATCGGAATCACATTGACCAGGTAGAGCTCGGCCCTGAAATGCTCTGCAAGATCCGCGGCCATCTCCAAAGCGGCCTGGGATGAAGGGCTGAAANNCTGAAATCGATCGGCAACAGGATCCTGGTGGGGATCGCTGGAAAGGTCTGAGCATCGGACATGACGGTCTCCTAGATGAACTGTGAAAGAGGTCTAATGATCCTCCAGCCTCAAGAACATAGGCTGTGCTCTTTTGAACAGGTTTTAAGAAAGCGAGGAACGTTCGTCGCCTGACCATCTCTTCGATCGAGCGATGCTATTGAGAGAAGGCAAGTCCATCCGATTGCGTGCAAATCTGACCATCCCTCGGCCGCCAATTCTGAAACCATTCGTATTGACCCATTTGAACGCCAGCAGACTCGATTTGTTTGACCGGTCCTGGAAATGACGACGCAAATCGGAGGACAACCCTTGAAGCGATCGACGACAGAGCGGGATTTGCCGATCGGAGTTGTTCACCATGGAGTTCGCCAAACCCGTCGAGGTTGCACATCTCTTGCTGCTCATCGACGGGCATCAAGATTTGGCTGGAGGATGTTGGTACTCCTCACCGTAGCACCTCTCCTCTGCTCGCCAGTGACTGCCAGACCGCAGCAGATGGCTCTCTCAGTTGACTCGTCCGGCACAGCTGCCAGCACCAGGCCACTCCAAGACGAGCCCACATATGTGCGCCCGTCGCAGGCAATTATGCTTAAGAACTACGCATTCGACGCATTTGGCCCGTATACGATTGCCGGCGCCGGACTCGCGGCAGGCATCAACCAGGAATCCAATGCGCCTCCAGAGTGGAGTCAAGGCTTTGACGGTTACGGAAGGCGCTGGGGGTCGAATCTCGGGATTGCCGTGGCTGGCACGACCACGCGCTATGCGCTCGCGGAAGCCTTCAAGGAAGATACGCTGTACTACCGCTGTGAGTGCTCCGGAGTGCTCCCTCGCCTCGGTCATGCAATGTTTTCCACAGTGACGGGAAGGCGCGGGAATGATGGTCA
Organism: Acidobacteriaceae bacterium; assembly: GCA_003140705.1. Taxonomy (GTDB): domain Bacteria; phylum Acidobacteriota; class Terriglobia; order Terriglobales; family Acidobacteriaceae; genus Telmatobacter. Next base: position 5,877 of record PLKU01000438.1, read on the forward strand.
CCGTGTCTTCTCCGTTCCAGCGCTCGTAGCACCGTACGCGGGCACGATGACCGCCGTCTACGGATGGTACCCAAACCGTTTTGGCGCCAAGGATGCCTTTCGCATGGGCAACTACAGCCTGCTCGCATATATGGGCGAGAACATCAGCCTGGAGTTTCTCTACAGCGGCCCGCACTCCCTGCTTTCGCGCATGCACTTAACCAACGCCCACGGCGCACCCGACCCAGGACCAAGTCAATGAGCGACCACGCAACCACTGTTGTCGCGGAAATGCCTCCGGTTCATCCGGGCAACGCAGATGTGCAGCGTCTGCAAAGCTCGAGCTCAGAAACCGGATTGCTCATGGGATTCTTCGAGTGGTTCGGCAACCTCGGCATCTTCTCCTGGCGGGTGCTTCGGGCTGCAGTTACGCCGCCTTTTGAATGGCGCGAGCTTATCCGGCAACTTGACGATGTGGGTTCGCAGTCGCTACCCCTGGTTGCGTTGGCCGGTGCCGCCGTTGGCGCTGTGCTCGCAATGGAAGTTCGCTCCAGCATGAGTCGATTTGGAGCGACATCGCTGCTTCCTTCGGCAATTGTCTACTCAGTCATCCAGGAGATGGGCCCCACGATTACCGGCCTGGTGGTGAGTGGGCGAGTGGGCGCGGGCATTGGTGCTGAGCTGGCTTCGATGAAGGTAACCGAGCAGATTGACGCCATCGAAGCTTCGGCGATCAATCCTCTCCGGCTTCTGGCCGTAACGCGCATCCTGGCCTGCATCCTCATGCTTCCGCTCTTAACCGTTGCCGCCGACGCAAGTGGAGTGGTGATGGGCTGGATTGCGCAAACTCTGGTGCAGCCTATTTCGTTCTACCAGTTTATTGATGCCGGCTTTCACGGGGCCACACTGAAGGACTTTCTTCCGCCTACCTTCAAGACGGCTGTATTTGGGCNNGCATGTTTCCAGGGGATGCGTACGCGCGGGGGTGCAGAAGGCGTTGGGCGTGCAGCCACCAACTCCGTGGTCCTGGCATCGCTGTTCGTCATTCTGGCAGATGTTGTGCTGGTCAAATTCATCCTTGTTGTATTTCACTAACCCATCCCGCAAGACGAAGTGAAATGACTATGGCCACAGCCTATGACATCTCGATGAGCGAGCAGGAGCCGGAGGAACAAAGTAATAATTCCGTCGTCGCCGTCGAGAACCTGTGCAAGTCATTCGATGGGCGTATTGTTCTGAACGGAATCAATTTAACTGTGAAACGTGGAGAGACCCTCGCCGTGCTGGGTCGCAGCGGCACAG
>PLKU01000105.1:0-1021 GCA_003140705.1 Acidobacteriaceae bacterium
CGGTGCGCACCATGAACGAGCTGAGCAACGCGCGCGCCTGCAAGTACTCTTCGCTCACCGGCCCGGGCAACGACGCATCACGTGTTCCCGCCCTCGGCGCATCAATCTGGTCGCCAGCGCTCAAGCCATGCAACGCTGCAAAAACCTCGTTCGAAATCTCCGTTTGCACCGCAATTAAATCCAGTGACGCCACGCGAATGGCGCCGCCTGCGCGCACGCTTTGCGTGTCCACATCCAGCAGTTGCCAGTTGAGATCGAATCCTTGTTCGGAACGCAGAAAGCTCCCCGCCAGCACAAAAGAAACAAGCAGCCGCTGCCCGACTGAGAGGGGGTCCATCTGCGCGATCGGAAGCCGCATCAGTATGCTCGATGGCCGGATCACCAGCGAAGGTATGCGCGCCAGCCGCGCTGCAATCGCATCGGCCAGCGCAAAACCGTACAACGGAGCCACCGCGGTAGCCCCCAGGTTAGTAAACGGCAGCACGACGAGCGAATTCTGCGGCGTACGGTCCACTGCCGACTCCCGGAAACGCTCCGCAAGCATTGAGAGGAATCCAGTGTTGCGCTTTTCCGCTTCCGCACCCGTGGTAGGTAGGTTGGCCGCTGCATCACCAGGGATAATGCCCGTCTCAATCTGCAGCGCCTTCATAATCGTCTTCAACGCCTCGCGCACCTCCGCGGCAGATGTATACCGAGATCCCGGATTCTTCTGAAGGCACGCTGCAATCACGCTTTTCAATTCGATGGAGATGCCGGGAAAGATCGAGCTCAAATCCTCCGGCTTCTGGAACTGGATCGAGCGAATCGCCTGAAAGTCCTCCGCTTCCGGACGGACAAAGGGATGCCTGCCGCTTGCCAGCTCATACAGAATCACGCCCANNCCGGCGCCATGTAGCGGATGGTTCCTCCGCGCGCCGTGTAGGTGGCCGCCATCGACGCATCCTTGGCCAGCCCCGGCTTCGAGGGATCGAAGTTTGCGTCTTCAGGCCGCAAGCGCCGCGCCAGGCCGAAATCCAGAATT
>PLKU01000105.1:1064-12125 GCA_003140705.1 Acidobacteriaceae bacterium
AGGTCGCGATGAAAGATGCCCAGCGCATGTGCGGCCTGCAGGCCATCGGCAATTTGAATGCCGACCGAAAGGACCAGTTGCAGACTGGCCGGTCCGCGCTCAATCAACTTGTCCAGCGACTGGCCCGGTACGTATTGCATGACGATGAAGCCTTCGTCGCCGCTCTCGCCCACCTCGTAGATTCCGCAGACATTCGGGTGCTCAATGGCCGAGGCAAGCCGTGCTTCGCGCAGCACTGTGGAGCGCAACTGCTCGGCTGAAAGCAATCCAGTGCGCAGAATCTTCAGCACCACCGGACGCTGCAACAGCGTGTCGTTGGCCAGGTAGACCACGCCGCTGCCGCCAGCGCCCAGCTTGCGCTGAATCTCATAATGTTCAATCATTCGCCGCTTCATCGTTACGCTCAAGTGTACCGGCCCAGTCATTAAGACCGTCTCAATTTCTGAGCCCGAAAGAATAAGCCTCCACGATTGAGCCGCTTAGCTGCCAGAGATGAAAATCATTCAGACCGAATCTGATAACGTTCTATTGAGCATGAGCGGCTTACACAGAGTAGAAGCGATGAAAGGTGGGCGCGTTGCGGCCGCTCTTGCAGGATGCATTCTGACCCTTGGCTCAGCGGCTCTGCTGGCCCAGCAGGCGTCTCCGCGAATCCCCGAACCGCAACAACAGCAGCCCGGCACAGGCGAGCAGGTGCGTACCGGCGTGACCAGCGGTCTGGAAGCCGACGCCCGTCTGCAGAATCTGCTGGCTGACCACCAGTTTCTCCGTGTCGAGTCGCAGTTGGGACAGTTGCCGCCCGATGAAGCCCAGTTCTATCGCGGCATTCTTGCCAACCGCAACAACGACCTGAAGGCTTCGATTGAGTTGCTCGAGCCGCTCATCGACAAGGTCACCGCAAGTGGGAACACAGCGCATGAAAAGTTGCTCCGCAAAGCTCTTGCAGAGGACTACCTGCGCGCCGGCANNTTCCCGTCAAACTCCTGCCCCTGGCCGCGTCGAATCCGCCCATGACAGTGGAACCTTATGACCTGTTCCATCTCCAGGTAGACAAGAACCCGCTCGGCGTGACTGAACTGCCGGTGTACGTGGATGCGCGTCCGCACAGTTTCATGCTCGATCCGACTGCGCCCTTCAACCTGATTGCCCGCTCTGTTGCCAGGGAAGCCGGCCTCACCGTTTCGGATCAGTCGGCAACCATTCACACCCTTACCGGCCGCCCCATGCAGGTCCACGTCACGGTGATTCCGCGCTTCACCATCGGCGGCCGCATCACCTTCCGCAACATGACGGCCTTTGTGTTTGAAGACGCGGACTACTTCTTTCCCCGATCGCACTTCCAGGTCGAGGGTGTGCTGGGGTACCCGGCGCTGTCAGCCCTGGGCAGCCTCACCATCTCCGCCGACGACACCATCGATGTTGTTCCCTTCAAACCGCAACGGTCCAGCGAAACAGCGGCGCTCGCAGAAACGAATGGCGGGAAGGAAATAGTCGACCATCCATTGCCGGGCGCGCGGTTTTTTCTGGATGGCGACCAGATGATTGTGGCGCTTGGAGATGCCGGAAAGGAGCGCATGTACGTGGTGGACGCGAGCAGTCAGCAGACTTACCTGACGTCCCGCTATTACGACGAGCATGCCGCAGATTTCACCGGGCAGAAGATGGAGCTGTTTTCGTTTCCCGGCCAGCAAAACAGCGCGCCGCAACCGGCCTTTGTTGCTGAAACGGTGCCACTCACCATAGGCCCCGATGCGGTCGATGTGCATTACATCCAGGTGCTCACGCAGCCGCTCGGAACTGCGGCACTCGACGATGTCTACGGATTACTGGGTCTGGATGTCCTGGACCAGCTGCGCTCTTATACCTTCGACTACCGCACGATGCGCTTCAGTGTGAAGTCGGAATGAAGTGAGGGAATTGGGAACAGTCATGATGGACTCGGGAACCGCGACTGCTCACTGCTTCTTCAATGCCCTCGCCGCGCATCCCCATCACCAACCGGCTCCGGCGGTAGCTTGGCAAGCCGCTTCTGGCTGCGCCTGCCGAGCAGAAGCATGGTGAGCCCAAAGGCGAGCAGGACCAGACCCCACCAGAGATTCGCATTGATGCCGAGACTCGGAGCGTAGAGTTTCTCGTTGCCGTTGGTGGCCAAACCAAACGCCGCGAGGATGACCCCCACCAGCGTAAACATCATTCCCATCGGAATTCGTAAATCGAGACTCATTGCCGCCTCCTGCTCTCAGTAAAAGAATATGTTCAACGCGATCGCGCCCAGCAGTATAGCCACAGCCAGCGCCTCGGGCTTCTTCCACCAAACAATGTGCGCGCGGTCGGGCTTGGGCGTGAGGGAGTGCACCAGCCCCACCAATTCCGACTCAGGCCGTGCCTTCGTACAGTAACTGACAAACACGGTGACGACGAAGTTGGCGCCGAAGGCAAAGATCGCCGTCCAGAAGTTCTGCGCCATATCACTGGGGTAGTGGTGCAGCACCGCAATCCATCCGCCGTGAATGCCCGGCCGCGCCTCGATGGGCAGCGTGAGGCCATGATGCAGCATGGCAGTCGCCGTGCCCGCAATCAGCCCTGTGAATGCTGCGTGGCCCGTCGCACGCTTCCAAAACATGCCCAGCAGGAAGGTCGCGAACAAGGGTGCATTTACAAAGCTGAACACCAGTTGCAGCGTATCCATGATGTTGTTGAAGTTGATAGCCGCATACGCCGTGGCGATTGAAAGCAGGATGCCACCCACCGTCGCCCATCGACCCACCGCCATGTAATGTTTGTCGCTGCCGCCCTTGTGAATGTAGGACTGGTAGAGGTCATAGGTGAAGACTGTGTTGAATGCCGTCACGTTGCCGGCCATGCCGCTCATAAAGCTGGCCAGCAGCGCCGTGAGTCCAAGTCCAAGAATTCCCGTTGGGAAGAAATGCAGCAGCATGTTTGGCGTGGCCATGTCGTAGTCAAGCAGAGGCTCGCCGCTTGCAGTCAGCATGGGCTTCCCGGTAACTGGATTGATCTTGGCGGGAACCAGTCCCCTGCCTTGTTCTACCTGTGGCGAAACCACTGTGGTTTCGTGAATGATAGCGCCGTTCACCGTGCTGACCACCGTTGTGGTGTGCGGCGTGGGCAACCCGATAGCGATCAGACCCGGCAGGATAACCAGAAATGGAAACACCATCTTCGGAATCGCCGCAATCAGCGGCACGCGCCGCGCCGACTCCATATTCTTTGATGCCATGGCCGTCTGAATCACAAGGAAGTCCGTGCACCAGTACCCAGAGCCGAGAACAAAACCAAGGCCCATACCCAGCCCGATTATCTCGATACCCATGGGATTGGTGCTGGCATGCGCCACGCCCTTCCACTCATGCATATATTGAACCGGCACCGAGGCCTTGAGCCCGCTCCAGCCACCAATATTGCGCAGCCCGATCAGCACCAGCGGCAAGAACCCGGCAATGATGAGAAAGAACTGCAGCACCTCNNCACCTCGTTGTAGATCGCGCTCGTCAAGCCACCGAGGAAGATATACAAAAGCACGATGAGCGCCGAGAGACAAATTGAAAAAGTAAAAATGCCATCGGGATTCCAGCCCAGCGAGTTGAACAGCCCGTCGAATACATGCAGCGCCTGAATCAGCNNTCTTCTCGTCGAAGCGCATGCGCAGAAACTCGGGCACGCTCCGCGCCTTGGAACCGTAATAGAACGGCATCATGAAGATGCCCACAAAAATCATCGCCGGTATTGCGCCGATGCCGTAGAAATGAGCGGTCTCAAGGCCGTACTTGGCCCCCGAGGCGCCCATCCCAATCACCTCCTGCGCTCCCAGGTTTGCACTGATGAAGGCCAGTCCGCAGATCCAGGCGGGCAAGGCTCGACCGGCCTGGAAAAAGTCCTTACTGGTCTTCATGTAGCGCTTGAGCGCGAAGCCGATGCCCAGCACGAAGACGAAGTACAGCAACATGATCAGCCAATCGACTGACGTCAGGTTCAACACGGCCGGCTCCTTGAAGTTTTAACGTTCGTCCACAGCGCGGTGGAACAACCAAACCACTGTAACCAGCGGGCCGGAGGCAAGTCCAGCAAAATATGAAAAGGTTTTCATCCGCGATCGGCCAGGTTTGGCACCCCAATCTCAGGCCAGCGACCCCTGTCCTCCGCGTTTACACTAGAGAAGCATGATTCCCACCCTGGCCTGGACCCCCGAAGGCGTCCGCTTCATCGATCAGACCAAGCTCCCTCTCGAGGAGAGCTTTGTACTCGCGACTACCTATGAGCAGGTAGCCGAGGTGATTGTCACCATGGTGGTACGCGGCGCACCGGCAATCGGCGTCTCTGCTGCCTACGGCATCGCCCTGGGCGCGCTGCGCACCACAGCCCCGACGACCAGTCTCTTCGCCGCGGAATTCGACCTGATCTGCACCCGGCTGGCCTCAACACGGCCAACTGCTGTGAATCTCTTCTGGGCCATCGACCGCATGAAGTGCCTGTTCGACGAACTCCTGGCCGAGAGCGCGACCCTCGACAAGGTGAAGGAAAGAATTCTGGCCGAAGCCCACGCCATGTATGAAGAAGACATCGCCAACTGCCGCACGTTGGGCGCATTTGGCGGTGAATTGCTGCCCGCCGAGGGTGGCGTTCTAACCCATTGCAATGCGGGGGCACTTGCCACCTGCGGCTACGGCACCGCCCTTGGCGTGATCCGCGCTGCCGTGGAACAGGGCAAGCATATCCAGGTCTTCGCAGACGAGACGCGACCCTTCCTGCAGGGTGCTCGGCTTACGGCCTGGGAATTGATGGCCGATCACATTCCAACGACGGTGATTTGTGACAACATGGCCGCCAGCTTGATGCGCGCCGGGCGCATCCAGGCAGTTGTGGTCGGTGCAGACCGCATTGCCGCCAACGGCGACACCGCCAACAAGATCGGCACGTACAACGTGGCCATCCTGGCCAAAGAGCACGGCATTCCCTTCTACGTGGCCGCCCCTTGGTCCACCATCGACCTGGCCACAGAAACCGGCGACGCCATACCCATTGAGGAGCGTTCGCCCCTTGAAGTGACGCACCACGGAGGCAAGCAGCTCACCCCCAACGGCGTGGGCATCTGCAATCCGGCATTCGACGTGACGCCGGCAAAGTATGTCACGGCCATCATTACCGAACGCGGCGTGCTCCGCGCTCCCTATACGGAATCTCTGAAACAGATGGAGCTCGTGGCTACCTGAAGCCGGGCAAACTACAGTAAGAGGGTGGCTCCTCGCTTCTCCATCTTCCGCCTGCGCAGTAAGTCGCTTCTCCGCGGAATTTTCTTGTCCCTCGGCGCCCTCGTGACCAGTCTGCGTCTTGAAGGTTTTCCCGGCAAAGATTCCCTGCACGCTTCGCCATGGCAGATTCTGATGGTGCCAATTGCCGCATGGGGCATGGTGGAAACCGCCCGTTGCTTGACGCGTAAGTGGAGCCTCTACTACGCTGGTGTTCTTTTCCTGCTCTACTCCGAACTGATGATCCTGGCTCTGGCCATCTTTTTCTGGCTTTATCCGATCTAGTACGCTGCCCAATTCCGTGACGGACTACCATAAGTGAATTGCACCCGTGTACCATGGTGCGGAACCTTCGATTTGCCTTGCGCAATCGAGTGCCGATGATCTCCCCCAGGGGAACGATTGGAGAACAATATGCTGAAGGGATTTCGAGATTTTGTTCTGCGCGGAAATGTTGTTGACCTGGCGGTGGCCGTTGTTCTGGGCGCCGCCTTCAATGCGGTAATCACGTCGTTCACCAAAGATGTGCTGGGTCAGTTGATCGCGGCATTTGTAGGGAAACCCGACTTCAGCAGCGTGGTGCTGACGCTGCATGGCACCGATATCAGGGTGGGCAACTTCCTCACCGCAGCCGTACAGTTCTTCATCGTGGCTGGCGCAGTTTATTTTGCCGTGGTGCTGCCCTTGAACACGCTGATGGCGCGGCTGCAAAAGCCCGCGCCGGAAGCTCCATCCACCAACAAGACCTGCCCCGAGTGTCTGAGCGAGATTCCTCTCGCCGCCAAGCGCTGCGCCCACTGCGCCCAGCCTGTGGCGTAGCTCGCGCCGACTTGCTGACTCACCAACCCACATGGTGCCCCATCCTTTCCGCGCTTTCGCGGAGAGGGTGGGAAGCCAGACAGCCACTCGCTCACTCGCTGCCCTCCAGCGCCGCTAACTCCGCCAGCCCCGCTATACTTCCCCCATGATTCCCATCGGTTCCCACCCGGTTTGGCACCCGGTGTTTGAAACCCTGGCCTACGCAGCGGGTTATGCGGTGTTTCGCCACTTTCGCGAGCGCCAGGGTGACGTGGTGGCCGAGCCGCAACGTTGGACGGTGCTCGCAGCCGCGGCTGTGGGTGCTTTGCTGGGGAGCCGTTTGCTGGGACTCGCCGAGCAAGGGCCGACCATTGAAGCAGCCTGGCGATCGGGCCACTTGATGATGTTGCTGTTGTCGCCGGGCGGCAAAACAATTGTTGGCGGTCTGCTGGGGGGATGGTTGGGCGTTGAGATCGTAAAGCGCTCCAGCGGAATTCATCGCCGCACCGGCGACCTTGTTGCACTGCCGCTGTGCGTAGGAATCGCCGTCGGTCGCATCGGCTGCCTGTTGGCTGGCCTTGCCGACGACACCTTCGGCAAGCCGACCAGCCTGCCCTGGGCTGTCGACCTGGGCGACGGTATTGGACGACATCCGGTGCAAGTTTATGAGATTCTCTTCCTCATTCTGCTCGGTTTGATGGTGAGCACGCGCGCCAAACTTCCTGAAGGCGCGCGCTTTCGCATCTTTCTTGGAGGCTACCTGGCCTGGCGGCTGGTCATTGACTTTCTCAAGCCGCAGCCGTTGATTGATGGCATGAACGTGATTCAATGGAGTTGCGTGGGAGGGATTCTTTTGCTGATCCTGGACGAGATTCGACCATGGACGGAAATGCATGACACAGCCAAAGTCTAAGACATCCACATTTGCCAAGGTAACAATCTTCTTTGCAATTTCCTTTCTTGTCGGGGTGGGCTTGTGCGGCTTGGATTACGCACTTGGCGCGCATGGCATTGGAAAGGACGGTGGCGAATTCACTGTCGGTCCGCTGGACGGCTTGTCCCTCGCCATGATGATTCTCTCCGCAATTGGTTTGGTGGTTACCACCTTTCTTTGGATTCTTGTGGCCGCGACGAGAAGCTTCAGCTCTAAGGAAGCAGAGCCGCAGAAATTGTTTGAAGATAAAGATGAAACCAAGCCCCACGACCAGCAGTAGACTTGCTGCTGACGCGAAAGGAAACCATGACCAGGCCACGTGGTAAAGTTTTCACCTTTGCCAAAGTCGTCACTGTGCTGGCGATCGTCTTCGTCGTTTCGCTGGGCTTGTGCGGAGTGACCTCGGCCATCTCCTCGGCGAGCCCGAGCCAACAGAACGTCTACATCGTCATCATGTTTGCCGGACTCGGAGGCTCAGTGATCTCCGGGCTGGCGCTCTTCGTAACCGTCATCGCATGGATCATCGTCGCAATCGCGGGCAGCTCGAAGCGCAAGGAATTGGAAACCGAACAACAAACCGACGCCAAGGACGAACAGGGCAAGTTAAGCTAGCCCCGATCGTCCACCGCCGCAACCAGCCGCCACTTTGACCGCTTCCCGGAGACTGCAATGACTGAGAAACTTCGCCCCTACCTCTTCTATGACGTGGCTATCTCCATCTGCTCCACTTGCTACCGCCGTGTCGACGCGAAGATTGTCTTCGAAGATGGCAAAGTGTGGATGCTGAAACGCTGTCCGCAGCATGGCCACGCGCGCGTGCTCGTTGCCGACGACGTCGACTACTATCGCCGCTCGCGCGAAGTGTTTATCAAAACGCCCGAACAGCCCATGGTCTACAACACACCCGTCAAGTGGGGCTGCCCCTATGATTGTGGGCTTTGCCCGGACCACGAGCAGCACAGTTGCCTCACCCTGGTGGAGATTTGCGACGCCTGCAATCTAACCTGTCCCATCTGCTATGCGGGCAGCGGCCAGCACCGCACGGAGTTCCGCACGCTCGACCAGATTGCGGCCATGCTCGACTGCGTGGTGCGCAACGAAAAGGAGCCTGACGTAGTACAGATCTCCGGCGGCGAGCCCGCGCTGCATCCGGATTTCTTTCGCGTTTTGGAGATGTGCAAGGAGCGGCCCATCCGCCACCTGATGGTCAACACCAATGGCATCCGCATTGCGCAGAATGAAGAGTTTGCCAAGCAGCTTGCGGACTTCATGCCGCAGTTTGAGATTTACCTGCAATTTGATTCGCTGAAACGCGAGCCGCTGATGCAGTTGCGCGGCGCAGACCTGCGCTCGATTCGCGAGAAGGCTTTGGAGCGCCTGAACAAGTTGGGCATCTCAACCACGCTTGTTGTAACCGTAGAACGAGGCGTAAACGATGGCGAACTCGGCGAGATTGTGGACTTCGCTCTCAAGCAGCCGGCCGTGCGTGGAGTGACATTTCAACCTGTCCAGCAGGCCGGGCGCGTACAGGGTTTCAACTCCGCGCAACACCGTTTGACGCTTACCGAGGTGCGCCGACGCATTCTCGAACAGACCGATGTGTTTCGCCCCGAAGACCTGATTCCCGTACCCTGCCACCCGGACGCGCTGGCCATGGCGTATGCGCTGAAGCTGGGATCGAAGACTGTTCCGCTGACAGGCATGGTGCCGCCCGAAGTGCTGATCGATGGAGCCAGAAACACCATCGTCTACGAGCAGGAAGCCGGTTTGCGCGATCATCTTTTCAAGCTCTTTGCCACCAACCATTCGCCCAGTTCCCAGGCATCCACTCTGAAGGAGCTTCTTTGCTGCCTGCCCAAGGTGCTCATCCCCAAGAATCTTGGATACAAGAATCTCTTTCGGATCCTGATCGTCCAGTTCATTGACGCCGAGGCCTTTGATGTACGCAGCGTGAAGAAGAGCTGCATTCACATTGCGCATCCCGACGGGAAGCGCCTGATTCCCTTCGACACCTTCAACATGTTCTATCGGGGCGAGCTGGAGACCACGCGCCTGGCAGGTTTGCGGCGCGAGGAAGCTGAGCCCGTGGGCGTCTAAGACCCGCAGGCAATGGCAGCGCGAACTGCCCTGGCGCTCTCAGTCCAGTTCACGGAGCGGCCTTGAGAAGGCATACGTTCCCATGAAAAGAATCCCCGCCGTGCCCGCCATCAAGGCAAGTACATGGCCGGTAGGGATGTGGCGCGACATCTCTCCAGCGAGTAGCGCTCCAAGCGGCGGCAGGCCAAGGAAGCTGGTGGCGTAGATGCTCATCACGCGCCCGCGCATCTCGTCAGAAGACAAGTGCTGAATCGCCACGTTGAACGATGAGATCATCAGGATGGCGCTGTACCCCTCGGCGAGCAACAGGCACTGCGACAGCACAAAGCTCCGCGAGTAACAGAAGGAAATAATCGCCGAAAAGAAAACCAATCCGCCTATGGTGACCACGGTCCCGCGATGGCGCAGCGTTCCCCGCGCCGCCACAGTGACCGCTCCCAGCACGGCACCCAGCCCCGAAGCCGCAAGCAGCCAGCCCAGTCCCGTCTCGCCGGAGTGCAGCTGCACGCGCACAAAGTATGGAATGAATGTAATGAACGGAATGCCCAAGAAGCTGGCCACCGCTGTCATCCAAACCAGAACCAGCATCTGCTTCTTGCCGTGCAGGTAAGTAAACCCTTGTCGAAGGCTATTCAAAAGGCCGGGGTAGTGCGAAGGCTGCTGCTCTGGATACTTGATGCGCGTCAAAGCCCACAGGACCGCCAGAAAACTGATTCCGTTCAGGAAGAAGTTTCCTGCCACACCCACCAGAGCCATTGCATAACCGCCCAGTGTGGGCCCCAGAATTCTGGACATGTTGAACTGCGCTGAATTCAGTGCGATAGCGTTGGTCAGGTCTTCGCGCGGCACCAGCCTGGGCACGAGCGCCTGGTAGCTGGGTGCATTCATGGCCATTGCCATTCCGTTCAAAAAGGCCAGGACCACCACCTGCCACACCGTGATGATCTTGAAGTAGGAAAGCGCCGCCATGGCAAACGCCAGCACCATCATCACCGACTGCGTAACAATCAGGAGCTTCCGCTTGTTCACCCGGTCGGCGACCACTCCGCCAAAGAGTGTGAAGATCAAGAACGGAATCGATCCGGCAAACCCTACAACCCCCAGCCAGAAAGCAGAGTTGGTGAGTGTGAGCACCAGCCATCCCTGGGCCACGTTCTGCATCCAGGTGCCAATGTTGGAGAGAAAGTTTCCACTCCAGAAGAGGCGGAAGTTGGGGTTCCGGAGTGCGCGCACCACCTGGGGCAACCGCTCTTCGCGCTCACCAGGAAACGCGGCAGTCGCCGCTGCGGCCTCCTCGACGGCAAGGCTCTGGGATTCCTCACTCACCTTGCGGTCCGCACTCAAGAAGGCTGTCCCCTCAGCTTTAGTGTAAGCTGTGGCATTGTTCTGACCATCGCGTCGCGCCGAGTCCTGAACTGCGGATTTTGCGAATCTCATTTGCCCGCTCCCCCCGATTTACAACTATCCTCAAAGGACTACATGATGACCGTTCGCAACCCGCTTTCATCTCTGTTTTTTCTTGCGCTCGTTCCTGCTCCCCTGCTGGCTCAATCCAGTTCCCCCACAGTATTCGGTTATACCGACTTCACCGCGCAATCCAGGATCGAGGCGAAATTCATCGCCGTGCCCGAAGCCCAGTTGGCTGGTCAGCACCTGAAGATCCTCACAGCCGAGCCCCACCTGGCCTCCTCGCCGGAAGATCGCAAAACGGCCGACTACGTTGCAGAGAAGTTTCGCCAGGCGGGTCTTGAAACTGAGATCGTTCCGTACCGAGTTCTCATGAATCAACCCAGAGCTGTCCGCGTTGAGGCGTTTGACGAGACGGGCCGCTTGCTCATGAAAGGGCCTACCCGCGAGCACGTCCCCGGAGATCCCTACCAGGACGATCCGCGCGTTGTCATGCCCTTCAATGGTTCGTCAGCCTCCGGAGATGTGACGGGGCAGGTGGTTTACGCGAACTACGGCAGC
>PLKU01000165.1 GCA_003140705.1 Acidobacteriaceae bacterium
TGCCGGGGCGGTAAACTTTCCAGGGGCGATGAACCAGATATTTAACGTTGGAGCTGATGTTCCCTATACGGTAAACGACCTCGCATCGGTTGTCGCCCAAGCTATGGGACTACCCTGCGATGTAATGCACCTCGATGCCCGCAACGAAGTAAAGATTGCCTTTTCGGACCACTCAAAATCAGAAAGAGCATTCGGAAAGCTCATGAAGAAGCCACTGCCTGAAGGAGTGCGTGCAATGGCGGGATGGGTTCGTGCAAACGGGGCGAGAGAGAGTTGTATTTTCGAAGGTATTGAGATCGAGAAGAAAATGCCGCCGTCTTGGGCGAGAGTCGCGTCTATCGAGGTCTAGCGACAATGGACTTGGCTCTAGAACTTGCGATTATTTTAGGCCCAAGTCTATAAGACGCTGGGAGTTTCAACAGTTTTTCGGATGCGGTTGTCGGTTTGCAGGCACACTTCGCCAGGATTCCGCAAACAAGTGAATAACAGATTCCAGTTCAAGGTGTCATCATGACAATCCAGAGTATGAACTACGTCGTTATCACGCCGGTCAGGGATGAGGAAGCAAACATCTGTTCGACTCTTGACAGCATGGTAAAACAAACTGTGCTGCCGAGAGAATGGGTTATCGTCAATGACGGCTCGAAAGATGGCACTGGGAGGATTATCGACGAGTATGCCAGCCGTTTCTCATGGATAAGAACTGTACACCGCCAGGACCGGGGCTTTCGAAAGGCTGGAGGGGGCGTTGTGGACGCCTTCAATGACGGATATCGCGCGTTAATCAGTAGGGAATGGCAATTCATTGTCAAATTTGACGGCGACCTTACATTTGACGCCGATTATTTTGAGAAGTGTTTTGAGGAATTCCACCATGATGGCAAGTTGGGTGTTGGTGGTGGAGTGATCTGTTACCTCTCCGAGGGGAAAAAGACATTTGAAGAGACACCAAGCTTCCATGTCAGAGGCGCAACTAAAATCTACAGAAAGACCTGTTGGGATGGCGTTGGCGGATTCATACCGGCTCCCGGTTGGGACAGTATGGATGAAATAAAGGCGAACAGTCTCGGCTGGACCACGAGATCCTTTCCGCATCTGCATCTTGTGCACGAGCGGGTCACAGGTTCAGCGGATGGTCAGTGGTCAACTCTCATAAAGTACGGTCGCGCCAACTACATTTGCGGATACCATCCCCTTTTCATGATGAGCAAATGCGTCGTTCGTCTAGCTCAGAGGCCATACCTAATTGGTTCCATTGGTTTGATGTACGGATTCCTCTCTGGCTATCTATTGAGAATACCGCGGTCTGACGACCGTGCCGCAATCGCGTACCTTCGCAATCAGCAAATTCGGCGACTATTGGGGAGAGACAGCATTTGGAGGTAGTTCGCCTAGATGGTGGGCTTTTCGGATCGCAAATCTTAACCAATGGAGCCGAATTCTAGCAAGAAGCAATCTCATACAGNNAATCTCAAGCAGAAGCGTTGCATCTCCCCTCATCTTAAAAGGCGCAAAACCGTATGACATCTAAAGCGGAACATGTTAAAGCGTTGTTTGATGTTCCGGGCAAGTACCTCGGGCCAAGACGATTCGACATTGAGATAAGGGTTGAGACAGTTCACGAGTTTACGAAGAACCTGACGTTCGATCGGGTACTGGATATTGGTTGCGGCAATGGTGCGATCTCTTTGCCGCTGCTTCCCCGATGCAGCAAACTTACATTGCTGGATATTTCAAAGAATATGCTCGATCTTGCGCGTCGGCGCGTACCGCCGGAGCGAGTGAACGACATCCAACTGATCGAAGGGGAGTTCTTAGGCGCCGACGCTCAGCAGGAGTCCTTCGATCTGATTCTTTGTATTGGGGTTCTGGCGCACGTCGATTCTCCGGCCGCCGTCATTGCAAGAGTAGCTCAGCTCGCCAAGCCTGGTTCTTGGGTCCTTCTAGAGTTCACCGACGCTTTCCATTTCTGGGGTATTCAGGTCATTCTGTATCAGAAGCTTTTGAAGCTTGTTAGGCCCGAGCCGTACGCTCTGAATCGCCTTAAACGGCGACAAATTGAGAACATTTGCCAAGAAAACTCCCTTAAGGCGTTAGCGCTCTACCGATATGGACTGCCCCCCATCGGAGCTTCGCTATTTATGGATCAAGAACAGATGTATAGGGTGACTCGGTATCTGTTCGGTCCCTCTGGACGGAATCGAAACGGCTGGATGGGGAATCAGTTTATCTACCTACTCCAAAAGACCTAAATTGCGCTTGCTTAGGTTTACTCAGAGTGATCACAGCAGAATTGCACATTCGGGGTGCTTTGTGATTCAGCGTCTTTAAACAATTAGTCAAAGACCGATCGAAGCACAGCTTGCATTCCCCCAAAGCAAAATAGGGAATCCTTGCGATCTGTTTAGGTTCTACAGCTACAGGCTGCCTTTTTGTACTGGCTAAGCCGCCTCGATTTGTCGCTACTCCTCTTAGGTGATTCTTATGCAGCCACTCANNGCGAATTTCTCTTGCGGCGACGGGCATTACGACGGCAGTTGGTTGCTCGCACGGATCTCACAGACTTACGCATCGCGGTTCTCGGCGGTTCGACAACTAATGAGCTAGTGGATTTGCTTGAGATACTGTTACTCGATGGTGGATTCCGTCCAGTCTTCTATCAATCGGAGTATGGGCGCTACTATGAGGACGCCGTCCTGGAACCTGAAACTATCGCGGCATTCAAACCGGATATTGTCTACATCCNNGACCTGCGTGGTCAATATTCAAGGTCTTCCGCCCGTCTCGTGCAACGAAGCGGAATTTTCACTTTTCGTTCAAGCCGAGATGAACCGCTATCGCGCAATATGGACCTCGCTCAGCGATACCGTGAACTGTCAGATCATTCAGAACAATTTTGAACTTCCGGCCATCGCCATTCTGGGAAATTTTGACGCAGTCAGTCCAGGCGGTGCCTCGCGCTTTGTCAACGAGCTGAACCGGGAGTTTGCCCTGGAGGTCGCGGCCAATCCGCGGTTGACGCTCCAGGATCTGGCGAGCATCTCTGCGCGCATTGGGCTGAACCAATGGTTCGATCCCGAGCGCTGGTTCAGCTACAA
>PLKU01000365.1 GCA_003140705.1 Acidobacteriaceae bacterium
CCGCCCCGCATCGAGAGAGGTCTCGTCGTGCTGTTCCGGAAGGCTGATCAGAACTTCGTTGTAGCCGGGTTCGTCGTAGGTCTCAACCTTTGCATCCGAAATGCCAGCTGCAGCCGTGGCGCTGCGAATCTTATCCAGGTCAGGGGCTTGCTCGAATTTCACCTGCACCTGGGTGCCACCGCGAAAGTCCACGCCAAGCCGGACCGGGCTGCCGATGTGCGACCAGTTGTAGGCCATCATCCCCACGCCAGCCACACTGAAGATCAATGAAAAGCCAAGGAAGCCCCACTTCAGCCTCAGCCAGTCAACNNAACAATTCCACTGGTTCTTTCCCTTCCCGTTCTTCCCTGTTCTGGAGGCCTCAGCGGACTCCAGCAATCCTCGTTCTCAGCTGACGATCAACAATGCCGACCGGGCCGCCCAAGTACCCAGACCTAGATCGAAAGCATCTCCCCGGTCTTCAGCTTGTTGACATGCGCATCAAAGATCACCCGCGAGACATACACAGCCGTGAACAGGTTGGCCAACAGACCGATCGTCAGGGTGGTTGCAAATCCCTTTACCGGGCCGGTGCCAAACATGAACAGGATGGCCGCCGAAACGATTGTCGTGACGTGGGTATCCAGAATCGTCGTCCATGCGTGCGCAAATCCCTGGTCCACGGCCGCCGACGGAGCCTTCCCCGCCCGCACCTCTTCTCGGATGCGCTCGAAGATCAGTACGTTGGAGTCAACGCCCATGCCGATGGTCAGAATTACTCCGGCAATACCCGGCAACGTCAGCGTTGCCGTTGAAAAGCCCATGAAGCCAAGCAAGATCACCAAGTTCAAAACCAGCGCCAGGTCGGCATTGATTCCCGAGCCACGGTAGTAGAACAGCATGAACGCCATGACCACCAGGATGCCCACAATCGCTGCTGTAACGCCCTTCTTGATCGAATCAGCGCCGAGCGACGCGCCCACTGTCCGGTCCTCAAGATAGTTCAATGAGGCCGGCAGCGCTCCGGTGCGCAGCATCTTGGACAGCATGGTGACCTCATCCGGAGTAAAGCTGCCAGTAATCTCACCGGAATCGCGAATGGCGCTTTGGATGGTGGCGACTTCGCGGACGCGTCCGCCCATGACTACGGCCATGCTTTGGCCAACGTTTTTGCTTGTGTAGTCGTAGAACTTGTCGCCTGCTTCATTTGTCAGCGTGAAGCGAACATTCCTGCGCCCGTTTTGATCCGTACTGGGATCGGCGGAGCGAAAATCCTGGCCGCCTACGATGTAGGCTCGCTGCAGCACATACACGCTGTCCGTATCGGAACCGGTTGCAAGGGTTCCTGAGCCATGCACCAGGATGTCGTCTGGCGGAACAGAAGGCCCAAGGCTGGCCATTGCTTCCTGGTCGTCCTTGTAGGGCCCGCCGACAACGGCGTGAATTTCAAGCCTCGCCGTCGACTGAATAATGCTCTTCACCCGGTCAAGATCGCTGATGCCCGGCAACTCAACCAGGATCTGGTTGTCTCCCAGTCCGTACTGCTGGATCAAAGGTTCGCTCACGCCCAATGTGTCCACGCGGTCGCGAATCGTCTCGATTGCCTGCTCGACGGTCTTCTGCTCAAGTGCCGTTACCACCGAGGGTTTCATGGTCAGAGTCCAGGTGTTGTCTGCCCCGCCGCCGGCAACGTCGTATTCATTTCCATACTTACTATCGAGCGTGGAGCGTACCGTTGTGGCCTGGGCCTGCGTCGTACCCTCGATGCGGATTGTTTGCGGCTGTTTGGTTGGATCCGGTTTGAAAACCTGGGTAAAGCTCAGGTTTGCGCCCTTGAGAGCCTGCTCGATCTGCCCCGCGGTGTTGTCCGTTTCAGCGCTCACAGCCTCCGACACCACCACCTCCAAAATCAGGTGGACGCCGCCGCGCAGATCCAATCCAAGATGAATCCGCTGACTCACGGCATTTAACAAGGCGGTGCCGCTTACTCCTGATGGCACGCCGATAATGCCGTATCCGCAAACCAAAAGGACTGCAACAATCAGGACTACTTTGTTCTGGAGATTCTTCTTCATCGTCCCGTTTCTCTAGTTCAAATCGGTATTTCTGAAATGTGGGTACCGCATCCTCCGCGCCTGTTGTGGTGCAAGGGATAAAAAACAGAATCTATGAGCCCGAAGGCCCCTCTTGCGTTACCGAAGCAATCGCGCTCTTGGCTACTTCAAGCTTGATGTTGTCTGGGGCCACGCGAATGACGATTACATCATCTTTGATGGAAAGGATAATTCCGCGGATGCCTCCCGCGGTGGTCACCCGATCCCCGGCCTTGATGCCGCCCAGCATCGCCTGCCATTCTTTTTGCCTCTTTTGCTGGGGGCGGATCATTACCAGGTAAAGAACCGGAATCAAAAGCAAGGGGAGAAGCATTGGAAGGCTGCTTCCACCCGCTCCGGCGGGCAAACCCGCCAATACTGCAAAACCTGTCGCCACGATCATCCTTTACTCACCCTTGGCCGCACAACCGCCGCTGCCGTTCAGGGCAAAGGCAAACCCGGCTCTGAACCGGATGCCTGCAAGAAAATTTGTCTCCGGGAAAGAACTTTGCTTGATCCAGGCCGATGAACACGCCCGGCCCAGGCTCAAGCCAGAATCTGCGTCAGGTTCCGAGAAAGGCGCCCTTGTTGCCGCAGGCCGTTCGGGTCTGGAATCCAATTTCCCGCTCGCGCCCATCCCTGAAACTCAACAGCCGTCTGCTTCCTGTTCGACACAGCCTTCCTCTTGAACTCCCAATCAGGTTGAACTCCCAATCCAGAGCTCATTGTTCAGAATGAGCGCGGCTCAGAAAGTGCTCATTCTGACCGGATTCCAAAAAGAATGCCTACAAGATAAGATACGCGCGCACGTTGCTGTGTCAAGGTAAACCACGCCTGGGGGTGTGCGACCTGAGAATGAGAAATCGGCACCTTCTTTTTTTTGTGTCCATTAACCGAGCGTATATAGTACGCTCGGTTAAGGAGGAGCTCATGCCTGATTCACTCGCCGATCTGGAACGACAACGGGCCGCCGTCCTGCGGCAGATTTCTGAACTGGAAGATTTTCGCGCCGGGTCGATTACCGGGACTGGTGGTCGCTGTGGTAATCCGGGTTGCCATTGCCACCGTCCCGATGATCCGGGCCACCGTCCACATCCGCGGTTGACCTATAAGGTGAATGGCAAGACGGTTACCGAAAGCTTCGCCACGCCTGCCGAGCAGCGCAAGGCCGAACGGGAGATTGAGGTCTTTCGCCGCTATCGGCAACTGGAGCGGTCCTTTGTCGAGGTCAATGAAAGGATCTGTCGCGCCCGACCAGTGAAGGATGCGCTCACAGCAGAGGAAAAAAAACGGCCGAGGCGATCCATGCAGAGGTCGCGCGCGAAGTAACCACACTGTTGAGCCGTATCTTCGCCGAGCGGAAGCAGACCGGCGGCCTCGATCTGGAGGCGGTGGAGATGGGCTTTCGCGCCGCCTTGCATCAGGCCGGAGCGGCGGCTCTCACGCAGTTGTTGCAATTTGCCGTGCCAGCCGCCGACCAGCGCAGCATTCCGTGCCCATGCGGCCATCAGGCACATTACCGCGAACTGCGCTCACGACGGCTTCTCACCGCCTTGGGCGAGGTGGAACTGTCGCGTCCCTACTATTTGTGCCCGCATTGTCATCAAGGACAGTTTCCGGCCGACGTGGAACTGGATATCGAGAACATGAAGTTCTCGCCCGGGGTGCGCCGTATGCACGCTCTGGTGGGCCAGGATGCTCCCTTCGATCATGGCCGCGAACAGATGAAAGTTCTGGCCGGACTGGAGGTGACTACCAAGTCTGTGGAGCGCACCGCAGAAGCGATTGGAGAGGATATCGCTCAGCGTGAGCGCGAGGAGATCGAGAAAGCGATCCAGCTGGATCTTTCCGTTGTCCTCGGCAAGCCGATTCCGGTTCTCTATGTGGAGATGGATGGGACCGGAGTGCCGGTGGTCAAGAAGGAAACTGTAGGCCGCCAAGGCAAGACAGACGGTCAGCCCGCCCATACGCGGGAGGTCAAGCTGGGATGTGTGTTCACCCAAACCACGTACGACAAGGAGGGCTTCCCCATCCGCGATCCGGATTCGACTACCTACACCGGAGCCATCGAGACGGCGGAAGAGTTTGGCAAACGAATCTACCTCGAAGCCTATCAGCGCGGCTGGGAGCACGCGGCAAAGAAAGTCGTCCTAGCCGATGGCGCCGAATGGATCTGGAATCTAGCCGATCTGCACTTCTCCGGCGCGATTCAAATCGTCGATCTCTATCACGCCCGGCAACACCTGTGGGAGTTGGCGCGTAAATTGCACCCCAATGATGCAATGAAGCAGAAGGCGTGGATGAAAAAGCACCAGCGGCTTCTGGACAAGGGGAAAATCGAAAAACTGGTCCTCTCCCTCCGTTCCATCGCATCAACCAATCCCGAAGTCATCGAGAAGTTGCGCATCGAAGCCGCCTACTTTGAGAGAAATGCCGAACGCATGCGCTACCCCAAGTTTCGTCACCAGCACCTGTTTGTTGGCTCCGGCGTCATCGAAGCCGGGTGCAAGACCGTAATCGGTTCCCGGCTCAAGCAATCCGGCATGTTCTGGACTGTCCGCGGGGCCAATGCTATCGTTGCCCTCCGCTGCTGCCATCTCAACCGACAATTTGAGGATTATTGGGAGGACCGGCGTGCCGCTTGATTCCATTTCTATGTCGCCCACCCTGGGCTCAAAGCTGCGCCAGAGCGCACGGAGCGGAGTCGCAGGGGCGGGTGCCGGCGAAACAGAACCCAGCCGAGACCATCAAAGGAATGGGCAGTCTGACGGCTGGGCAGTTTCTATGCTGAGCGACGGCGACCCGTGGCTGCGTCGCGCACCGCACCGGAAAAGAGCATGCGATGCATCGAGCCCAGATGCGGGAGCAACGAGGCAACCTCGGCGAGGAATGGATCGGCCAGAATGGCGGCCACTTCTTCGTCGCGGCGGCTGCGGGAGTCGCGAACAAGCTGGCAGAGGTCCACCTCGAGAGCCGAGGCGAGGCGTTCCAGCGAGCCCAGTGTGGGGATCGCCTTGCCATTTTCGATCTTGGAGATGTAGGTACGGGGCACCTGCATGCGTCCCGCCAGCTGGCGCTGGCTGAGGTGGCGTGCCTTGCGGATATCGCGCACCTGCCCAGCAACCTGCAATCCAGCCTCGGCCGAAGCTGGTGCGGTTGGCTGGCTGGCCACCAACTGCGGCGCCAGCTGCACAGGCTCCTCGACATCCAGGGGCTTGTGGCATTTTCTGCAAAGGGCGTTGAGGGTTCTGAATTGAACCAGACTGCAGTTGTCACAGCGGACTACTTCGCGCGTTTCCACGCTCACTAGAGTGTTAGCCATCAGCCGTTTGCGGAGTGCCAGAGCAGGAACTCCGTGGTGCTTTTTTGCACCGCGATATGCAGTACTGTCGGGGAAGTGAACCATAATTGTCAAGTGGAAACTTAGGCTCTATCCTAAGATTTCCCCATCATACCCTGAAAACCCGGAAGAAACACGAACCAAATTGTGCAACATGGAGAGAAAATAAAATGTTTTGTGACTCAAACGAGCAGGATGCGAGCGGCGCTGCCAGTTTGGGACCGGGTACAGCCAAGGGGGCTTTGGACGGTCAAAGGCCTGGGCGTTGCTTACCGAATGGACCCAAAGCGAGAGTCTGCGCAGACACGCGCTGGCGGTGGAAGCGCGCGTGACAGCTTGCGGCGAGGCGGAGGCCGACCGGCTGGGGCTGACCGGCGCAGAGCGCGCAGCGGAGCGTTCAGCCATGATCGAGTTGTATGCGACGACTGCCCTGCTCCACGACTTTGACTACGAGCGCCACCCAACACCGGCGGAGCATCCTTTTGTCGGGGTCAAAGAACTGGAGCGTCTGGGATGGCCGATCGGGGTGCGGACGGCCATCCTGGGCCACGCTCGATACTCCGGCGTGCCGCGCGTGACGCATCTGGACAAGTCGCTGTTTGCCTGCTATGAACTATCCGGTTTTTTGACTGCATGTGCCCTGGTGAAGCCGAGCAGGGCCATTTCGGATGTCGAAGCAGCAAGTGTACGAAAAAATGAAGGATAAAGCGTTCGTGCGGGGAGTCAATCGGGAGGATGTCATCCAGGGGGCATGTGAGCTAGATGTTTCCCTGCACGAACATATTTCAATCTGTTTGGCAGTGATTAAGAAATGTGCTAATGACCTTTAGTTGTAGGTTTTATTGAGAGGAAAATCGCAATTTCCGAGGTCAAGGTGGGGAAGGCCGGTTTGGCGCTAAAGTGGCATTGTTGCTGGCAAGATTGGAAGTTAAAATTACGGAAGTTACGGCGACAGATTGTTGGCAATCCTATTGCAGCCTACTCGAACGGTGAAGTGGCACAATATTTCGTTTACTCCTTGGTTAACGCGATGTTTGGAATCTCAGCAATCAAATCCGGGAAGAAATCTGCGGGGAAGCAGAGCAGCGCGTACGCGATGACTTCCTTCCCAGATCTGGGCAGGGTGCAGTTGCAAGCGGGCCTGGCCAAGCTTCACATCCAGCTTGAAGCGGATCGGCGCAAGCAGTCAAAGCGGCTTCTGGTTGGGCTCTGGCCAGTGCTTGTAGGAATTCTTCTAGCATTGCTGGCCCCTGCAATGAGCGAGGGACTCTCCATATTCCAACCATGGGGAATGGGGATAGTATTTCCCTTTGTGGTATTGTCGGGCCGGCCGGAATTGCGCCTGGGCGGGTCGATATTCGGGGACCTTCCACATGTCATGCTCTATGCGCAGTTCCCAATCGAGGGGCTTCTGGCGCGGAGCCTTTTCCAGAGGCACTACACGTCGATAGGGGTAGCCGGACGGCTCATCTGTGTGCACGTGATGGCGGCCGTTCTGCTGATCCTGGTGAGCGGGGCCCTCGGGTAAACCGCTGTCCCGGAACAAGACCACCGCAGAAGATCCCTGTAGGCGTCATGGCACGCCGCTCAGAACACTGTCGAGCGACTAACTACCCTAAAAAACCGAGAAGACAAGGCCGACGTGGACACCGTTGGGCGTAATATTGCTACCGTGCTGGCCGCCCATATTGGCCGAGTTTTGCCACATCTGATACTCGTATCCCCCGCGCGCGGACCATCTGCCGCTTAGGTGAAAGCTTGCGCCTGCTCCAGGGGCGAGAACAAAGAAGTTATCGGTTCCGGTGATGGATGGGTCTTTGAGCCTGCCGAGACCGATCAGGAATTGCGCGTAGGGCCGGAGCCTGCCGAATTTGCTGATCGTATATTTCGGCCCGGCAAGATAGTTATCCTGCGTTTCCTGGTAAAAGCCGTTGGTTGGCAGGTGTCGGATGTCACCTTCGATACTGATAGCTCTGACCATGCCGTAGTCGACAAAGCCGCCGATCTCCCAAAGACGCTGAATGCTGCCGTAGGGATAACCGGCTCGGACATTGGCATATTCGCCGCCCACGGAGAGCAAATGACGCTGCTTTGTGGCCGAAGGGACCACTTGAGTGTGGGCTGAAGCAGCAATGAAGCAAAACACCAGGGCTGCTATCCAACGGGCAGCCCGCAACCCCGGCAGGCGTTCTGAAATGAGCATTGGCATGCCTCGTGTAACGAGGGTTCTACAGTTGGAACGGGGTCTCCGAGGGGCCCCGTCATTGCATGCATACAGAGGATCTTGGCAACCTGAAGGTGACCGCGGGTACAGTCTACCTTACAGCGAGGCTGACTCGCGTCACTCTCCGATTACAGTTTCTGGGTTGTGTCCAACTTATGCTACGTGGTTCTTCGACCTGAGCTCAGCCACAATTTCCGCTGCCGCGGCGCGGGCGCGGTCTGCCTGGTCAGGTGAAAAGCTGATGGCGCCCACGCGGGCATGTCCGCCGCCACCGTAACGCTCACACACCTGGGCCAGATTGACCATTTTCGCCGGGTCGGCCTTGGTCCACGGGTTCGAGCCCACGGCCACCTTGGTGCGGAAACTAGACTTGGAGAGCCCAATCGAGTACGTAGCGTTTGGGTAGAGATAGTAGGGGATGAACTTGTTAAAGCCTTCGAGCGGATGGTCAGTGATGTCGAAGAAGATGGTGCCATCGCGCTCTTCCGCGCGGCCGCGAATTAGTTCCAACGCTTCTTTATGGCGCTCAAGCAAGGGAGGCAGCAATTCCCCAACAAAAGGCTTACTGAGCACCTCGGCCAACGGCATCTCGGTGAGCAGCGGAATGAGCCGGGGAATAAATGCCGGGTCCTGCGTGGACTCGATGATCAGCGTGAGTTTCATGGCCGGGGCTGCCATCTCGACAGCCGCCTGCGGGCTCTCATAGAGAGCGCCGTCGACGATGTTGGCCCAATGGATGAGCTCAGCGACCGGGGCTGTGTCAAAGGAGAATTGAGTGGAGGCAATGTGCGCCAGAAAGCTGGTGCAGGAGGTGTAATCGGGATCAAAGAACTTGTGCTTGCCGCAGACTGGGTCTTTCTGGCAATCGACAAAGCTCTGATGATCCTCGGGACTGAGGAAGGCCGAAAGATGATGGTCGAACCACCACGTTATTCTTGGCGAAGCGGAGTATTTGAAGTCGACGATGGCGTTCTCATCTCCAGTGAATTCACTCTCGTCAAAGAGGGCACCGGCGCGGTGGACAAGGCCGTGATACTCATAGCTTGCACCAGAGGCGACGCACTCGCGGTGAAAGCGGGTGAACAGCGAAGCAGAGCAGGCTCCATCGAAGCACTTGTCGTGGTAAAAGAC
>PLKU01000566.1:0-197 GCA_003140705.1 Acidobacteriaceae bacterium
TGAGGGTAAGAGTAACGTCGCCGCGATAGTCGAATGCTTTTTCAAGCGCCTGGCGCAACTCGTCGTCGCTGGCCACCGTTGGAATCCAGCCTTCAAGCTTTTCATGTTCGAAGCCCGGAGCCAGTTCAAGATCTTCAACCTGCTGCAGCGTGTATTTCATCACTTCGGCGGTCATTGGTTTGTCTCCGCCATGGAGG
>PLKU01000566.1:249-9943 GCA_003140705.1 Acidobacteriaceae bacterium
TGGCGCACTTGGGGTTGCCGCTGGCCACACCGTATTCTTCCCACTTAGTGGTCTCAATCAGTTCCTTGTAGGTCTCCGTATATCCATCCTGGAGTAGATAGCAGGGGCGCTGCCAGCCGAAGATGTTGAAGGTCGGCGTACTCCAGGGCGTGCACTCGTATTTGCGATCGCCCATGAGGAATTCGAGGAACAGCGGCGACATATTGAACTTCCATGTCGGCTTGCGATTCGACAGGATAGCGCGGAACAAGCGGCGCACGCGCGCGCGGCCCATGAAGCGATTCTGATCCGGAGCTTTGTCGTAGCTATATCCGGGCGAGAGCACGATCCCTTCAACGCCCATATCCATGACTTCATCAAAGAATCCGCGCACGGTATTGGGGTCGGTGCCATCAAAGAAGGTGGCATTGGTCGTGACCCGGAACCCGCGCTTCACGGCCTCTTTGATGCCCTCAACGGCGATGTCATATCCACCCTCGCGGCAGATTGAAAAGTCGTGGTGTTCGCGGTCTCCATCGAGATGCACTGAGAAGGTGAGATACTTCGACGGCGTGAATTCCGGAAGACGGCGCTTGAGCTCCAGGGCGTTGGTGCAAAGGTAGATGTACTTCTTGCGCGCCACNNTGCATCAGCGGCTCGCCGCCGGGAATCGACACCATGGGCGCGCCGCACTCTTCCACAGCGGCGAAGCACTCCTCCGGCGAAAGCTGCTTCTTCAAAATATGCGGCGGATATTGCACTTTGCCGCAACCCGCGCACGCGAGGTTGCAGCGGAAGAGAGGCTCCAGCATCAGCACCAGCGGATACCGTTTGTCGCCCGTCAGCCTCTTCTTCAAAACGTAGGTGGCAACGGTCCACATCTGGGAGATAGGAACAGCCATCTTATGAAAACCCTCCAGCGCGCTTTACGAGGCGCGTTCCATTGCCCGCCTGTAACTGGTCAAAGCCAGCAGCGGGAAGTACTGACGATACATTTCGTATGCCAGGTAAAAGACTCGTGGGAAGCCAGTTCCAGTGTACAAGGCCTGTCGTGTCGGCCCCGAGCCGACTCGCTCATACCAACTGCCATCGGGATCCTGGCGCGTAAGCAGCCAGCGTACTCCCTTGGCGATGGAGTCAGACCGGTCATCGCCGGCGGCGAGAAGCCCCAACAAAGCCCAAGCGGTTTGCGAAGGCGTGCTTGAGCCGACGCCGCGCGTATTCGGGTCATCGTAGCTGCCGCAGGTTTCACCCCATCCGCCGTCGGGATTCTGCACCATGCGGATCCATTCCGCAGCCTGTTGCACCTGCGGTTCGAGATGATCAATGCCGACGGCTTCAAGCCCGCGCAAGACAAGAAATGTGCCATAGAGATAGTTGACACCCCAGCGTCCAAACCAGCTTCCGTCCGACTCCTGGCGGTCGAAGATGAACTTGACGGCTTTCTCCACGCGCTTGTCTTCGCGGGTATATCCATAGGTCGCCAACATCTCAAGAATTCTTCCAGTGATGTCCACCGTCGGCGGGTCCAACATGGCGTTGTGATCCGCAAAGGGGATGTACTGGAAGATCATCTTGGTGTTGTCTTTGTCGAAGCTGCCCCAGCCGCCGTTGCGGCACTGCATGGCAAACTCCCACTCAATGGCGCGCTGCGCCACCTTGTGCTGATAGCTCTCGCGCGGGTTGTCTACTTTGTCGAGCGCCAGCAGCACCTGGGCGGTGTCATCGGTGTCTGGGTAGAACTCGTTGTTGAACTCAAAGTACCAGCCGCCCGGCTCGGTGTTCGGAACCTTTACGGCCCAATCACCCTTGTGCCGGACTTCTTTTGCCAGCATCCAGTCAACGGCCCTGATGAGGCGCGGATCATTGCGCGGTACACCAGCTTCGCCGAGCGCGTAGACTGCCTGCGCCGTATCCCATACGGGAGACACGGCCGGCTGCATACGGAAGGTTGGCTCCGGCATGCCGGGGCTGGGAGGCTCTTCGATGCCGAGCTTCTCAAACTCGTCGCGGGCGCGAATGACCTGCGGATCGTCCTCAGAGTACCCAAGGCAGCGCAGCGCGATGATCGCGTTCAACATGGCCGGATAGATGGCGCCGAGGCCATCTGTCATCTCAAGCCGCTCAAGCAGCCACTTCTCCGCTTTTTTCAACGCCAGCGTGCGCAGCGGCCGCAAGTGGACTGCCTCCAGGAAGTGCAGAACCCGATCGAAGATAAGAAATACGTTCCGCCAGGAGACGATCCGCTTGCGGTCGAGCCTGAGGCGGAGCTCGGCATTGGCGCGTCCGCCGA
This sequence comes from Acidobacteriaceae bacterium, assembly GCA_003140705.1. Classification (GTDB taxonomy): domain Bacteria; phylum Acidobacteriota; class Terriglobia; order Terriglobales; family Acidobacteriaceae; genus Telmatobacter. The sequence goes on from PLKU01000566.1 coordinate 2,522, forward strand.
CAAACAACTCATCGATGCTCTGTTCCGTGGGAATCCTCTTGTAAGGCTTCTTGGCGTAGATGATGGCAAGCGGGACAAGAATCGACCGCGACCAGGACGAGATTTCGTAGATATTGAAATAAAACCAACTGGGAAATAGAACGATCTCAGGCGGGATGGCTGGGACTGCGTCGTAGTCATACTGACCGAGACCGCAGAGATACATCTTGGTGAATGTATTGCACGCGACAACGCCGCCATGGGCCAGAACCCATTCACGGCACTTGATCAAGCGCGGGTCGTCGGCGCCAACGCCCATGAGCTTGGCTGAGAAATAGCACTTGACTGAAAGTGAGATATTGCCCGGGCCACCGGGAAAAAGGCTCCAACTACCATCCTCGTTCTGGTAGCGCATCATCTCAGTGAAGGCGCGTTTGAGCCGCCCCGGATCGCCGCTTTCCAGTTGAGTGTGGAGATAGATGTAGTCGGCTTCGAGCATCGAGTCTCCCTCGAGCTCCCCGCACCAGTAACCATCAGGGTGCTGCTCAGAGAGAAGATAGTCGCGCGACCGTTCAATGGCCGCCTCTACATCGGCCAGATCCGCGTCGATGCGGCCAAACCTGGGCACTACCGACTTCGGAATCCAGGATTTGGGGTTCCCTGGCCAGGCAGATTCTGACCTGGAGGCCCCTGATTTCAGCTCTGCGGACTGCGTTTTCCCCTGCTGTTGACTCATGCGGTTTCAAACGCCTCAGTTGTTAACCCAAAACAATCACATAAATACAAATTCTCAGCGACTCGCTTTCTATTTCTTATCGGACTGCTACCGGCTCAGCTCCGCCGGCACTGCCAATAGCTTGGATGATCTCAGGCGGGAGCCCGAAGCGGACATTCTCGGGCATCACTTCTACTTCTTCGACGTTGTTATAGCCGTTAAGTCGCAAATAATTGACCACGTCCTCGACCAGGATCTCCGGCGCCGAGGCGCCAGCCGTAACCGCAACATTTGTCACACCTTCTAACCACTTGGGGTCGATGGCTGCAGAATTATCAATCAAGTACCCAATGGTACCAAGGTTCCGTGAGACCTCAACCAGCCGATTCGAATTCGAGCTGTTCGTGGAACCTACAACCAGAACCAGCTCCGCATTGTGAGCCACGTTGCGCACCGCAACCTGGCGGTTTTCGGTGGCGTAGCAGATGTCCTGTGTGTGCGGCCCGACAATGTTGGGATATTTGAGCTTAAGGGCGTGGATAATGTCCCGCGCCTCGTCGAGGCTGAGGGTCGTCTGGGTGAGATACGCCACGCGGTTTGGATCGGGCACTTCGAGCGCCTCGACATCCGCCACATTTGAAACGACCTGGGTTACTTCAGGCGCCTCACCGAGGGTTCCCTCTATCTCATCGTGGTCACGGTGGCCAATGAGCACTAACGCATAACCCTGCTTGGCAAACTTGACGGCCTCGATGTGAACTTTGGTGACCAGCGGGCAGGTGGCGTCAATCACCCTCAAGCCGCGGCCCTTGCTCAGCTCACGCACAGCGGGCGAAACTCCGTGGGCGGAATAAATGACGCGCTGGCCGTCAGGCACGTCGTCGATTTCATGCACAAAAATCGCGCCTTTGTCTGCCAACTCATTCACGACATAGCGGTTATGAACGATTTCGCGACGCACGTAGATGGGTGCACCAAAGGTTTCCAGCGCGATTTTGACAATGTCGATCGCGCGCACCACACCTGCGCAAAAGCCCCGTGGCTTGAGCAACAACACCCTCTTCTGGCTAGGGGAAGACTCGGCGTGATTTCCGTTCGAGTTGGAATCGAGGACAGTTGTAGTCACATCATCCAGTATACCAACCGGGGCATCGAAAAAACAGCAAAGAAAAGCTGAAGAACGCATACGCGGCACAACCTGAATCAAGCCCCTGCAACACCCAGTTGGACATCCTTTGAGTTTCCCCTTTTATCTGAGTGGGCAGCGTACCGTCCTCAAGGTCCCGAAGTCAATTGAGCACGCGCAATCTACCTCGGCCGTTCTTGACTCAATCCCTTTGAGCTTTGGTGGCTCATCCCTGGACCCCGATGGGTTCTACACGGCCCAGCACATCGAGGGTCAGCAGATCGTTGCACAAACAGACCGTCAAGAGGAGAATCCATGAACACACTCAAACTTTTGGCTCTCACTGCTGTTGCGGCATCCGCTTTAACGGCATCGCCTGCCAAGGCGATCCCGCAGGTCAGCGTTGACATCGGCGTTGCCCCCGAGTGCCCTTACGGCTATTACGACTACGTGCCCTATGCCTGCGCCCCCTATGGATATTACGGACCCGAATGGTTTGTGGGCGGCGTCTTTATTGGTGCGGGCCCATGGTTTCACGGAGGTACGAACTTTCGCGGCCACGTGAACAACCGCTCCGACGTTGCGCACGGCTACAAAGGCACGGCGCCCAACCGCGGCGACAAGCCCGAGCCAACCAAGTCGCTGGATAAAATTGATCATTTCAAGGGAAACGAGGTCCGAGACGGCCGCGGCCACGTCAGCAAGAAATGACGCGCCTAGAGCGAGACCAGGGTGACTCTATCCTTCTGAGTTTCATGCGGGATCGTCGCTCCCTGGGGGTCGCGTCAACTTGAATGCNNACGATCATCTGGGCGGCGTGCTGGAGGCTGGTTTCAGTAACCTTGGCGCCGCTGACCATGCGGGCGACTTCGTGCATGCGGGCGCGGTCGTCGAGGAGTCGGATCTGCATCTTGGTACGACCGTCGGCCTCGCGCTTTTCAACGACAAAATGCTGATCGGCGAAGGCGGCAATCTGAGGTAAGTGCGTGACGCAGAGGACCTGCTGGCCACGGCTCAGGGACTTAAGCTTTTGGCCGACAGCCTCTGCCGCGCGGCCACCGATGCCGATGTCGATTTCGTCGAAGACAAGGGTCCTTGGAGTGGGCGTCTTCTTTTTTGGCTTGACTGCGCCCTCTTCCACACTGACCTTGAGGGCAAGCATGACGCGGCTCATCTCGCCGCCTGAAGCGATCTCATGAAGAGCTTTGAGCGGTTCGCCTGGGTTGGTCGCGATCCTGCACTCGACTTGATCCCAGCCGGAAGAAGTCCAGTCGGATTCGGCATCGCGGATCGTGATGGCTACTTCAAAGAGGACTTTCATCGCCAGCGAATTGATCTGGACTTCTGCCAGCTTGGCAAGTTTGATTGAGGCGGCCTTCCGTTCCTGATGGAGTACGCCGGCTGCAGATCGATACTCGGCCGCGGCCTGGTCCAGGTCAAGGCGAAGCGCTTTGAGGATCTCGTCACGATCCTCGACCTCCGCAAGCTTGTGGCCGACCTCTTCGCCGAAGGCAATGACCTCGGCCACAGTCTTGCCGTATTTGCGCTTAAGCCGGTCGAGTGCGGCCAGACGGTCTTCAATCTCCGCAAGACGCTCGGGCGAGGCATTAATGCCCTCCGCATAATCACGCAAGCTCGCACCAACATCGCCAACAGTGGCCCGTACTGACTCCAATTGGCTGGCTGCCTCGGCAAATCGCCCGTCGTAGCGCGCCAGCTCCTCCACATTGCGGACGGCGGCACGCAAGGCAACTTCGGCTGATGCCTCGCCTTGGTACAGTTGATCGAAGGCCCCCAGCGCCGCAGCGTGAAGCTTCTCCGCGTTGGCCAACACACGCTTTTCCGTCTCCAGGGCCTCGTCCTCGCCGGCAACCAGGCGGGCAGCCTCAATCTCGCTGTTCTGGTAGCTCCAAAGGTCGACCATGCGCATCCGGTCCTGCTCACCCTCGACCATCGCGTCCAGCTTTTCCGATGCGCTCCGCCAGCGTGCGTACGCCTCGCTGACAACTTCAGTGGAAAGACCGCCGAATCGATCAAGCAGAATCCGCTGCTGCGCCTGGTCGAAGCTGCTGAGCGTTTCGCTCTGCGCATGAACCAGCGCCAGTTCCGGCGCCAACAGCTTGAGCACAGCCACGGTTGCGGGCTGGTTGTTCACAAATACGCGACCCTTGCCGGAAGAGAGGATCTCGCGGCGCAGGATGATTTCATTGCCCTCAACGTCGATGCCATTCTCTTCAAGAATGTTCTCTGCACCCACCGTGGACTCGAAGACACAGGCGACGACGGCTTTGTCTGCGCCGTGGCGCACGACCTCTGTCGAGGCTTTGCCGCCCATGAGGAGTGCCAACGCGTCTACGAGGATCGACTTGCCCGCACCTGTCTCGCCGGTAAGAAGGTTCAGTCCGGGGCCAAACACAGCAATGGCGTGATCGATAACGGCATAGTTTTCAGCGCGAAGTTCGACGAGCATCCCAGCTTCCGTTTTCCTTTGGTTATCCGGTTTTCATCCAGTACAAACCGTATCGGGAATCCGAGCGCAGCATAGCATGAACGGGGCTTTCCCGCCCTCGGCGATCAACCCGGCACAGCTTCGGGAGCATCCAATCGATAACTTGGAAGCTGCCATCGCGTCTGATACGGTTGATATAGAGGTGAATGCCGATTTTTAACACCGCCCTCCTCTTGATGATGCAGGCTGATAGCGCCACACCTCCGTCCGCGTCAGGTCCAAGCGCGCTGGTAGAGATATTCAACAACATTGGGTCCGTGGCCGAAGCTGTGCTGGTGCTACTGGCCATTGCCAGTTTCTATTCCTGGTTCATCATTCTGGGCAAGATATCCACCTTCGGGAATGCCACCAACCAGAGCCGAAAATTCATCCGGGCTTTCCGCAAGGCAAGCCGCCTGCAGGAGATTTCTGCGCTGACGGCTGACTGCAAAGCCAGTCCGTTAGCGCAGGTTTTCGAAGATGTGTACGAGACTTACAAACGGCAGACCGGCGGATCAGGTCCTCCGCGCAATATAACTCCGCTGGAACGCTCGGCGCAGACGGCTGCTTCAGAGGCCATCACTGCCCTGGAACGGCGGATGACTGGGCTGGCAACAATTGCCTCCACCACCGTCTACGTGGGCCTGTTTGGCACGGTCGTGGGCATCATCGACGCATTTCACGGCCTGGGGGCGGCCGGATCGGCGACCCTGCGCGCCGTGGCTCCTGGCATCTCAGAGGCATTGATCACCACCGCCGCCGGACTGTTTGTGGCCATTCCCGCCTTGGTTGCTTACAACCAGTTCACGGCTCGGATTCGGGTATTTGCATCGGCCACGGATGACTTTTGCCGTGAACTGTTGAACTCGATGGAAGAGATACCTCAGCGTACTGCCGCAGCGGCGCGCGCTCCCGAACCTACCCCCAATCCTCCACGAGAGGCGGTGGAACGTGGCCTTTACCGGTAACACTGGCCAAACTCGCACCTCACTTGCGGAGATCAACGTGACTCCGCTGGTGGACGTGGTGCTTGTGCTGCTGATCATCTTCATGATTACGGCGCCGGTATTGCAGTCAGGGATTGAAGTATCCGTGCCTAAGACGCGCACGATCAAAGAGATCACCGAACAGCGTGTAGTTTTGACCATCGACCGCAATCAAAACATCTATCTTGGCGACCATCTGGTGAATATCCACGCGTTGACTGAGACGCTGCACCAGCAAAGCGCCGACCCTGCGCATCAGATCATCTATCTCAGAGCCGATGAGAACGTACCCTTCGGCGCATTTGCCAACGTGATGGACGCCGTGAAGCAGGCCGGCATCACCAATATCTCCATCGTCACCCAACCGTTGGAAGCACGGGCTTCAACGGAAGGGGGAAACTAGCAGCCGCATGGCCAGTCTCTTGGAAGGAAGCGAGCAACTCGAGCGCGAGCTTGTACCAACTTCCGAGCGCATTGCCGCGCCGGCCGTGGGTTCGCTGGTGCTCCATGCAGCCCTGTTCGGCTCGCTGCTTCTTTACGGAATCCTCAACGGGTTCTTTCATCACAATCTGTGGGGAAATCCGGGGGCAGGCGGCGCGATCCAGGTGAGCCTGGTGTCGAATGCGCTTCCCTTGCCCGCTGACCGGCCGCCGAATCAAAATGTGCTGTCGACTGAGACGCCGAGCCAGGCCCCTGCCGAGCCGACGCCCAAGGCGAAACAGGCTGTGGATGAAACCGCCATCCCCATCTCGGGCAAGCAGGTAAAGGCGCAGAAACAGGTCCAGTCCGCGCCGAAGACTCAGCCGCACCAACCGCAACCGAAGCAGGATAACCGCGCGCAGTTTGGCGAGCAGGCAGGAATGTCGATGCCCCGGTCGACCATGGCACAAAGCGCGTCGGCCGAGGCGCCGGTCAGCGTGGCAAATGGCGATTTCGGCACCCGCTTCCCGTGGTACGTAGACGGCATCAAACGCAAGGTGAGCCAGAACTGGATTCGCGGCCAGGTCGATCCACGCACGCCCAAGGGCAACGCAGTGCAGATCTACTTCAGAGTGAACCGGCAGGGAGTTCCATCCGGTTTCAAGGTCAGCACGGCAAGCGGGAGCCCCACTCTGGACCGATCCTGCCTTTTGGCCACCGAACGCGTTGATACTTTTGGGGATCTGCCCCGGGAATCCAACGATCAATGGCTCGACGTGACCTATGATTGTACCTACTGAAGTTTTGCGCATTTCGCATGAAGCGCTTCAAACCGATTCATTGACGGCCAAATTCAATCTTGTCATTCCGGCCAAACGACGAAGGAAAACTCGAAGCATGAAACCTCGTTTCCGCCTCTTTCTCCAGGCTATCGTCGCTCTCATCATGTTTTTTTCTTCGGTTCTTTTGGCACAGGACTGGGTCCACACCGGCACCAATCTCGGCCAGGATCGCATTCGCCTCGCGGCCGCAGAGTTCAAACCGCTATCCACCGACCCGCAGACCCCATCGCTCAAGGCCGTCTTCGACGCCACACTCTATAGCGACCTCTCCGCAGCGGGTATCTTCGACATGGTCTCCCGTTCGCTCGCTCCGCAGGCCAATCCNNCCAGCAGTGGTCTCAGGCGCCGGCCAACGCCGCAATGGTTGCCTTCGGATCCCTCTCTGCCTCCGGGGGGCATCTCACCGTTCAAGGCTGGCTCTTTGACGCACGTAATACCGTCAGCCCCCAAGTCCTGGGCAAGCAGTACACCAACGTTGCTTCGCAGGACGCGGCGCGCCTGACCGCTCATCAATTCGCCGATGAGATCATCCTGCGCCTCGGCGGAGGCATCCCCGGCATCGCCGAGTCCAAAATCTACTACGTCAAAATCCTCGNNATCCTGCGACTCGGCGGCGGCATTAATGGCATTGCAGAAACCAAAATCTATTTCATAAGCACCCGCACCGGCAGCAAAGAGATCTGGTGCATGGACTACGACGGCCAGAATCAGCACCAGGTGACGCACCTTGGCTCCATCTCGCTCTCGCCGCGCATTGCGCCCGATAACTCTCGTCTTGCCTTTGCGTCGCTCGGCCGCGATGGCTGGGCCGTCCGCATGTACTCGATCGAGCTAGACCGCCTGGTTACATTCCCGGCCGGTATCGC